>CAITIX010000024.1 GCA_903892565.1 uncultured Acidobacteriia bacterium
GACTCCTGACTCCTGACTCCTGACTCCTGACTCCCTCAGTCATACACGCCTTCCAGGAACCATTCGCGGGAGGAGCGGAAGACGCGGTAGAGGCCGCCATCGCTGAGTTCGATGTCCCACTCTTCGCGGTCCCAGGGAGAAGGCGTCCACCAATCGCCGGAGGCTCGCCAGGGTCCGGCGGAGGCGAGTACTTCACGAGTATTGCGGTGCGTTTGGAATTTGACGGTGATGGGGCGCTCAGATTTCAGGCGCACTTGCGCGGAGGGCGCGGGGCGCGCGTAACGGAACGCGAAACGGAAAGCGGAGAGCGGGGAGATCCCGCTGGGTCCACGGAGAGATTCCGATGGTGCGCCGGGCACTGGTGGTTGGGGACAGAGTAGACTGTTCTCCTTTCCGCCCCCGTCCCCATTTCCTCCCCCTATTCTTTTTTCTGGCGAAAATGCCTGCATCTGGAACGCGTCGGGGCGATGGGTGTTGAGCAAGGCGGGAGATCCGGCGTTGCCTTCGCCGACGAGAGCGGTGAGGCGCGCGAGCGTCAGCGATAATTTTTCCGGCGCGGGAGCTTGCGGCACGAACAGGCCGTGCTGCAGAGCGCGAGGCTCCACGGGATTGAGATGCACGTGCACGCCAAGGATGGCTGAGTGCGGCGGGTGTGCCTCCAGATCGAACTGCAGTTGTTTCAAGATGACGTGCGGATCGCGGACGGGAACGGGAAACTCCAAGGTGCGATGGAGCGCAGGAGAGAGCGCTGGACCGCTCCCTATGGTCGCGGCTCGGGTCCGGGCTGTCTTGTTTTGCGGGATCGTATTTAGCGAGGCGTGTTCCGTTTTCCTCACGAGGCGCAAGCCTAGCGTGACGCGATTGGTCGCGAGGCCTTGCTTGCGGAGGGCTTCCATGAGGTCCTGCAGCATAGAGGAGATCACGAAGAGCAGAGGCTCCAAGAGGGCTTGCGGATGCTCCAGGTCCACGCGGCGTTCGTAGGTTTCGGGAGCTTCGCGCACCTTCAATGCCCGCTGCATTCCGCCGCGGGCGAGGCGCAGGAGGCGCTCTCCGGTTTCGCCAAAGCGCGCGATGAAGCCCAGAGGAGGCAGCGCGGCCATTTCGCCCAGCGTCTTGATGCCCCAGCGATCTAAGGTGTCGAGGATTTGCAGATCCGCATCGGTGAGGAAATCGCCCAGGACATGCAGGGGCAGGTTGCCGAGGCGGTCGGCTTCCTGGCCGGGAGGAATCATGGTGAGCCCGCCACGGTGGCGCGCGGCGATGACGGCGGTATCGGGATCGGCGGAGATCGCCAGGTTGGTTTGCACATGCTGGGCAGGGAGCTTGCCGTTTGCCGCCGGAATTTTGCCTAGGAACATTTCGGCTCCGGCGCGTGCGATGGCCGAGGCGATTTGATCGATGGTGCCGATGAGCTTTGACAATCCAACGATGGAAAAGACGACGACGCCGGGCGCGGTGTCTTCTACCAAAGGAGAAAACGACGACGCGAGCGCGAGCAGTGACGGCTGCGATGCGGAAGGAGAGTATAAGCAGGCAAACATGTGGGCTCCTTCTTCATCCGGCTAAGCTTGTGGGCTGTTGCTGTGTGTGTGGCTTGCGATCTTGCACGGCGAAGTCGATGCCGTTGAAGAACGTCGTGGATCCGGTCCATTGGGCGCCTGTCCATTGAACAGCGGCGCGGCGCGTTTCCAAAGGCAGGCGCGCGCAGGATTTCGCGAGAGGGACGTGACTTGCGACGACGAATTTTCCCGGGGTGTTTTCGACGGCGCCGCGACAACGGTACCAATAGGAAAGAGGAATGCGATTGAGATCCTGCGCGGAGGCCTCGCACAGATCGAGCACAATGACACCGAAGCCGCCGCTATGTAGGATCAAGTCGGCGGCTTTCAGTGCCGCGTCCAGGCGTCCACTTGCTCGAACCCAAAGAAGTTTTTGCAGATCCACACCGGCTTGCGCGGCGGACCAGGGATCGAAGGCGCCGGCCGAATCGACCATGGCGCAGCATTCCCCGGCGGCGGTGGCGCGCGCCAGAATCGCGTGGATGAACGAAGTTCGGCCGGAGGAAAGAGCTCCGGAGATTTCGGTGATGGCGCCGGAGGGTAGAGAGAACGATCCGGAGGCGAGACCCTCTGCGCTAAGTCCTGTAAATGCAGGAGTATTGCGTGGTTTTAGCGTGGTGAGAAGAGAGGAGAGGTCGGGCCGCATATTCGCCTTTTATTCGCCTCACTATTTTGCGCGAGTTGGGGGCGGAAGTCAAGACTTGAGGAGGGCGTGGGGCGGAAAAAGCTGATTCGTGGAGTAGCGGAACTAGTGGGCTGTCGCGGCGAGATCGTTACTTCATGCGGATGGCGCGATTGACAATCGCGCGCAGGTTTCCAACCTGCCCCACGTTACCTCTTCAGAAAGAGCGATCCGGCCATGGCGAAGCCGACGGCGATTACGATTTTGCGGACCATGGCGCGGCCGATGCGGCGGGCGAGGTGTGCTCCGCTGAAGCCTCCGGCGATGGAGCCGATGCCCATGATGGCGACGTAGGGCCAGTGGACCATGTTGTGCCAGATGAAATAAATCGCGGCGATGCCGTTGATCGAGCCGCCCAAAATGTTCTTGAGCGCGTTCATTTGATGGATGTCCGTCATGCCGAGAATGGCGAACGCGGCCAGCATCATGATGCCGATGCCCGCGCCAAAATAACCCCCGTACAGACCGACAAAGAGTTCGAAAATCAGCGCATAGGTGAACCATTTGGCGGTGTGGTGGGCTTCGGGATGCAAGCCTTTGAGCAGGCGCTGGATGGGCTCGTTCAACATGAAAAGGATGGTCGCGAACAAGATGAGATAGGGCACCAACTGGTCAAAGGTGGCGACGGGCGTCAGGCGCAAGAGGAGCGCTCCGGCAAATCCGCCGAGGGCGCCGGGGACGATCATATACAACATGCGCTTGGGAAGCGCGCGGGTTTCGCGCCAATAGCCGAGTCCCGCGCCGATGTTGAAAGGCCATAGGGCCACGGTGCTGGTGGCGTTGGCGGAGATGGAGTCGAGTCCCAACCAGATGAGGGTGGGGAAGGTGACGAGGGTTCCTCCGGCTGCTAATGCGTTGATGACGCCGGCTGCGTAGGCTACGACCAGGGCGACGGTTCCCTGCCAAAGAGTGAGTGATGCGGAGGTAGTCACGGGAGCGGCGGCGAACATGGCGAATAGGGGAAGAAACCTCACGGTAACATATGGAGCTGTGTGGTCTGCTGGAAAGGGGGCGTCTCCTGGAATTGGGCCGCTCGCCATGGCCGTGTGCTACTGTGACCATGAAAGTTCGGCCATGAAATCCGTAAACCAAATGCCTTTGAACGGCGTCAAACACGCATGCTAAATCGACGCGATTGGATCCGATTCGGGCTCTGTGTGCCCGCTGGTATTGCCGCTGTTCCCGCCTGGGGATTTGCGTCCAAAGATTTTTGGGATGCGAAACCGTACTCGGAGTGGAATTCGTCGGAAGTGGAACGGATGCTGACGAAGTCGCCGTGGGCGAAAGAAGTGGTGATTGCGGCGGGGACGCAGGGCGGCAGTCGTCGCGGAATTGGCGGCGGGGGATATCCTGGCGGTGGATATCCTGGCGGTGGAAATTCGGGCGGCGGTTATCCCGGAGGCGGTGGTGGCGGATATCCCGGAGGTGGAGGCATCGGCTTTCCCGGTGGAGGTATCGGATTTCCGGGCGGCGGGCGGACGCAGGGCGGAGGGCCGAATAGCAGATATCCGGGAGGCAATGGCGGCAATTACCCGGGTGGGAATTATCCCGGGGGCAGTGATCCTCGGGGCGGTGATCCGCGCGATGGGCGCCGCAGTTATCAACTGACGCTGCGTTGGGAATCGTCGGCGGCGATTCAGGATGCGTTGCGGCTGGGAGCCGACGATAAGCCGAATCCGGACTTTGAAAAATACTACGTGCTGAATCTGATTGGCGATTTGCCGGACGAATACGACCGTCCGCGCGGCTACGACAGCGATTCGGACGATCGCAGGAGCGGGCGTGACGATCGTGACTCGAGCGACGACGAAGCGGATCGGCAGAGACGGCGTCGCCAGCAAATGTTCAAAGAGTTCACGAAGCTGGAGCGCAAGGACGGTTTTCTGCGCATGGAAAAAGTAGAAGAAGGCTCGCGTTTCGGCACGAGTGGTCCGGGGATCGCGTTCTATTTTTCGCGTCGGGACAACATCACGCTGGACGATAAAGCGATGTCGTTCTATACGAAGGTGGGGGCGTCGGAGATCCGGGCGAAGTTTACGTTGAAGGAAATGATGTACCAGGGGAAGCTGGCGCTTTGACGTCCGGTGGGCGGGTTACCAACCCGCCGCAGGTTGCCAACCTGCCCCACGAGAGATTTTGTTACGCTATGGGCGAAATGAATTACGCCACTTACGAATCGCCGATTGGGCCGCTGCTCATTGCCGGGGACGCGCAGGCGGTGACGCAGATTTCGTTTCCGCAAAACGGGAAGGCGGTGCGTCCGCGCGCGGAGTGGACGGAATCGTCCAAAGGTCCGGTGGGGGAAGCCATTCGGCAATTAAAAGAATACTTCGCGGGTAAGCGGCAGGATTTTGACTTGCCACTTGCGCCGGAGGGCACGGCGTTTCAGAGATCCGTGTGGCGCGCGCTGCAGGAGATTCCGTACGCGGAGACGATCTCTTATGGAGAGCTTGCCAAGCGCGTGGGGAATCCGAAGGCATCGCGCGCGGTGGGTTCGGCGAATGGGAAGAATCCACTACCGATTGTGATTCCGTGCCATCGCGTGATTGCGGCTGGAGGGAAACTCGGAGGGTTCGGCGGAGGATTGCCGACGAAGGTCGCGCTGCTGGAGTTGGAGAAGAAGGCGCACGCAGGAGTCGAAGGTGCGAGGCTGCGGACGTAGGCATCCTTGAAAGTTCTGCGCGGAAGTTCTGACCGCTCCCTGTGGTCGCGGCTCGGGTCCGATGTGTCGAAAAACACGCGGTGAATCTATATCTACGTGCGTTCGGAGTTATGCCGCGATGGGGCCGTCGGCGGTGGAGAGAGCGGCGATCATGCTCTCTTTGGTTCCCTCGGCGGTTTCTACGGCGGAGCGCAGGGAGATGAAATACGTGATTGCGCCGATGCACGCGTCGACCGCCAGGACGGCGAAAAAGGCGAACTCGCTATCGTAGGAGAAACGCGCGTAGAAGGCCAGCGCGATGGGCGAGAAAATCAGAGGATAGAGCAGGAGCAAGGTCGCCTGGATGCGTCCGGCGGATGCGGTCCGGAACGAATTTGCGGGGTTCACGCCGCGCGCCTGACGCACGGAATGGATGTTTCCGGCGCTTAGCAGGAAGAGGCTCATGATGGCTGCTACGGCGACGGCTTCCAATAATTTTTGCGATCCCATGGGCAGGCCGAGCGCGACACAGACAATTGCGATGGCAGAGATCTCGGCGGCAATGAAGAACAGCGAGGCGATGTTTTTCGCGATCAGCACGGTCTTGAACGGAACGGGCGCCAGGAAATAAAACTGCGCTGCGGAGCGGTCGAATCCAAAGGCGTTCCAGAAGCAGGATTCGCTCAGCAAGAGCAGAGAATATACGCTGACGACGGTCAGGTAATTGCGCGCGATAAAGGGCAAGCCCTGGGAGCTATCCGCGAGTCCGGGGCGATGGCCGCCATAGCCCCCTCCGTAACCCAGTGCCATGGGCAGCCAGATCATCAAGCCGAAGGTGAAGCCCATCAGAAAAACGACGCGGAAGCGCGAGGAGCGCGTGAGCGTGCGAAATTCTTTTTCCACCAGCGCGCCTAAGGGATCCGGCAAGAGCGCGGCGGGCAGGCGATAGAATCGCTCCATCAGGCCGCGGCGGGCAACCGTGGGAGGTGAGGAGGACGAAGCGTCGCCGGCGTCGAATTTCAGGGCGCGCGCGAACTGCCAGCGTCCGAATAAGCCGGCCCATACGAGCCAAAATCCCATGACGGCGAGCGTCAATAAAGAGTGTTCGCCTTCGAGCAAGTGCGCGGCAGAGGCCCAGGGCCATCCGCGCCAGGATTCGCCGCCCATGGCGCCCAGCATGCGCATCCCGCCGGGGATCCGTCGCGTGAGCAGCAATTGCGGTAGCGCCACGCACATGGCAAAGAAGAAGAAGCCCGCTTCTCGGACGCGGCGATTGGCGATCAAGCGTGCGACGAGATCGCGCATGCCGATGGCCAGCAAGAGATTGAAAACCATGTAGGCGAGGATCGCGACAGGAGCCCACTTGGGATAGGCCGGGTTGAGCAGTGCTCCGATGCCGATGCCGGTGAGTATCAGGATCATTTCAATGCCGGCGGTGGCGCGCAGCATCGCTTCGATCCAAAAGAGTTGACCATCGGGAATGGGATAGGCGCGCAACTTGCGCATCTCGAGCGAGGCCCCGGTGGTGGCCATGAGAAGAGGGATCACCTGCCAATAGAGCGTGATCATCAGGAGCGTGGCAGGAAGTACGGAGTGGATCACCTGGATGCCACTGCGTTCGCTGACGATTTTCCCGAGCAGAATGGCCGCGAGCGTCCAGGCGCCGTACCAGATGATGTTGGAGATGGTCGCCCAAATACTGCCGCCGCGTCCGCGACGGTTGCGGAGCGTTCTCCACTGGGCCCACAGGATGGCGGTGGCTACGGGCATGTTTTCTACCGTGTGCCTATCACTTTTTGCGCCTACGACTTTTTGCTTCTACAGCCATGCGAGTGTTTCGCCGCGTCCCGCTCCTACGGCGCGCACGAAGGCGTCTTCGAGAGATTCGTCTCCGTGACGGAGATCGTCCATGCTGCTATCGGTCACCAGATGTCCATCGTGAATGATGGCGACGCGATCGCACAAACGCTCGACTACTTCGAGCACGTGTGAGGTCAGAAAAATTGTGGCGCCGTGACGCACTTGTTCCAATAGGATTTCTTTCATGAGGCGCGCGCCCACGGCATCGACGCCTTCGAAAGGTTCGTCCATCAGAAAGAGTTTAGGCCGATGGATGAGAGCCGCAGCCATGGCGACGCGCTTGCGCATTCCCTTGGAGTATTCGGCGATCAGTTTTCGCGGCGCGCTGCTGAGTTCGAACAGATCGAGGAGTTCGGCGGAGCGCTGGCGGACGGTGGCGCGGTCCAGGCCGTAGATGCGTCCCGCGAATTCGATGTACTCGGCTCCGGTGAGGTGATCGAACAGCAGCGATTCATCGGGCACGAGGCCGATCTGCTGTTTGACGTCGAGCGCGTCGGCGGGCATGGGGTGTCCGAGGAGGGAGATGCTGCCGGAGGTGGGCTGCGCGAGTCCCATCAACATTTTAATGGTGGTGGTTTTGCCGGCGCCGTTGGGGCCGAGAAATCCGAAGAAACAACCTTGCTCGACGCGCAGGCTGATGCCATCAACGGCGGCTTTGTCCCCATAAGTCTTGCGGAGATCATAAATGTCGATGGCCGCCGGTTCCGTCATGCTCTTCCTTCTCTATCCTAAGGGGAATCGCGTTCCGCGTCTGCCGGTGAATTTCAGGAAATTCGCCCTAGCACCGGGTTAAGGAGCGGCCCCTGGGGATAGATCGGATGAATGACAAGTGTTGTCCAGGGTAGAGATTACGGGTTTTTGTCGACCGAGGTTGTACCGCCATAGGCTAGTACGAACAATTTAAAGGGACGTAATCCGGTGTATGCGCATCCCTACTCTCGGCGTGTGGGCCGCTAAAGGTGCCGGCGGCTTGGGCCGCTGCTGCCGGAAGTGTCGCGCTGGCCCAGCCTTCGAGCAACGTGGTGAGGAGCTTCTCGACTTCGGCCAAAGGAGGCTCCACCTGCTGGGTATTGGCTTCCAGCAGCTGAGTTTGCATGTAGGTGTAGAGCGCAGCCAGATTGCGGCTTAACTCGCCTCCGGCGGCGTGATTGAGCGAATGGAGCAGCTCATTGACGATACTCCAGGCTTTCATGACGGAGCGGGAGCGCTCGGCGATATTCTTCTCCTGCATGTAACGCCGCGACGCGATCACGGCGTCGATAGCGGCGTGGTACAGGAGCTGCACCTGCTTCAAGGGATCGCTGGTGAGAATTTCGTCCTGACGGTATGGGTTGTGAACTGGGCTAGCCATGCGGTGTGGATTGTTGCCCTCCGTTCAACTCTTCGGCCATTCGCAGAACATCTTCAGAAGGAAGCTGCGCGACGACATCTCCGGTAGATTTGCTGACCACGCGGATGACGGTTTGTTGCGTCGCGCGATCCCGCACAAAAGTGAGTTTGCGGTCTGGGCCGAGCAGTGCCGCGGCATTGACGGTTCGGACAGCCTGGAGCAGAGCGCGTTGGTCGCCGCTGACCGGTTGCGGCAGCCCGGAGCCTCCGGAAAATCCGGCATGGAATGAATTGCTGATCGACGAAATCGACATATCGCCACCTTGAGAGAAAACTACGTTGTCTCTCAAGCGACGTATCGACGATACGCGGAAAAGTATGAGCCGGACTATAGGCGGGCTATAAGCCCTTACAGATTCAGGAGCTTCGCGCCCACGTGCGTATCCTGCTCGATCTTCTTCTGCAGGAGCGTAATGGCGTAGATGAGCTGCTCAGGCCGCGGGGGGCATCCCGGAACATAGACGTCCACTGGGATCACCTGATTGACGGGAACGAGAGCGTAGTTCGAGAACACGCCGGTCGAGGTGGCGCAGGCGCCCATGGAGATGACCCACTTGGGTTCGGGCATCTGCTCGTACAGGCGGCGGATGACGGGAGCCATCTTGTTCGAGACGCGTCCGGCGATGATCATGAGATCGGCCTGACGCGGCGAACCGCGCATGACTTCGGCGCCGAAGCGCGAAATGTCGAAGCGCGAGCCGATCATCGACATCATTTCAATGGCGCAGCAGGCCAGGCCAAAGCTCATGGGCCAAATGGCGTTTTTGCGTCCCCAGTTGACGGCCTTATCGATGGTCGTCAGGATCAGGTTTTCGCCGAAGGGGTCGACCTCGGGTTCTTCGTCGACGCGCGCGAAGAGCTCGGGGGGCTGGCTGAGATGAAATTTAGGTTCCGCTTCCACGGGAATATTATCTCACGAGGCGGAGCAAAAGAGGTGCTCGATGCGACGAGCCTACTTCATGGACGCGAGAAAGCTCTTGGCCACGGCGTCGAAGGATTTGTGGTCGATGTCGACCTCGGCGTTCAGTTCGCGCATTTTCTCGTTGGTGAACTTTCCGGAGAGTTCGGCGAGAGCGCCCGCCAGGCGCGGTTCGGAGGCGAGCACGCTTTGGCGAACCAGCAGACACAAACGCTGGGTTGTAAATAGATTGCGGTCGTCGGCGAGAACTTTGTAATCCTGGGAGCGCAGCTGTCCGTCGGTGGTGCGCGTGACGATCAATGTTGCGCGTCCGTCTTCCAGGCTCTGAAACAGTGCGAGCGAATCGAGACCACGTACGGGAGCGGACATCGGAAGATGATACTGCGTCAAGGCCGGGAGGGTGTCGGACTTTTGTTGGAATTCGAAGCTGTAAGCCAGCTTCCAGCCTTCACTGGTCGCCGCTGCGTCGCTCATGGTGGAAACATGTTGGGCTTGGGGATTCTTGCTATTCACTACCCCAACAAACGAATTGTCCACTCCGAGCGGGGCGAGCAATTGGGTCTGCGCGATGCGTGCCATTTCGCCCTTGGCGCGTTCGTAGACCTGATCGGCATTGGGTGCCGGCTGTTCTTTTAGAATTTCCGTAATAATCGTGCCGGTATATTCCGGATAGATTCCGATTTCGCCGCCTTGCATTGACTGATACGCGATGAGTGTGCCGCCGACGCCGGTTCTGCGAATCACATGGATGCCCAGGCGGTTCTCCAGGTGCTGCGCCGCGATCTCCGCGATCAACGTCTGCTCGGTGGTGTTTTGCGAACCGACCACGATGGGTGGCGCGGCGTGTTTACAGGAGGCGAAACAAAGCGCAAGAACCGAGACGACCAGACTCAGCGATCGACGCATGGACATTACTTCATAGAATAGCGCGATCTCATTCCGGTGCAAGCAGTTGCCTGCTATTTTGGCGAAACATGGGAGACACGGACAGCCGCTTGAATCTTTTGGACGGCCTGACCGTAACTCGGAGGCCGGCGCGTTCGAAGTACCATACGGGAAAGTATGTGGACGCTGCGGGTATGCACGGTCGGAGGCTTTGGCGGATATCCCGCGCGCGATTTCACGTTTTGGCTCGAGCTGTTCTTATTTGGGCCGGCGATGTCGATGGGCCAGGCAGGATTCTCTTCCTCTGGTGATCGGGCGTCTGGTGATCGGACTTCGAGCAATCGGCCAGACGAGGCCGATTTGCCTCCCCTGATGGTTGGGTATCAACAGGGCGATGCGGCAGCCGTGGATCAGTTGGTGGCGCGGATCTCGCCATCGCTGTGGCGTTTCTTCCTTTCGAATAGCAAGACTCCGGCGGATGCCGAGGATCTGTTGCAAGAGTGCTGGATCCGGATCCACAAGGCTCGTCATACATATCGGTCGTCCGAACCGCTGCTGCCGTGGGTGTTTGCGATTGCGCGATATACGAAGCTGGACGGTTACCGCAAGCGCCGACGGCGGGAATCGAAAGAAACGCCGGTGGATGTACTGCCGGATGTCGGGGCGCTGGATGCTCCTTCGACTGACGAAAGCCAGAAGCGCTTTCTGCAACTGCTGCAGCAATTGCCGGAGAGTCAGCGTGAAGTGATCCTGATGCTGAAGGTTTCGGATATGAGTTTAGAGGAAGTGGCGCGGGCCACATCCTCTACGGTGGGTTCGATCAAGCAAAAAGCGCACCGGGCGTACGCGAAATTGCGCGAGTTGATCGAGAGGGAAGGAGTCTAAAGGTGGCCACGGAACTGAAGACCGATTGCAGATCGCTGGACGCCGAGTTCGATGGACAGTGGGGCCGGAAGGGCGCGAACTTGTCTGCGGACGCGACCCGACATATTGGTGAATGCCCGCGTTGCCTCGCGCTCTATCAATCGCTGTATGTCGAGGCCTCGTTACCTGAGCAACGAGTTTCTCCTGTGGTGCAACGCGGCATTACCGAAGAGATCCGTAAATCGCTGACGCCGGTTACGCCGCTCGGTTCTACTCCAGTGCTGGCCGCGCAACTGGCGGCTGCATTCCTGGTGATTTCCGTGGTCCTTGCGAGCACGATGAAATTGGTGGGGATCCCGGTGATGAGCGGGACGCAGATGGTCGGGATGAGCGCGGTGTTAGCGCTTGGCTTAATCGTGATTTCGCGGTCGCTGGCGTGGCAGATGACGCCCGGAAGCCGGCAGACAATTCCAGCCTGGACTGCGGTTGCCGTCCTGGGGATGGGGCTGTTGATCGGCATGCTCGTTTTGTTCCCGGTGCGCACGCCGCAGGCGTTTCTGGCGCGCGGATTGCACTGCTTGCGGGTCGGCGTCCTGGTCGCGGTCCCGAGCGCGGCGATATTTTGGTGGCTGGCGAGGCGGGGAGCTCCGTTGAACTTGACGACGCTCGGGGCAACGCTCGGCGCGCTCGCCGGGTTGGTTTCGGTAGCACTGCTGCAGGTGGCCTGCGATCTGCAGGAAATGAACCATTTGGTGGTGTGGCACGGCGGGGTCCTGCTGCTCACGACACTGGTGGGGGCGTGCATGGGGCGCTTTTTCGGCAATCGCCGTATCGTCGACAAAAAAATAATTCGAAAAAAATAATTCGCGCGGCGTAACTTCTTCCCACGAGGCGCGAAGTACTGGGTGTAGGGAAGTTGAGTGGTACGTGAAAGACGGCGCGAGGGCTTCCCGCAAAGAGTTTAATCACTTTCTAAAAGGAGCTACACCCATGAAGATTTCGAAGAATTCCATCATCCTGACCGCTGCATTCGCCGGACTGGTCAGCGGCACCGTTGCTCGCGCGGCGCAGCCGATGTATTCCACGGATGCGATTTCCGCCGGCATGATGGCGGATAAGAAGGCCATTGAGAAGCACGCCTGCAAGGGGCTGAATTCGTGCAAGGGCAACGGCGGCGGCGATGCCAGCCAGTTCGGCAAGAACGATTGCAAGGGCAAGGGCGCCTGCGCGACGGACGGCTCGGCGGCCAAGAAGAGCAAGTAGTTCATTTTTTTTCTCAGCCACACAAAACTTTCGGGGAGCCTGCATGGGGCTCCCCATTTTTTGAGGTCCGATTCTTAAAGCGCTTTTCTCAAAGCTATGTTCAAACCACCTGCAGATTACGGCATCGGAATTGGATTGCGGATTCCGCACCTCCATCACATCCTCGAAAAGAAGCCCGTCGTCAGCTGGTTCGAAATTATTTCCGAGAACTACATGGTGGACGGAGGACGTCCTCTTGCGGTGCTCGACCAGATTCTGGAGCAGTACAAAGTGGTGCAGCACGGCGTCTCGATGTACTTCGGCTCGATGGACCCTTTGAATCGCGAACATTTGAAGCGCTTGAAGGCGCTGGTGCGCCGCACGAAAACGCCGTGGCTGACGGATCACTTGTGCTGGGGCAGCGTGGATGGTCGGTACACGCACGATCTCTTGCCGATGCCGTACACGTTCGAGGCCGCCAAGGTGACGGCGCGCAAGATTCGCCAGGCGCAGGATTATCTGGAAGTCCCGATCGCGGTGGAAAACGTCAGCAGCTACGCGGAGTTCCACGTTTCGCAGATGACGGAGTGGGAGTTCCTTAACGAAGTTGTCGAACGCGCGGACTGCGGCATCTTGCTGGACGTTAACAATATCTATGTCTCGTCGCGCAATCACGATTTCGATCCTTATGTGTACTTGAACGCGGTGCCCGCGGAACGGGTGGCGCAGATCCATCTGGCGGGGCATTCGAAGTTTGAGAAATACATTCTGGATACGCACGATCATCCGGTGATCGGTCCGGTTTGGAAACTTTACGCGCACGCGATTCAACGCTGCGGCGCGGTGCCGACGCTGCTGGAGTGGGATGATCGCATTCCGTCGTTCAACGAAGTGCATCGGGAGGCGCGCAAGGCCGAAAAATATCTGCCTGCGGCGCAGCCTGGTGTGCTGCAGGTGCTCGCATGAGTTCCGCCACGCCCACTCTCCGCGAAACACAGAAGCGTATGGCCGAACTGCTGATGAAGCCGTGGCCTGCGGGCGGTCCCAAACGAGAAGCGGCTCGTCTGATTCGTCCCAACGATCGGTTGACGTCGCTCGAGCGATTGGCGATTTACAGCCGCAGTTACTGGGCGCGGGTGCTGGATTCTTTGCGCGACGATTTTCCGGGCTTGATGACGATCCTGGGCTCCGAGGCGTTCGATCGCATGGCGACGGCTTATTTAGTGGAGTGCCCATCGCAATCGTTCACGTTGCGAGATCTGGGCAGCCGGTTGCCGGAGTGGCTTGCGAAGCATCCGAGATATGCCGGACAACAAAAGCGCCTGGCGCTGGATATGGCGCGGCTGGAATGGGCACATATTGAGGCGTTCGATGGGCTCGCGGAAAAGACGCTGGATCCGGAGGACCTGCTGCGGCTAACGACTTCGTTGCGAGCCGGCGTGCAGCCTTATGTGTCGCTGCTGGATCTGCACTATCCGGTAGATGAGTTGCGCGTGAAGCTGAAAGCCGCGCCGGAGGATGCGGGAGCGGCAAGCAATGCGGTGCTGGAAAAGCGTGCGCGTAAAGTGGCTCGCTTTCGTGGTTTGAAGCCGCAGTCGATGTTTGTCGCCGTGCATCGCGTGGACATGATCGTCTACTATCGCCGCCTGGCCCGCGAGGAATATCGGATCTTGCAAGGATTGCGGAGCGGCAAGCCCATCGCAAAGGCTATTGGCGATGCGTTTTTCGAAAGTTCGGTGGGCGCAGATCAGATACCCGATTTGTTGCGCACGTGGTTTGCGGCCTGGGCCACGTTCGGATGGCTCACGGACAAGCGCAAGAAGGCCAAGCGTAGTAAGTCCAAGTAATCAACAAAAAGACTACAAAAGAGAAAGAGACGCTATGAAGACCATGATGGATCGTTATTACCAATTACTTGTTACCGTGGCGAATTCGTTGCAGTCGCCGTTCTTGCTGGCCATTCGCTTGTATTGGGGCTGGCAGTTCATCGAGACCGGTTGGGGGAAGGTCAACAACATTGAAAAAGTCACGGGCTTTTTCACCACGCTCGGGATTCCGTTCCCGGCCTTGAACGCGCACTTCGTGGCAGGAGTAGAACTGATCGGAGGTCTACTGCTCGTGCTGGGATTGGCTTCGCGTCTCACAGGCATGGTGCTGACGGTGAATATGCTGGTGGCGTACGTTACGGCCGATCGTGAAGCGCTGCTCTCGATCTTTTCGGATCCCGACAAGTTTACCGGCGCAACGCCGTACACGTTCTTGTTCGCGTCATTGATCGTGCTGATTTTCGGGGCGGGGAAGCTGTCGGCGGATGCATGGATCGCGTCGAAGAACAGGCAGGACACAAGCGTTCTCGTGGCCGCACAGGCCATGAGTGCGTAGAGTTGCGCTGGTGCTGCGCGATTACGAAAGCCGGATATCGTTCTCGCCAATGACGGTGAGAACGGACAGCAAGTGCGTGACGCCCAGTAAATCCATAATTCTTTTGCCGACGTTGACCAGTTCCAGCGAACAGCCCGACGCCTTTGACGTCACAAACAGACGGACGATGGTCCCCAAACCCATGCTGTCCATGAATGTGAGATCGGTGAGGTCGAGCACGATTCGCTTGGACTCGGGAATCAGCTTGCTTACCTCGGCGTGTAGGATGCTGCCGGTGCCCAGTACGAGTTTGCCGTAGCATCGCACCAGTACAACGTCGCCATGGCGCTCGGTTTCGAGCGTTAGTTGAGATCCTCCGGTTGGGTTAGCCATAACGAATTCTCTCATATGAGGCGGGCCGGGCGGGTAGGCACGCGCAGAAGCCCCGGGCCATTCATATCGAGGTAAGATCGAGCCATGAAATGCCTGTTTGGAGCCCTCCTGATGACCGCCACTGTTTTCGGCGCCACGAGCGTCTACGATTTCACGCCGAACGCGATCAACGGCACGCCGACGCCGCTGGCGAATTACAAAGGCAAAGTGATGCTGATCGTAAACGTCGCCAGCCAATGCGGCTTCACGTATCAATACGAAGGGCTACAGGCGCTCTATGTGAAGTATAAAGATCGTGGACTGGTAGTCACTGGATTTCCGGCCAATAATTTCGGCCAGCAGGAGCCGGGGACGAATGCCGAGATCGGGGCATTTTGTAAATCGAAATTTGGCGTTACGTTTCCGATGTTTTCCAAGATCTCGGTTGCGGGTAGCGATAAAGCGCCTCTCTATAAGTTTTTGACCGATAAATCCATTCATCCGAAAACCGGCGGCGAGATCCCGTGGAACTTTACGAAGTATCTGGTGGATCGCAACGGCAAGATTCTGGCGCGCTTCGATTCCTCGGTGGAGCCCGAATCGAAGGAAGTGATTTCCGCAGTGGAAGCGGCGCTGGCGGCGCAGTAACTCACGTTTTGGGCGGCGGTTCGGCAGGCCGATGATATACTCGCAATTATGAAATCGACCGGGCAGGCTGATGTTGCCGTAGGGGAATCGACGCTGCGCGTGATGCGCGAGGACTGGAATAAACGGGCCCTCGAAAACGCCGAGCACTACGTGCAGAACGCCCATGAGAAGTGGGACGAACGCGAATTTTTCCGCAGCGGAGAAATCAACGTCGCCAATGAAATCATGCCCGACATGCACACGATTTGCGGCGGCAGTCGTTCGCCGCGCGATCTGAATGTGCTCGAAATCGGATGCGGCGTGGGCCGCATGACAAAGTTCGTCGCGCGCATCTTCGGGCATGTCACCGCGGTGGACGTCAGCTCCGAGATGATCGCCAAGGCCAAAGTGAATTTGGCATCGCTCGATAATGTCACGCTGGTCAATGGCGACGGCGCGACGCTCAGCGCGGTGGCCGATGCCTCGCAGGATTTCGCGTACTCGTTCATCGTGTTTCAACACATCCCGAGTGCGGAAGTGATCGCGTCCTATTGCCGCGAAGTGTATCGTGTGTTGCGGCCGGGGGCGTTGTTCAAATTTCAAGTGCAGGGCGCGCAATGGCAGCGCGATCAGCCGCCGGATACGTGGTTCGGCGTGTCCTTCTCCGAGGACGACGCGCGGCAGTTGTGTCAAAACTCGGGATTCGTCATGGAACGCAGCGAAGGCGCGAACACGCAATTTTATTGGCTGTGGTTCCGCAAGCCCGGCTAGTAGCATTTCGCGACGGGATCGTTACGACGTCCCCTCCTTTACAGTCGGCGTTCAGTGCTGGCTTTGCGAAAACGCCCATATCCCGCGCCGAACCGCGACCGTCAGGAAGCGGACACAATGATAAGGGTTTCGTTGCGACAGGTCACTCGTCGGCCTTTGGAGCGAGTATAATCGTCGGCTGGCAGGAGGTGCCGCGATGTTCCAGCGTCTGGTTTCCCGTTTCTTCATGTGTTCACTATTGATGGCCTTGGTGTCGGTGGGAGCGCAGGCTCAGGGACTCGTCACCGAGCGAAGTTTGTCGCTGGCCATGGCGAAGACGATCGCCGAAGCGGCGCAAGGCGAGTGCCGAGCCAAAGGGTTCCACACGACGGTCGCCGTGGTGGATCGGGCAGGGCAGTTGCTGGTGCTGCTGCGCGATGAGCAAGCCGCGCCGCACACTATCGAGATGGCGCGCCGCAAGGCCTACACAGCACGCATGTTCCGCATCCCGACGGCGGAGTTTCAAAAACGCACCACGCCCGATCAGCCCATCGCAGGGCAGCGCGAGCTCACGGATATGATCGCCCTGAGCGGAGGCGTCCCGATCAAGCTGGGCGAGGAAACCATCGGAGGCGTCGGCAGCGCGGGATCGAATTTGGATAGCGATGACGCGTGCGCGAAAGCCGGGATCGCGAAGGTCGCGGATCTGTTGAAGTGAGACAGCGTAAACCCAAGCACGCGAGCAAGCCCGTTCTTGCGGCTGGAGCCCCCGAATGACGTTCCGGGGCAAGAAGGTCCCCCTCTGGGCTCGTTTCGTGATTTTGAATGCCGGGATGCTTATCTCGCTCGGAGCCACAAACAGACTGCAATCCGACTGGGCTTCAATCACTGCGGTCGTCGTTGCGCTCATCGTCATTAACTCTGCGGCGTGGATTTCGTCACGACACTTTAGCGAATGGAAGTGAGCTAGACGACGATGGCCAACAAGGTTTATCTACGAAACCTCCCATGGATTCAATAACGGAACGCCCATCCCCGAAATGTGGTTGAGTTTTGTGGCTAAATCTTCGCCTTCGGATAGCGGGCCTGCATCCACAGGACGAATTCCTCCGGGGCGGCCATGGTCGATAACCGGCTCTGGCGGACCAGCGCCCAATCGTTAAATCTCCCGGATTGTTTGACTTCCGCGAGCGTTGTGGGAGGGTCCAGGCGTCCAGTGAAGGCTAGGTCCACGATGGCGGATTTCGGGTTTTTCGGGTCCGTTCGGGGCTCGGAAACCACCTTTGCCATGCCCAGGATCATGGACTCGCCGCCGCTGTGGTAGACAAAAACCCGATCGCCCTTTTTCATATCCCGAATAACGCGGACGGCCTGGGCATTGGTCACGCCATCCCAGGTAGTCTGTTTTTCGCGCTCGAAATCGCCGATAGAGTACGTGTCAGGGTCGGTTTTAGCCAGGAAATAGCTCACGGGGCTTCCTCTTAGTAGGGGTGGTTTAAGCCAACGAGCCGGTACGGGAGTACCTTGCTGAGTCGGCCAAAAACATTGTCTCATGAGAGTGCGGCGGTGGACGTATGGTACCCGGAACTGATGATATACGTTGTGTTAGGTGTGTCTTCTCGAAAAAAAGGGGACCCGGGAAGGAGTTGGCAATTTGTGATCGTGAAACGAGTACTGCTAGTTTTGGGCATCGTGAGTGTGCAGTTGGCAGCTCAGGAGCGCGGCGCGAAAGCGCCCGAGCCGACAAAGAATGAGGCACCTAAGCCTCTGATCGGCGCGGCGGCCGAGACAACTTCCGCGGGCGTGGATCCCCACAGTTATGTTATTGGGGGCGAAGACGTTCTGTTCGTTCGCGTGTGGCGCGAAATGGATTTCACAGGCTCCTACATCGTGCGTCCGGACGGCAAAATCACCGTTCCGCTGGTGGGAGATCTGCAAGCGGGCGGTTTGACTCCGGAAAAACTGAGCGAGCAGCTGAAGCAGGCCTTGTCGGAATTTATCACAGCGCCCGATGTCAGTGTGACTGTTTCCCAAGTCAACAGTAAGAAATTCTTTATTAGCGGTTCGGTGGCAAAGCCCGGACAATATCCGCTCGTGCTTCCGACGCGCGTATTCGACGCTCTGTCCAATTCCGGTGGCTTCCGGGATTTTGCGAATAAGAAAAAGATCGTGATTGTGCGCGGTGCCGAAAGAATCCGGTTCAATTATCTCGACGTGCTGAAGGGGAAAGATCCGGAGCAAAATATCTTCCTCGAAAACGGCGACACCATTATTGTTCCCTAAACCCTTTGCGGACGTTGGACAGCGGGAGATTAAACCATGCAACAAAACGAAGGATACAGCGTTCCTCGACGCCAAATGGACGTGGAGGACTATATCGATATTGTCCGTCGGCACCGGGGCTGGATCTTTGGACCGTTCCTGTTTGCGTTGGTGGCAAGCGTCGTCGGCGTTTATTTGTGGCCCGATAGCTACATCTCGCAGGCGGTGGTGAAGATTGTTCCGCAGCAAGTGCCAGCCGCCATGGTGCAATCGGCGATCAATCAGCAGATGAGCGATCGCATCAATTCGATGGCCGGCACGATTTTGAGCCGCACTACGCTGACGACGATCATCAACTCCTTCAATCTCTACCCGCGCGAACGCAGCCGGATGCCGATCGAGGACGTCATTGAGTTGATGAAGAAGCAGGTTCAGATTGTCCCGGTGGCATCGCCCGCGACCGGATCCGATCGCATTCCCGCCTTCGCGGTTCAATTCTCGTACGAAAACCGTTTCCAGGCTCAGCGCGTGGTGCAGGATCTGGTGAGTCGCTTTATCGACGAAAATATCCGCAACCGTTCGAACGCCACGTTCCAGACGACGCAGTTCATGCGCGATGAGTTGGACAACGCCAAGAAGGATCTGGACGGCTTCGAAAACAAAGTTGCCAGCTTCCGCATGGCGAACAACGGACGCTTGCCGGAGCAGATGGAAGGCAGCGTGCAGCAGTTGGGCGTTTTGCAAACGCAGATCATGAATTTGGATTCGCAAATCAGCCGCGCCAATCAAGACAAGCTGCAGCTGGAATCGAATATTCGAATTTATAAAGATCAGCTGGCGGCGCTCAGTCGGGGTTCGGATACTGTGGCGGCCGTTCAGGCGCAGAAAAGTCAGAAACTCGCGGAGCAAGACCGAGAAGTCGAAGGTCGGGAAAGAGAGCTTGTGGCGTTGCGGCAGCGCTATAAGGACACATTCCCGGACGTTCAGGTGGCAGTCGCTCGGTTGGAGGAGGCGCGCCGGAAGCGCGCCGATATTGAGAAGGAAGAGTCATCGAAGAAACCGGAAGTTGCATCCGCCAAGGCACAGGCTCCTGCGGAGATGAGTCGAGAGGCTCGCGAACTTGATGCCAACGTACGCCGCTTGGAGAGCGCGATGGCGGCCCGTGATATGGATATCCAAAACTCGCAAAAGGAAATGAAGCGCATTTCCGGGCTGGTGCAGACCTATCAAGGCCGCATAGAAACCGTGCCGCTTGGCGAAAAACAGTATTCCGACCTGATGCGGGATCGCGATATGGCAAAAGCCCGCGTGATTGATCTCACGGGCAAGCTGGAACACGCCGAAATGGCGCAGGAAATGGAAGGCCGCAAGCAGGGAGAAACGTTGGAACTTTTGGATCCAGCCTCGCTGCCGAGCACACCCGCGGCGCCCAAGCGTCCCATGGTCATTGGGATTGGCGCGGCATTGGGTCTAATGTTGGGTTTTGTGCTTGCCGGGGCCCGCGAGATGAAGGATACGTCGCTCAAGAATCTGAAGGACGTGCACGCTTACACGAAGGTGAGCGTCCTTGGCAGCGTGCCGCTGCTCGAGAATGATTTTGTGGTGCGCCGGCGAAGGCGCATGGCGTGGTTGGGTTGGACTACCGCGTGTCTTGTCGCGGTGATTGTCATGTCGGGTTCCGTGGTCTATTACTACGTCACGAAAGCTTGACGCGTTGAGTTCCAGAGTGGGCGTCTTTCCGGAGGAGTTTGCATGAGTCGAGTTCACGATGCGCTACGACGCGCCGAGCAGACGGGAGCCATTCCGCCTCCTGTGCCGCGCGGTAGTTTGGAAGCGATGGGTATGCCGGGAGCCGCGGTTCTCGACCAAGGTCTGGACGTCCGTGGGCTGCTGGAGCTGGTCAAGGAAGTGCCCTTCCGCGTGGCTACCGATTCCTTGCTGATCGACGTCACTCGTCCGCATGAAGCTCCGATGGAAGAGTTTCGGATGTTGCGCACGCGGCTGAATCACATGAAGAGCCTGCAGCCCATCCACTCGGTTGTGGTCACGAGCGCTTCTCCGGCCGAAGGCAAGTCGCTCTCCGCTGCGAATCTTGCACTGGCGCAGGCCCACCTCGCCGGAAATATGACGTTGCTTGCGGATTTCGATTTCCGTCGGCCTATCGTGCACACATTGTTCGGCATCGACCGGACCCCGGGCATCACCGATTATCTGCTGGGTAAGGTTCCGCTGCATGAGGCGATGAGGCGCGTTGCGGGGACCAATCTCTACTTGATGCCCGCCGGCGAGGCCGTCATCAATCCGCTCGAATTACTGAACTTGCGTGAAGTGAAGCAATTAATCGATCGGCTGCCGCAGCTTTTTAATTGGATGGTTCTGGATACACCGCCGCTGCTGTTCGCGGCGGATGCGAGTCTGCTGTCGACCTTATGCCACGGCACGCTGCTCGTGGTCCGTATCGGTCACACCACGATCGATTCGGTTACGCGCGCGATGCAATCCCTGTGTAACAACAACGTCCTTGGCATCGTGGTCAACGGCGCGCGTCGTGGAGAACTCTACAGCAAGTACACTTACTATCACTCGTACTACACGCCGAAAGAGAATGGCGACGACGAAGATGTCGAGGAACTCCCGGTGGAAGCAGAACAGCCGGGCGAAGGCGAATAGGTCGCTGTCTACCCTCGTGTCGCGACCGCAAATGGCAGGGGTCGCACAAGTCTGGTCAACCTGCGCTAGAATAACAACTTCAGCTCCTGCGCCAACTGGTTCCCTCATGCTCCCTCCTGATCGCCCATGCGAACGGAAATAGCGAGAGGTTCCGTGAAACCGGTGTCAGTGAGGAAGCGTCTGTTCGAAGGACGCCAGAATAGAAAGGAATTCGGATTCGAATGATGTTAGTCAGGCGCGTAAGCCTGCGGCTATGGCTGGGACTGTGTCTACTTTGCGCCATCGTGGCACAAGGGCAACAAGCACCACCAGCGCCCGCCAGTCAGCCGCCCAGGGCCAATCCGTTTGAAACGATTCCGCAATCCGCGCAGCCGCCTGCGCAGCCTCGCGCGCCGCAGCCCACCGCCCCGGCCGTGCAGCCGGCAAAGCCCGACGCCGCAGCAGCCCCATCGCTTTCCTTTGAAGACGTCGTGGAAAATATCGAATTCCGCGGTGTCCGCCGTGTTCCCGCCGATACTTTGCGCGCGATGATCTTCACCAAAAAGGGTGACAAAATCGACGCGGATTCGCTTCATCGCGATTTCATGGCGCTGTGGAACACCGGTCGGTTCGACGACATTCGCGCGGAACGCGAGCAGGGACGCACGGGCTGGATCATCCGTTTTGTGATGGTGGAGCGCCGCGTGATTCGTTCGATCAAATACGACGGCAACAAATCGGTTTCCACGTCGGAAATCCTGGATCGCTTCAAAGAACGCAAGGTCGGGCTTACTGTGGAAGCGCAGTACGATCCTAATAAGGTTCAGCATGCGCGCAATGTTCTGCAGGAATATCTCGCGGAGCGTGGCCGTCAGTTTGCCACTGTCGATCCGGAACTACACCAGGTTCCTCCGTCGTCCCTCGAAATCGTCTTCAAGGTGAACGAAGGTCCCAAGGTGAAGGTCGGTGAGATTACGTTTGAAGGCAATAACGTGTTCAAGCCGTACATCGTGAGCCGGGCGATGAAGAACCTGCATGGGATTGGTATCCCGCGCTCGATCTTCTTCGAGAATATCTTTGCGAAGTCGTACGATTCCACCAAGCTTGAAGAGGACCAGGAGCGCATTGAACTCTTCTATCGGGATAACGGCTATTTCCAAGCGCGCACTACCGATCACACCGTGGAAATTGTGGATGTTGGCGGCGGAAAGTTCAAACTGCCCCTGATCAAGCCGAATCGTCCCGGCAAGGACGCGAACATTCACATCGCACTGGACGAAGGCCGCCTGTATCATTTGAACGCGATCCAGTTTGTGGGCGTCAAATTGTTCCGTACGCCGGACACGCTGATGCGTCCCGTCTTCCAGATGCAGAAGGGCGATGTCTTCTCCACCGCGAAGCTCCGCAAGGGATTTGAGGAATTGCGCAAGCTGTACGGACAGTTCGGCTATATCGATTTCGTCGCCGAACCGAATATTGAGCCCGAGGTGGGCACCGATAAGATCGATCTCACTCTCAACTTCGACGAAGGCAAGCAATTCTTCGTCCGCCGCATTGACTTTTCGGGAAACACCACGACACGCGACAAGGTTATCCGCCGCCAATTACTGGTGGATGAAGGCGACGTCTTTAATACGCGACTGTGGGAGCTTAGCATTCTGCGTTTGAATCAGCTCGGGTACTTTGAAGCACTGAAAGAATCCGATGCTGCCGACGTCAAGCGCGACACGAAGACCGACACCGTGGATCTCACGCTGAAGGTGAAAGAACGCGGTAAGAATACTGTCCAGCTAAACGGCGGTGTGTCCGGTATCTCTGGCAGCTTCCTGGGATTCGGCTATTCCACCAACAACCTGGTTGGATTGGGCGAAACGCTCAGCTTGAACGCGACATTAGGCACAGTCCAGCGCGACGTAACGCTGGGTTTCACGGAGCCCTATCTGTTTGACATGCCGCTGCAGGCCGGTTTTACCGTGTTCATGCAGCGCTACGATTACAACCAAGCGCGCCAGGCATCGGTGCTGGCCGGTCGCGATCTAACGTCGCTGTATAACCAGCTCGGACAGCAAAATCTTTTGAACTACGTGTCAAATTCGAAAGGTTTCACGCTGTTCGCCTCTTATCCGCTGAAGCGCAGCTTTGCACGGTTGGGCTTGAGCTATGGATATACGGACCAGAGCGTCAGGACGTTGACGGATGCCGCTTCGTCCTATTACACGTACCTGAACTTCCTCCAGATCAATGGACCCAACCAGCTGGATGGAATCAAGACCTCGGCGATTACGCCGAGCTTTACGTACAATACCGTGAACCATCCGATCACGCCGACCGCCGGTAAATCGCTGTCCGTGTCGTTGAAGTTCGCGGGCAGCATCCTAGGCGGCAACGTGAATGAGATCGAGCCTGTCATCGACGCCAAGTATTTCCGGAAGAGCCCCTTCAATGCGAAACATGTTCTTGGATTCCATTTCAGCGGGCGCTATGTGACCGGATTCGGCGGCAAGACTGCGCCGCCCTTTGACCGCTTCTTCATGGGTGGCGAAAACGACGTCCGCGGCTTTGATATTTGGCGTATCAGTCCGATTGCTTTCGTGCCGATCGAAGGGAGCGTGAATCTGCTCAATAACGACGGAACCCCGCGCCAGCAGCGCGTGCTCGATAGTAACGGTAATCCCCAGTTGGTCGCGGTTACGCAAAAGATTCCCTCGTATCAGCTTGTGACGCCGGGTGGCGATACGGCACTGGTCGGGAACTTCGAATATCGCATTCCGATTTTTGGACCCGTCACGCTCGCATACTTCTTTGACGTAGGCTTGAATCGTTTGCTGAATACCAGCCAGTTGGCTTTGAATCCGTCCCGGATCACGTCGTTGAATGGCGAATTCCCGGAAGCGAACTTTGCTCCGGATGCGGTCACAGCTGCTGGGACGCAGAAGATTCGCGGATCCACGGGACTGGAACTGCAGGTGATGATGCCTGTGGTCAACGCGCCGTTCCGTCTGTATTGGGCGTACAATCCGTGGATCGATACGCAGAACATCCAGGCGCCGATTCTGACGGATCGCAGCTTCTTCCCGAATCAGGCGTCCTTCGTCAACGCCTTGGCGCAGGTCGGAAATGTTTATCCGTATTCCGAGAAACGGTCCCTATTCCGGTTCTCTGTAGGCAGGACGTTCTAAACGCGCGGATGCGGGGCCAAGGTGGGACGGGCTCCGGATGCGTCGAGGGAACCTGGCTGCCGTGATAGTATTGAAGAAAATATAAGCATCGACACAAAATGCTGCTTGAGGAGTCCGCTGTGAAAAAGAATTTGATCGCCTTGGCTTTCGTTGCACTGACCGCTGTGGCCACCGCCCAGACCGCTACACCCACCAAGGTTGGCGTCATTCAGATCCAAAGCGCTTTGGTCGCCACGAAAGATGGCCAGAAAGCCGCAAAAGAGCTCGAAGATAAGATGGCTCCGCGCAAGAAGGAGCTCGATGGCAAGCAGTCCGAGATTCGCGACTTGCAAGAGCGCCTGGCCAAGGGCGGCAACACGCTCTCGGAAAGCGCGAAAGAAGAACTGACGCGCAACATCGACACGAAGACGAAGAGCTTCAATCGCCAGGTGGAAGACGCCCAGGCGGAGTTGGAAAATCAGCAGCGTCAGGTGCTGAACCAGCTGGGACAGAAGATGATGCAGGTGATCGACAAGTATGCACAGGCCAACGGATTCTCCATCATCCTGGACGTGAGCACGCAGAATACGCCGGTTCTCTACGCTTCGAACACGGTGGACGTCACCAAGGACATCATCGACCTGTACGACAAGACGAACTTCGCCGCATCGGCGGCGCCTGCTGCTCCGGCGGCTCCGAAGCCGGCAGTCGCGGCTCCCAAGCCGGCAGCGGCAAAGTAGTGTCTTTCCCTAAGAATTAGGGAAATTTTCAAATTCGGGGGTTCGGCTGCTAAAATAATAGCCAACCCTCATGTCAACAAAGAACTCCTTTGGAGCCGCGGGCGAGCTTCGCGCGGGCGGCCACACCTACCAGATTTTTCGCCTTTCGGCACTTGAAAAGGCGGGCTTCGATCTGAAGCGCGTGCCGTTCTCCATCAAGATTCTGCTGGAGAACATGTTGCGCTTTGAAGACGACACCACCGTCAAGCGCTCCGACATTGAATACGTCGCCAAGTGGGACACCAACGCCGAAGCACAGGAAATCAATTTCCGTCCGGCGCGCGTGGTCCTGCAGGATTTCACCGGCGTGCCGTGCGTGGTGGATCTCGCGGCCATGCGCGATGCGCTTGCCAAGCTCGGCGCGGATCCCAAGAAAGCGAACCCGCTGGTGCCGGTCGATCTCGTAATCGATCACTCCGTGCAGGTGGATCACTACGGTTCGAAGGATGCGTTTCAGTTCAACGCTCTGCTTGAGTTCCAGCGCAACCAGGAGCGTTACTCGTTCCTGCGTTGGGGCCAATCCGCGTTCCAGAATTTCCGCGCCGTGCCGCCCGACACGGGCATCGTGCACCAGGTCAACCTGGAATATCTCGCGCCGGTCGTGATGACCTCGAATGGCCAGGCGTATCCCGACACGGTGGTTGGAACCGATTCGCACACTACGATGATCAACGGCATCGGCGTCGTCGGTTGGGGCGTTGGCGGAATTGAAGCAGAAGCTTGTATGCTCGGCCAGCCCGCGACGATGTTGCTGCCCGAAGTCATCGGCTTCAAGCTCACCGGAAAGCTGCCCGAAGGCGCTACGGCGACCGATCTGGTGCTCACCTGCACGCAGATGCTGCGCAAGAAGGGCGTGGTCGGCAAGTTCGTCGAATATTATGGCGATGGCCTGGATCACTTGAGCCTTGCGGATCGCGCAACGCTCGCCAACATGGCTCCCGAATACGGCGCGACGATTGGCGTGTTCCCCATCGATGATCAGGCGCTCGATTATCTGCGCATGACGAATCGCTCCGATGAGCAGGTCGCACTGGTGGAAGCCTATGCGCGCGAGCAGGGCTTATTCCGCATCGCGGGCGCGCCGGATCCGGTGTTCACGGATTCGATGACACTCGATATGGCGACCGTCGTTCCGTCGCTCGCGGGTCCGAAACGTCCGCAGGATCGCATCAATCTGCCCGACGTGAAGAAGAACTTCCTCGATGGCCTCGGCGCCGCTCCGAAGACGGTGGAGATCTCCGCGCCCGCGCAAGTCAGCAACGGCGAGAAGGTCAACATTCAGGATGGCAGCGTGGTGATTGCCGCCATCACCAGTTGCACGAATACGTCGAATCCTTCGGTGTTGATCGCCGCCGGACTCGTTGCGCAGAAAGCCGTCGCGAAAGGCCTGCGCTCGAAGCCATGGGTGAAGACTAGCCTCGCGCCGGGCTCGAAAGTCGTCATTGACTATTTGAAAGACGCCGGGTTGATGGAGCCGCTCGAGACGCTGCACTTCGAACTCGCCGGTTACGGTTGCACCACTTGCATTGGTAATAGCGGACCGCTGCCGGACGAAGTCGCCGCCGGCGTCAACTCCGGCAAGCTGACGGTCGCTGCCGTGCTTTCGGGAAATCGCAATTTCGAAGGCCGCGTGAATCCTCTGGTGAAGGCCAATTACCTGGCGTCGCCGCCGCTGGTTGTGGCGTATGCGCTCGCGGGACGCGTGGATATCGATCTCACGCACGAGCCGCTCGGCAAGGGCGACAACGGGCAGGACGTTTACCTGCGCGATGTTTGGCCCACCAACGAAGAAGTGCAGAACGCCGTCAAGAAGAGCGTCCGCCGCGAAATGTTCGCCAAGCAATACGCCGAAGTGTTCCAGGGCGACGCGCAGTGGAGCGCGATCAAAGTTCCCGCTGGCGACATTTACAAATGGGACAACTCGTCCACCTACATCAAGAAGGCCCCGTATTTTGACGACATGGTGGATCCGAAGACCTTCGTTAAGGATTTTGCGGGTCTGCGCGCCCTCGCTGTGCTGGGCGATTCGGTCACCACCGACCACATCTCTCCGGCGGGCAACATCGCGAAGGACACTCCCGCTGCGAATTACCTGATGGCGCAAGGCGTGAAGCCTGTCGATTTCAACTCCTACGGCGCGCGTCGCGGCAACCATGAAGTGATGGTGCGCGGAACGTTTGCCAATATTCGTCTGCGCAATCAAATGGCTCCGGGCACGGAAGGCGGCTGGACCAGGCACGTTCCTTCGGGCGAGCAGATGTCCATCTACGATGCGTCGGTGCGTTATCAAAAGGACGGCGTCGGATTGCTCGTGATCGCAGGCAAAGAATACGGCACCGGTTCGTCGCGCGATTGGGCGGCGAAGGGAACGCTGCTATTAGGCGCGAAGGTTGTGATCGCCGAAAGCTTCGAGCGCATCCATCGCTCGAATTTGGTGGGCATGGGTGTACTGCCGATGCAGTTCGTCGATGGGCAGACCCGTGAGTCGCTGGGCCTGACGGGCACGGAGACGTTCGCGATTACTGGAATTCCGGCTGCGGTGAATTCGGCGGGCAAGACGCGCGCGAAGGTCACGGCAACGGCTGCGGACGGCAAGACCACGACGTTTGACGTGCATGTTCGCGTGGATACTCCGGTGGAAGCCGACTACTATCGCAACGGCGGAATTTTGCCGTTCGTGCTGCGCCAGTTAGCCGCGAAGTAACCCGCACAATAGGCGACTGGAATCCCCGCCCTGACGGGTCGGGGTTATAACCCCTGGCGTGAGCCAGGGGATTTCTTCTTGCAAGTGAAGTTTCTAGCGCAGCCGCCTGCGCAGCAGACCCAGCGCGAGGAGTCCCGCGCCGAGCGTGCCGATGGTTCCGGGCTCCGGCGTCACCGAGGACAGCAGAGGCGCCTATCGTCAGACGCCGAGCCATTCCAAGCCGCTCGGGAGATCCGCAGTAGCATAATCAACCTGTAGAACCCTTCGATGAAAAGGATCTAGGGAAGCCTCTGACGCATGAAGAATCGGAGTTGCATATAGCCAAATGTCACCTCGACTGGCGGTGCACACATACACCCCGTGCCGTTCAACGACGTCAGGAACTTCGTTTACAGGGATTCGCCCGAGTTTGTGGCTTCCCGGAGCGACCAGAAGCGGTGCATTTGTCTCTGGTACGGGGTCAAGATGAATTCGTAACGTGGCCATCCCCGCGAGCAACTCAAAGGGCGGTTCAACGTGCAGTAGGCCTTGTTTGACGGTCCACGGGCCAAACCCTTCCACTTCGATCTTCTCCTTTACGACAATCGTGCGATCCTGGTGCCACTGAAGCCCCCAGTTGGTTGCTGCTGTCTTATCGAACAGAATGGCTCGGACGGGGCGGCAATTCGATCCAAGCGCGGACGCCGCTATGCGCCCAATGACGCCAGAGGCCTGCAGCAGAGCGCATAGTTGCGTAATACCGTAAAGACGAATTCCTGCACGATCAGCGGGGAGATCTTCGACTGCCTTCTCGATGGCCTCTAGTTCGGCGGGCCCGATTGCTGAGCGGAAGATCTGGGCGCCGTCGTGATCAAAAGTGGGAAAGGGGGAGGGATATGTTTCAGAACCCGGAGCTGGCATCGCCTCAGTGTGACTTCAATCGTCAATTATCGCAACCTGAATTCCGGTGGGCCCCAACGAACCGTATGGAAGAACCTTTCTATACGTCGGCAGAATATTGCCCGCGTTCCCCAAATCTGCCGTGCCGGGTCGCTGTCGGGATCCTCTTTAGTGCAATGCGTAAATCAGGCTGAGGCCGAGGTCGGTGTTAGCCATCCAGACCGCTCCGTTGCGCACGATCAACAGCCAAACGATGCTGACTGTTGTGCATGTCTCGAGGCGCTTCCGGGTGACGACGTCATGAATAGCCACCGCCGCTACCAGTGACCAGACCACAATGGGAATGAACGGGCCTTGCTCGCCGCCGAATCCAGGCCAGCGCGCAATGCGTGCCAGTGCCGGTTCGACGATGCTGATCGATGCCAGCAGCATGAAGCGTTTGTGGATCACAGGACGGCGTCGATAAATCACCGCACCTGCGACGAACAGCGCGAAGCTTACCGCGTTGACGATATTGCCCCACACCACGCCCGATTTGAATTGTGCCACTGTAATTCCGGTGAGACCCGTTCCCATGATGCTGGCGCTCGCGTTGAGGTCGATCGGTTTGCGGGATACCGAGCCAAAGCTCGCCATCAGCGCCGCGCAGAACACGGCAATCGCGAAAAATGCTCCCACCGTTCCCCAGCGCCTGTGGTTTGCGAGCCGTCCTGCGCTCACCAGTAGCGACTGTGCGCAGGCCCACACAAACCAGCAGGTCAACACGATTCCGTGCACATAAAGATAGATCGGAATGGGAGCGGGGCGGAACAGCGGCCGCGCGAAGAGCGTGCGTGTGAAGCCGGCTACCACGAGGAGCAGGATCACCCCTGGCATTACCGTGAAGAAGTTGATTCTCCAAGGGCGCGAGCGGGTCGCCTGGCCCTTGCTTTGTCTGGTTTCCACTGTGTCCGGTTGGGTTACGTTACTCGCCATATCACGCGCCATGCTACCTCAGTCGCAAAGGAAGTGCAATCCATCGTGTGGCTGTGTGTCGCTAGTATGTGATCTGTCCGGTCTAATTCACACATGAACTGTCCGCTTTTGAAAAAGCGGCGGGGGAAGCTGGAGGTTGGACACCTCACAGCA
>CAITIX010000025.1 GCA_903892565.1 uncultured Acidobacteriia bacterium
CACCCCGCTTCGGCCGGGCTTCGGCAACCTTCGGCAGGTGTTAATCCAAGTCCTCCATCGCGGCTTGAGCCGGCATCGCAAGCGCTCGCGCAACTGGCTGCGCTTGCCGGCAGTACCAATTCCAGCGAATGCATGTGCAGCATCGGGTTGGCATGTGAGGGTGCTGACCTTGCGCAAGCCGGTTTTGCTCAGACCCACGAAAACCGCCGTGCGCGGCAGACGATCTACCGCCGTGGCGATCCCAGTCAGGATGTCATCGTCATCTGCAGCGGCTGGGCCTTCCGCTACAACCAGTTGTCGGATGGCCGCCGGCAGATCTTGTCGATCCTGCTGCCGGGCGACGTTATTTCTGCCACCGCGCTGTTCCATGCGCCGCTCGACTTTTCGGTGCAGGCGCTGACCGATGTGCGTTACAGCCGCATCAATCGTGAAGAGGTGAGGGAGCATTTTCAGGGGCAGGAATTCATCGCTTTTGTTTCACGGCTGCTGATCGCAGAGCGCCGGGATGCCGACGACCAGATAGTGGACCTCGGCCAGCGTCTTGCGGAAGAGCGTATTGCAGGATTGGTGCTGCGGCTGCGAGCGCGATTTCTGGCGCGAGGCGAAGTGCAGGACGAGAGCTTTTCCTTTCCGCTGCGTCAGCAACACATTGCAGATATCACGGGCCTGACCTCGGTTCACGTCAGCAGGGTGATCGGGCATTTACGCAAAAGTGGGCTGATCGAAATTGCCGGCGGACGCATCGCGCTTCATAACGTCGCCGAGCTTCAGCGGATCGGCGATATACGGTAGCGGTCAGGAATACGCGGCGGGAATATGAGAACTGCGTGGCTTCGACCACGTGGCATGGTTCTGCGCTTTGCTCTATCTTCCTCCGCAAAACAACGGAGGGAACAATGACCAGGCGTTTTATCGATATCTCGGCGGGACTGAAGGCCGGCATCGCGTCCGATCCTGCGCCGATGCTGCCGCAGATCATTTATTCCGATCACAAGAACGGCGCCGAAACGTTCGTGAAACAATTTCCCGGACTTAAGGCTGAACAATTGCCGGGGGGCGCAGGCGCTGCGGTTGAGACGGTGACGATCTCGACGCACAACGGGACGCATCTCGATGCGCCGTGGCATTTTCACCCGACCATGAATAACGGCGAGCGTGCCATTACGATTGATGAGGTGCCGCTAGAGTGGTGCTTCAGCGACGGCGTGAAGTTCGATTTTCGCAATAAGCCCGATGGTTACGTCTGCAGCGCCGATGACATGAAGCGCGAACTCGACCGTATCGGCTACACGCTCAAGCCGCTCGACATTGTGCTGGTGAACACCGCCGCTGGCAAAGCCTACGGCAACCCTGACTTCCTCCACAAAGGCTGCGGCATGGGCCGCGAAGCGACGCTGTTCCTGACGCGGCAAGGCGTGCGCGTGACCGGCACCGATGCCTGGAGCTGGGATGCACCGTTTAGTTTCACGGCCAAGCGTTTTGCTGAGACCGGCGACCCTTCAATTATCTGGGAAGGCCATAAGGCGGGTATGGAAATCGGCTACTGCCACATGGAAAAACTCGGCAACCTTGAAGCGCTGCCGTCACATGGTTTCACAGTGTCATGTTTTCCCGTGAAGATTCACAAAGCATCCGCCGGCTGGACCCGCGCGGTGGCGATCTTCAACGACTAGGAGTTGTCGTCACGGCGGGGCTTGTCCCGGTCATCCACACCTTTCTCGCTAATTAAATCCGCAAGTAAGACGTGGATGCCCGC
>CAITIX010000026.1 GCA_903892565.1 uncultured Acidobacteriia bacterium
AGGAAATCGTCTTCACCAGTGGCGGGACGGAGTCCGACAACATGGCGCTCTTCGGTTTCGGACGCCAGGCCCACGTGATCACCACCTCCGTGGAACATCCCGCGATTTTGCATGCCGCCGCGCAGTTGCCACTTGTAACGGCGATCCCAGTGGATGGCCGTGGACTTGTGAATCCCGATGACATCCGCAAGGCAATTCGCCCGCGCACGAAGTTGATCAGCGTCATGCATGTAAATAACGAGCTCGGCGTGATCCAGCCCATCGACGACATCGCTACGATCGCGCACGACGAGGGTATCCTGTTTCATTCCGACGGCGTGCAAGCGCCCGGTAAGATTGCGGTCGACGTAAACGAGCTCGACGTGGACCTCTATTCCCTCAGCGCGCACAAGATTTACGGGCCTAAAGGCATCGGTGCATTGTACGTCCGCAAGGGAACTGAGCTGCCGCCGCTGCTCTACGGTGGTCCTCACGAAAATAAGTTGCGCGCCGGAACCGAGAACGTCCCAGGCGCCGTGGGATTTGGCCGTGCCGCGAAGTCGATCGTAGAAAACGGCGTAGCGGAAGCGGCTCGGCTTGGTACTTTGCGCGATCGTCTGGAGCAAAGCATTCTCGATCGGGTGCCCGATGCGCACGTCAACGGCGCAGGCGCTCGGCGTGTTTCGAATACCTCGAACATCCGCTTCGACGGCATCGATAGCGAGCCGCTTTTGATCGCGCTCGATCTGCGAGGCTTCGCCGTATCGAGCGGATCGGCGTGCTCCAGCGGCGCCACCGAACCCTCGCACGTGCTCGAAGCCATCGGGCTGACACGCGCGCAAGCGAAGTCCAGCATCCGTATTTCGCTCGGGCGCTCGAATGATGTCGAACAGGTCGACGCATTGATTGAGGCCGTAACGCAAGTTGTCGCGCATTTAAGAAAGCTGGCCCCGGCGTATGCCTGAAGAGAATCCGATAGCCGTCGCCGCGGGCGGCCAACAGCCGATCGCTGTAGCAATGTCCGGAGGCGTCGATAGCTCCGTCGTCGCAGGATTGCTCCATCGTCAAGGGCATCGCGTCATTGGCATGACGATGCAGCTGTGGAATCAGAAGCGCTTGCCGGAGCTCGCAACCGAGGGGCCTACGGGACGCTGCTGCTCGCTCGACGATGTGTACGATGCCCGCCACGTCGCGCAGCACTTGGGCATCCCTTATTACGTGGTGAATTTCGAGGATCGCTTCGAGCGCGAAGTCGTCAAGCCGTTTGTCGCGGATTATCTCGCCGGGCGCACGCCGATCCCTTGCACGCTGTGCAACAACTTCGTGAAGTTCGATCAGTTTCTGGAGATGGCGCGCGGCGCCGGGGCTGAGATCATTGCCACGGGCCACTACGCGCGTATTTCGCAGGTCGCATCTACGGGCCGTTGGCAAATGCGCACAAGTGTGGATCGCGTGAAGGATCAGACGTACTTTCTGTTTGGCTTGACGCAGGATCAGCTGGCGCATACACAGTTTCCATTGGGTGGCTTTGAAAAATCCCAAGTCCGCGAGCTCGCGCGTGAGCTCGGCATCCCGACGGCGGAGAAGCCCGACAGCCAGGAAATTTGTTTCGTCCCCAATGGCGATTACGCCGCGTTTATCGACGGCTATTTCAAGGAGCAAGGAATCGCCGCGCAGGAAATGGCGGGCGAATTAGTCACCACGGACGGCCGCGTCGTCGGCGAGCACGCCGGTGTGCATCATTTCACGGTGGGGCAGCGGCGTGGACTCGGCGTATCCGCGCCGGAGCCTCTTTACGTCATCGAGACGAAGCCTGCCGAAAAGCGCGTGGTGATTGGTCGCAATGACGAGCTACTGCGCGGGACGATGAACGTCGCGAACGTGAATTGGATTTCGATTGCATCGCCCGCGGAGCCCATACGCGCGCAAGTGAAGATCCGCAATCGCCACGTGGCGGCTGGGGCGACGATTATCCCGACGTCCGATCTCTCGCGCGTAGAAGTGCGTTTCGATGACGCGCAACGCGCGGTAACGCCCGGGCAAGGTGCCGTGTTCTACGACGGCGATCTCGTGCTCGGCGGCGGCTGGATCGAGTAGCCGCTTACTTGTTTTGCATCTTCACGAAACCGAATTGCAGGCGCTTCTCCACGCCATCGGCGCGATCTAAGCGCACAACCACCAAATCGCCGATGCAGAACTGGCGGCGATGGCGTTTGCCGATGATCTGGCGCGTGTTTTCGTGGAACGCGAATTGATCTCCCGGTAGAGTATCGATCGGCACCAGGCCTTCGATGTACAGCTCTTCGAGCTCGACAAAGAATCCGAAGCGCGTGGTGGAAATGATCATCGCGGAGAATTCGTCGCCCACTTTGTCGAGCATGAACTTCACGCGCTTCCATTCCACAAGCTCGCGCTCGGCCTCCGACGCGCGGCGCTCGGTTTCGGACGATTGATTCGCAATGGCGTGCAGATCGGCGTCGTACGAGCGGTGATCCAGATGCGCCCCGAGCAGTCGATGCACAATCAAATCCGGATAGCGGCGAATCGGCGATGTGAAGTGCGTATAGCTGGTCGCGGCGAGCGCGAAGTGGCCCACGTTGTTATCGCTATAACGCGCCTGCCGCAGTGAACGCAGCATCAGATAGCTGAGAATGCGTTCTTCGGGTTTGCCTTCGAGCTTGGCAACCAGCTTTTGATAAGAACGCGAAGTAATGTTCGGATTGTCGACGGCAATCGTCTTCTCTCCGAAACGTTTATCGCGCAAGCGGCCTTGCCCGCCACGCGTTTCGCGGAACTTCTTTACGGGCGCGGGGCCTGCGGTGAGCGAGTAGCCGAACTGCGCGGCGATGTCTTCGAAATCCATCACGCGTTTCGGATCCGGGCGCTCATGGATGCGGAAGATGGACGGGCCAATGGCTTCCAGGTGCGCGGCAACGGCTTCATTTGCGGCCAGCATGAACTCTTCGATCAAGCGATGCGCGTCGTTGCGCGGCGCGCGCGTGATGCCCGTCATTTCGCCCGCCGCGTCGAACTCCAGCAGCGGCTCCGGCAAGTCAAAATCGATGGACCCTCGACGCACGCGCTTGCGATTCAGGATCTTCGCCAAATCGTGCATCGCTTCGAACTCGGAAACGAGCGGCGCGTAGCGCTCGCGCAGCGAAACGTCACCCTCTAAGATGCCGTGAACGGCCGTGTACGTCATGCGCTCGGCACTGCGGATCACGCCGCGCATGAACTTCTGGCCCACCACTTCGCCGCGCGGGTCGATCTCCAGCAGCGCGCTCATCACCAGGCGGTCTTCGTTCGGGCGCAGGGAGCATTGGTCCGTCGAAAGCTCCACGGGCAGCATGGGCACGGCCCGATCCGGGAAGTAAACGCTCGTCCCGCGCAGGCGCGCTTCGCGATCGATAGGGCTGCCGGGGCGCACGTAGTAACTGACGTCGGCAATGTGCACCTGCAAGGCCCAGTTGCCGTTGGGGAGGCGTTCCACGCGCACGGCGTCGTCAAAATCACGCGCCGTTTCGCCGTCAATCGTGACGATTGCGAGCTCACGGAAATCCGTGCGCTTGGCGATCTCTTCGGCGGGAATGACGTGCGGAATATTCTGCGCTTGTTCGAGAACATCCTCTGGAAAACGGTGCGGGATGTGGTGCGAGCGGATCAGGATTTCCACGTCGATGCCGAAATCGTCGGGCTTGCCCAGGATTTCGATCACGCGCCCGATAGGCCGCTCTCCGGCATCTTGATCCAACCCGCCAAAGTCGAGGATCTCGGCGTTGACGATCATGCCTTCCATGTCTTCGATGTTGCGGATGGCCGCGACGCTCTCATTGATGTGGTCGCCTACTCGGTTGACGGCCTTCCCGGCTTTCGGGATCGCCATGTCCTCGGGGATTTCGATCCACTGGCGCAGGCGCGCGTCGTGCGGCACGACGAAAGCCGCCTTGCGGCGGATGCGGAACTCGCCGACGACCGTTGGGTGCGCGCGGCGCTTGATCTCGACGATCTTGCCTTCCGTCTTGCCATCGCCATCCAGGCGCTGAATGCGGACAGCCACGCGATCACCGTGCATGGCGCGCTCAGCCTCTTCCCTGGGGAGAAAAATATCGCCGACCATGCCGGGCACGGGCTTGTCGGGGATCACGAAGCCGAAGCCGTCGCGATGAATGCTGACGCGGCCTTCGATAAGCGGAGGTCCCTTGGATTTAGACGTGGATTTGGACTTTCCGTGTGGGCGTTTGTGCGGAGGGTGATGACGAGACGGCACGAACCATTATAGTGAGACGGCGCGTTAGCGAGTCCTGCGCCTCGGGTTCCCACGCGTAATCTTCTTAGTCGTGACCTTCTTAGCCGCGTCAGGCGACGGCAAACCCTTATGAAGCGCAGCCATGCCCTCTCTAAGGTCGATGCCGCCAGGCTTGGCGTCCATCTCCTCCGACACCCATTCATGGTTGGTATCGATCAGCGCATGGAGGTGAAGACTAACTTCCTTCTTTAGTCTCTTGGCTTGCGCGTTCAGAGAGTCTTCCATGCCGGTATTATGGCGCGTGACCAATGGCGCGTCAAGGTTAGTCAGGACGCTTGCTTAAACCCATCGAGGACCCAGCGAATAACCCGATAAAAGCCAAAGAAGACGAAGTACGCAATGACAGGTGGAGCCACGCACTCCAACGCCAGTAGAAGTAGTCCGCTATTGGAGGAGTACTCCATGTTCGCGGTGGCAGCAGCGATCGCTGTCTTGTCCGCCTCGCCCTGTTCTTGCTGGCAAAGCCACTCGCCGACAAGCCTTCTCTTCTCCGTCCACTCCCTATCCCCAATCGAGCGGTTGACGCACGAGTAATAATTCGCTGCACTAACGCGGTGCTCGCGCGCTATGTTCCGGTCGCGCTGCAGCACAGGGCGATAGAGCGCAAATGCGACCCACAGTGCCGAAGCGATAACGTAGGCTCGAGTCATGCCGCGTTTGTAGTTCATGGCGTATCATCTGTCCGCTGGCCTGCAAAACCTGTTGGACTCGCTCCATTATAGTGAGAGAAAATCGACCTCAAAACAATCCCCAGGCGCTAGTGGGAATATAGCGACAGGGTCAACGGTGCCGAGCGAGTCCGTGAAAACTCGGAGGCTGAACCGCTCCCTGTGGGCGCGGCTCCTGTCCGCAGTTGTTTTCACGTCGGGCGGGTGCAAACAAGATCGGACCCGAGCCGCGACCAGAGGGAGCGGTCCAGCGCCGGGGATGTCGCGGTCTGTCGGCTATCCGACGAAATCCCCAGGCTGACGCCACGGGGTTATAACCCGACCCGTGAGGGCGGGGATTTCGAAAAACGCTGCTCACAAGACCAAACTGCCTCGCAAAACACCACGTGCCAAATCGTCTCCCGCGCGTTCGGCAACTCTCCGAAAATCAATTCGTTGAAAATAGGAGCCCTCGCAAGGCCCTGGTTAAGGGGTAGGGTGCTGAAAATTGCGGCGTGCGCTCCTAGGGCCGCTAGCGCCTCAGGAAACACGTGTCCCGTATACGGGACAAATCGGCGGACCAGCCGTGCCCACTGCCCACATGCCAACGTGCTCCGTCTGACCGTCGATTATAGTGAGAGGAAATGGAACTCAAAACGATTCGTCTGGAAATCCCCGCCGAGGGGAACATCATTGTCGGGCAGAGCCACTTCATCAAGACGGTGGAGGATTTATACGAAGCCATCGTCAACACCGTGCCGCAGATGAAGTTCGGCATCGCGTTTTGCGAGGCCAGCGGCGCGTGCCTGATTCGCGTGGAGGGGAACGATCCCGAGCTCGAAGCGAATGCCACGGAGAACGCGCAGGCCGTCGCGGCTGGGCACACGTTCTACATTTCCATGCGTGAGGGGTATCCGATCAATGTGCTCAATCGGATTCGCGAGATTCCGGAGCTGTGCAATATCTACTGCGCGACGGCGAATCCGGTGGAAGTGATCATCGCGGAAACCGAACAGGGGCGAGGGATTCTGGGCGTGATCGATGGCGCGAGTCCGAAGGGCATCGAGTCGCAGAACGATCGCGAATGGCGGCAGGGCTTCTTGCGGAAGATCGGGTACAAGCGGTGAGGGGGGCTTGGTCACCCGTTATAATGGGGCTGAGTCATGACGATTCAGGCGATCGTTCATAAAGCGGAAGAAGGCGGCTTCTGGGCGGAGGTCCCCTCCATACCTGGGTGCGCAACGCAGGGCGACACGATGGATGAGTTGCTTGCGAATCTTCGTGAAGCGATTACGGGATGCCTTGCTGTTCCCGTCGATGAACCGCTGGATGATCCTGAAGGTCAAATTCTGGAAATCGCCGTTTGAAAGCTCTTTCGGGCAAGGAATTCATGCGCTTGCTAGAGCGCAACGGATGGATCCTTGAGCGCATTCAAGGCAGCCACCACATCTTCATCAAAGACGGCAAAGCGGTCCGTATTTCCGTCCCCGTGCATGGAAATCGTCCACTTAAAATCGGGCTGCAATCACACCTGATAAAACTCGCAGAGTTGCCGAAAGAATGATCGCTACACGCGGTCCATCGCCAAAAATTCCAGGATGTGCGGATGTGTGGATTGCTCAAGCCCAGAAACAGGGCCGAAGTAGATCGCGTGGCCGCCTTGCAGGACGACGACGTTATCGGCGACCTTGCGCATGAGATCCAAATCGTGCGTGACGACGACGCTGGTGAGTCCGAGTTGCGTCTTGAGCTTCAGCATGAGGTCGCCCACTTGCTCGCTCATGATGGGATCGACCATCGTCGTGGGTTCGTCGTAGAGGATGCATTCCGGCTGAAACGCGAGCGCGCGGGCGATGGCGACGGCGCGGCGCTGGCCGGTGGATAAATCGTTCGGGTAGAGGTCTTTCGTGTCG
>CAITIX010000027.1 GCA_903892565.1 uncultured Acidobacteriia bacterium
CGTTCCCGGCCGCAATCTTTTCGGCCCAATAGCGCGGCGTATTCGCAAACCGCGGGTCCGCGGGACCTCTGGTCCCGGGCAGGGTCAGAGCTCCGACCAACGTCCAGGTCGCGCTGATGCCTTCGCCCGAAAGCAGGTTGAGAAGGCGATCGTGGAACTCCGGCGCATTGGGGAACCGTGCTTCAAACTGTTGCGGGCTGAGCAGATCAAGGTGACCCCAGAGCTGCTCGGTGTCAAGCGAAATGATTGCGGCACCACGTTCAAAATTACCGAATTTATTCATTGTCATGCGCTAAACCGCCTCCGGTAGGGCGTGCAGGAAAACACTGCCCTGCGCGCCATCGATCGTTATGATTTGTCCTTCTAAAATCCGTTGTGTCGCCGTGGGGACGCCCATTACGGCGGGAATGCCGAACTCGCGGGCCACGATGCTGCAGTGGCTCAAGGGGCCGCCGGTATCGGTAACCAGGCCTGCGGCGATCGAAAATGTAGGAGTCCAATCCGGCGTCGCGGCGCGGGTGACCACGATGTCCCCAGCCTGCAACCGCCCGACGTCCGCTGCCGAAGCGAGCAGGCGAGCAGGGCCGGTGACACGCCCTGGACTGACCGCGGATCCGTACAACTCATCTTTCGAAGCGCGTCGCGAGGAACCCGTGATCGCCTTCTTCACCACTGCCTTGATGCGGCTGGCCGCAGTGGTGGGAGGACCACCGACCGGAACCATCGGCGGAGGTGCAAGATTCGCCTGTGCGGCAAAGTCCGCGCGGCGCTCCGCTACAATGCGCTGATATCCGGTGGACGCGCGTCGCGAACCAGACTCGATGAACTCCACCCAGGTCAGGAAGCATACGTCTTCGGCCACGTCGATGATTCCGCGTTCCGTCAGCCGTTTCCCCATTTCTAAAATCGCCCGGCGCGCCAGCGGCCAGCCCACGAACGCAAAGAAGAATACGTCTTCGCGAATCGATGCGCCTTCCTGCGCCCAGTCCAAGGCCCATTCGAATACGCGGCGGCGCAGGGGAGAGGACGCGAGCTTCTGCAACGTTTCCGCTTCGGCGCGTTTGCGCTGCGCGGTCACTTCCAACTGGCGTTGCATGGGATTCGACGTTTTCAAATCCATGCGCGTGCGAACGGTCTCCAGCACTTTGCCGGCGTCATCGGCGGGGGATGCGCAATAGTAATCCTGATTCGACGTGACGTGCCCGTAGCGGCTGCAATAATCGCTGAGCCCCCTGAGCCATTCCCGTCCTTCTTTGCAGGCCTGCAAATTTGCGAGCGCTTCCTGACCGGAGAAGAGCCGCACGATCTTGCTGACGTCCGGCGAAAGTTTCGCGGCTTCCACCAAATCGATCAGCGCCTGCTCCGATGCCAGCGTCTGGCTCTCAAAGCCGCGCAGGAATGTGACGGCGTCGCCACCGGTGTGTTCTTTCACGAACGACTCGAAAATACGTTTAAAGAACGGCTCCCCGACTTCCCACGCGCGCGCCGCACGGGCCGCGTGATCCCAGGCTCCGGCGTTGAAATCCAGAACCTGGTTGATGTACATCACCAGTGCGGTATCGGTTGCAGTGGCGCAATCGAATTCCTTCAGAGTTTCGAGCGCGGCTGTTTGGAAGGGGACGGCCTTGCGCCATGTACGCGCCGCTCCGCGGCCCGCGCGCCAGTAGCTGAGAGGAAGCCGAAGTGCGCTCCATCCCAGTTTGTAATCCTGGCGGGAATAAAAATGGCCGTTGATCAGCGCCATGCTGGGGCGGGGAGTTGCGACTCCCATCTCTTCGCACAACACCTCATGGAGTTCCATGATTCGAGGAAGCTGCGCCGTGGCATACAGCGGAGTGACGGCTGTCGGAAGATATTCCGCCAACCCACCCGCTCCGCGACGGACCCAAATTGCTCCTTCTGTGGAATTCTCCCAGCGCACCGCGCTGCCGGTCGTAATCGGGCGGGCTTGCAGAATACGCAAGCAGCCGGCCTGATCGATGGACCATTCGATATCCTGCGGGCAGCCGAAGTGCCGCTCAATCCCGAGTGCGGATCGGGCAATCTCGCGGACCTCTTTTTTCGAAAGATGTCCCGCCTTATTCTGCACCTTCACCACGGACAAATCTTTGCGGCGCAATTCAAAGTGTTCCGGAGTGACTTGCCCGGAGACAAGGCCTTCTCCCAACCCGGCGCACGCATCGAGCGCGATCGTTTCCGCATCTCCCGAGACCGGCTCGGCGGTGAATACCACGCCAGAAACGCGAGCACGCACCATGTACTGGATGACGACGGCAATCGCGAGCCCATCTTCGCCGACGCCCATCTTCGAGCGATAGTCGCGAACGCGTTCGCCATCGAGTGATGCCCAGCACGTTTCGATGGCCGGTTGCAGATCGTTCCAATCGGAAACGTTCAGGATGGTTTCGTGTCCACCGGCGAAGCTGGCTCCCTCGAGATCTTCCGCGGTGCCGGACGAGCGCACGGCCACTAGGCACTCGGCGCCGAGTTGTTCGTAGGATTTCTGAATTTCGCTCGAAAGCTGGGGAGGCCATGTTCTTCCCGCCGCAACCCAGGCGCGAGAGGCCGCCGTGGTGATGACGAACCCACCGGGAACCGGCATCCCCGCGCCCAGCAACTGGAGCAGGTTGTAGCCTTTTCCTCCGACCAGGTCCATGCCTGGAGTCTGGTTCGGTTCAAGCGGAATGGCAAATGGATTCAGCATACGGTTCAAACGGCTTGCCTCACGGTTCTCAGCATCGAGAACTTATTCTCGTAAAGGAAAAATACCGGCAGATAGCAAAGTAAGAGAGAACCGGCGCGCAACACAGGCAAAAACGGCTGAGTCGCATCTACGGCAAAGATATCCACCAAGTGGCGCAAGGTGAAACAGGCGACGATCGGCATATAGACCACGGAGATGAAGCTCATCGTTTCCGGGACCGAATGACCGCAAGCCCGGCGCGCGACAAACAGCTCCAGGGCGGCCCATCCGGCCGAAACTGCCAGCGTGCACCATGCCGCTCCCATAATTCCGTAGCCCAACTTCAAGCAGGCAGCTTGCAGGAAGAGCGCGACAAACAGAGTAGCGGTCTGCAGCTTGATAATCTTCTTCACCATGTCTGACGCCACGAAGAAGGCATGCACACTGAAATGCAGCGCCACAAACATCACACACCAGAGAGTGATCTCGGCGGAAGGAATTCCCGCGGCATATTGCGGCAATAATAAGTGAACCAGCGGGCCGATCACCAACGTGCCGATGGCCAGCAGCGGAGGCAGCACATAGCAGACCAGACGGACGGGCATTTCATAGTAGGTGGCGACGTCAGAGTGCGATCCGGTCCGGCCATACTCTTTCAGCAGGTGCGGCGACAAAACCTGGGAGACTCCCTTGTCGGCCAGGAGAACCGCGAAGTCCATGATCATAATGCTGATGCCGTAGTAGCCCACCTGCGTTGGGCCCAGGAAAATCGCGATTAAGAAGACATCCACGCGGC
>CAITIX010000028.1 GCA_903892565.1 uncultured Acidobacteriia bacterium
GAACTAACCGGCGAAGTCAAACTGATTCATTCCGAGTTCGTTTCCGGACCAAAATCGGTGCCGGTTCGCCTAGTTCTCCGCTAACTGCGTAGCCTGCATATGGGCATCGCGTAAAGGCGGACGGATCCAAGGGAACAAGAAGGCGTTCAGGCGTAAACTGATCACCTACGAAATATCGTAACGCCGCGCTGTAACGCGCGGATGTGGTGCTGCGGCACTACGGTTCAGTCCACTTTGTGAAAAGCGGAGGTAATGAGGCCACTGAGCGAACCGTCGAGACAGTGTCATATCTAAGCCCGACACGGCTTTATCATGTGCCCGCCTGGCATTGGCGATTTATTGGGCTTCGCCACCTCTCGGTCTCTAAAGTTCCTGCAATGCATCGACGGCGCACGAGCGAGTGGGGCGATATACCATCGTCTCGAATTCGACGAAGCCCGGGTAGGATCCAATATCCTGGAATGGCAGAATCTGCGTTGCCCACATACCGCCGAGGCCATTTTTACGGTCTATCCAGGAAAACGTATTAGCGAGTTCGGCCCAGCTCAATGATCCCGCAGGACGCCCGGTACACACGTCATCAGCGACCACTTGAAAAGTATAAGCCCAGAGCTTCGAGACGCCGGAAAAGAATTCTCCACTGTTACTATAGCCGGCATTCGCCGTCACCCAGCCAGCACTCTTGAGCGTCCCGGGACAATTCCGTACAAGCTGTTGAACGGTCTTCGGCTGGAGGACGCGTCCACAGGGTCCGGCGCCGTCGTTGAGGATCATCCGGACGAATTTCGTGTAGCCGCCGACATTTCCATATACCGCCGCACCACCGCGTCCAAGCTCTGGCGGTTGCGGCAATACCAAATCCGGTTGGGGGGGGAGCTGACCGTCGGCTGCACGCGGATGGATAGCGGCGGGACGTGCGCGCATTGATGGCGTCATCGTGAAACCGATGTCCTCCATCCCTAGTGGCGCGAAGACGCGTTCGGCTAGTACCTCGCCAAGTCGCTTTCCGCAGATCACTTCAACGATCAAGCCCAGCCACTCGATACTGGAGCCGTACGTCCAGCGCTCGCCAGGTTCATGGATCAGCACATCGACCACGCCCGCGCGAGTCGCCCCCAGCGAAGAGGGAATGCGGCCCAATTCGCGATATTTTTTCAGATTGGCGCCGAAAAAATCGCAACCAAAACCGGCCGTGTGGAGCATCAACTGATCGATCGTGAGGTCATGCTCAGGTTTCCGTAATAACGGTTCTCTCGCGGCGTCGAAACCATCGAGAATCTGCAGATGGGCGATTTCCGGGAGATATTTTCGGGCGGCATCGTTGAGTGATACTCGCCCCTCTTCGATCAACTGCATTACCGCAACGCCGGTAATCGCTTTCGTGCAGGAGGCCAAAACGCCACGAGATCGGTGCACATTGGCGCCGCCTGCCCCAGTTCGCGGACGCCAGCTGCGCCTTAGTAGAAATTGGTGTTTCGGTCAGTTGCCATGGCGATGACGCCGAGCGCCCCGCCGGTCCGACTTGCGGTCCTCTGCAAGATCTGATCTACCCGTTCGGTGAACCGTGAATTCATGGTGCTCCTTTCCCTTGATAACGACGTTCAATTTGCCGCGTAGTTCAAAGGCCGACGGGACCGCTTGTACACCAAGCACACTGAGGTTCGCGCTTTCCGGATGAGCTAAATGCCAAGCGCGCGGCGTCAACAGCCCTTGTAGCCCTGGGCGGCACATTCTCGCGCAAGTTTTCTACCCTTCTCCACGTCGGTAGCGGAC
>CAITIX010000029.1 GCA_903892565.1 uncultured Acidobacteriia bacterium
CACGTCCGTGGCCCACTGGGACGGCGACACGACGTTCGTCGTCGAGACGGTGGGCATGAACGATCGCACGTGGCTCGATCGCCTGGGCCACCAGCACAGCACGGACCTCAAGGTCACCGAGCGCTTCCGCCGCGTGGACTTCGACCACATGCAGGTCGACTTTAAGATTGAAGATCCCAAGTCGCTGGCGAAGCCCTGGACCTCCACGTTCTTCTACGAACTGCGGCCGAAGTGGGAGCTGGGCGAAATTTCCTGCTCCGGCGATTACCTGGACTTCAGCAAGTTCGAGAAATAGGGCCTTTTTGAGGCGGCTTGTTGACACCTTATCAACGACGGGATTCGGCTCGGATACACTGGAACTATGGCCTTTGAGATTACTGAGCGCGAACGCGAAGGAATTGCCATCCTTGCGATCAAAGGCCGTCTAACGGCGGGCGAGTCGAATCCCATGCGCGAGAAAATCACGGAACTGATCGCAGCCGGCAAGACGAAGATCATCCTGGATCTGACACACGTGGAATACATCGATTCCACGGGCCTGGGCGGCTTAGTGATTGGCTACACGCAGTTGAAGAAAGCGGGCGGCGCGTTGAAACTGATGCGCCTCAATCGACGCAACGTGGAGTTGCTCGCGCTGACGCGACTGCACACCGTGTTCGAGGTTTTCGCCGAAGAACAGGACGCCGTGAACAGCTTCTTCCCCGGGCGCGAAATCAAGCGCTTCGATATTCTCGCGTTTGTGAAAAACCAGCAGCACGAATCGCACGAGTAGGCGCTATCGGCAACGCCGATAAATCACGGTTCCCGATGTACGTGCGATTTCGCAATACCCCGCCAGCCACTCCGCGAGATCCGGATACTGGCGCATATTCAGTCTTGGATTATAGAGACTCAACCCATCGGCAATAAAGTCTGGATGCGAACGCACCAGTTCCTCGCGATTCGCCTTTGCCCAATCCGGGGCGACGGTGTAATCGCTCGATAGGTGCCGGTCTGCCGGAACACCGGTTAATGGCTGCGAGTCCCAAAATTTAGAGGCCGCAGTCAGTTTTGTATAGACAAACAAATTTGGACGATATCCCCAAACGAAGAGCGTGGCATCTTTGGGCGCGATGGCGGAAATGATCTGGGACGCCGCGCGGCTGTCGCGATCCATCGCGGTATCGGTCCACGCATGCGGCGATCCGCGAAAGATTTCAGACGCGAGGATGACGTAACGCGGTCCAAAGCGAAGGGCCGGAAAGAGCAGCGCCACGGCCAGAATTGCCTGCAACACGCGGCGTTTCTGTATCATCACGAGCGCGACTCCTCGGGATGCGGCAATGATCAACGGCGGCAGGAGCTGATCGAGATAGCGCGGCAGAAAGCGCCAGCCAACAGTGGCGCTAGCGAAAGAAAGGGCGATCCACGAGATCCACAGCACGCGGCGCTCGCGGTCTTTCCAGCAGCACCACGCCGCAGCCAGAACCAGCACCGCATGAAACGCCGCCCAGTTCCCTGCCTTGAGTGCTCCGCTTTGCAAGGCGGCGCCTAGGCCGCTGGCCGATCCCGCGTACAGGAATCCCCAGCGCCAGACTTGTTCCATATATCCCGCAAGCGCCCCGTGCCATTGAAGCCATGCCAACCCCGCTGCATGGGGGATCGTAAATCCGAAGGCTAGACACAACAGCGCGATCACTCCACCGCTCAGGCTGAGCACGGCGCACGCGGCCAGTACGAAGACTGCCTTGACGTTGCACAGCATCGCGATTCCGGCGATCACTCCTGCCGCAAAGAAGCGTTTTTGCCAGGCGAAATACACGGCCCACAAATGCGGCAGAATCAGGAGCGTGTCCGGCTCCAGCGTGATGGTCGCCGCCGGAAAATAGAAGATCAGGAAGAACGCCGCAAGCGCCGCCGCGATGCGCCCTTCCCGTTCGGTCCACAGGCGCCGGGCAAACGCGAAAGCGCTCGCGCAAACCAGCAGGGCATAGACGGCCGAGGCGATCCGCAGGACGGCTCCTCCGGCTGCGCCGAAAAGCAAATAGGCCGCGACGTTCAACGGAGGCTTGTCGTACCAAAGGTCGCGATAGAGCGTTTTCCCGTGCAGGACCTGCAGAGCGGCAGCCTGGTGATAGTCTTCGTCGGCCCACAAAATATCGATGTGGCACAGTCGCGAGGCAAGCAGAATCGCAAACAGGCCGGCGAAAAAGAGCGCAGTCTGGCGGACGCTCCACGGCGCGGGTTGAGAAGCGGAAGTTGTGGCGAGCGAAGGCAATTGTTTATTGGAGCATAGCGCGAGCGGAGCCGGGCGGCGTGCAGACCATTTGTGCGGCTTTTCGTCAACCTGCTAAGCTGAAGGGTAGCCATGGCCAATAAGATTTCGGACGTATTTAACGGCGCCGCTGCCATCGTCAAAGGTATGGGCATCACCTTCGGCGAGATGCTGAATCCGACGATCACGGAAGATTACCCCGACGCTCCCGCGATATTCCAGGAACGCTATCGCGGCGTCCACGAACTGCAGCGCGATGAGAATGGCCTGGAGAAATGCGTCGCCTGCTTCCTGTGCGCGGCTGCATGCCCGGCGCAGTGTATTTACATTGAAGCCGCGGAAAATACCGGCGAACTCCGCATCAGCGGCGGCGAGCGTTACGCCAAGACGTACAACATCGACTATAGCCGCTGCATCTTCTGCGCCTATTGCGTGGAGTCTTGCCCGACCGACGCCATCACCCACGGCCACGGATTTGAGATCGCCAGTTACAACACTTCGACGCTAATTTATCGGAAAGAACAGATGTTAGTTCCAATTCCGCAAGGCGCGCAGTTTCCGCTGAAGGCCGAGCCCACGAAGACGCCGGCCGGGCACTAAACCGCCGATTCTGCAAAACCAACAGCTGGTTCTCCAAATAGGTATAATCACTTAGAATTTGCCGGTGTCGCCCGGCACAGAGAGTGCTTCGCTATGATTCTTCCGGCTACGTTTGAATCCGGGTTGTTGCTCATGATCCTCGCTTTTGTGTGCGCGGGCCTGTGGACCAGCACGTTCAAAGCAGCAAAACCCTACCGTTACGAACTCTATTACCTCGATTTTTCCTTGGGCGCTCTGATTTTCGGAGCGATCGCCGCATTCACGTTGGGCAGCCTGCGTTCCAATGAGCTGACGTTTTCAGACAATCTGCTGATTACTGGATATCGGCAGATGGCTTACGCATTCGCCGCTGGCGTGGCGTTCAACATCGGCAACCTCCTTTTAATGGCTGGCGTTTCCGTTGGTGGAATCGCGTTATGCATCCCCGCCGCATGGGGCATCGCCCTGGTGATTATGGCCACGTGGGATTACATTGCCGATCTCCATATGAACGCCGTGCTGCTGTTTGGTGGCGAGGTGCTGCTGATTGTGGCCATTGCGGTGGTGGCGATCGCCTATTTCCGCAATGCCAGCGCCGTGGCGGAAGCGGCGAAAAAGGCATTCCTGGCGGACCCGCGCGTGAAGTCTTCCAAACGGAGGGCTCGCTCGGCCGGAGCGGGCTCGGCGCTGATCCTGTCCGTTATAGCCGGAATCGTTCTTGGATTTTCGCCCCGCGTTGCGGATTTGGCCCGTCTCGGCGAGAACGGAATTAGTCCGTATGGATTGGTCCTTTTGTTTACTTGCGGCATCTTTGGATCAACCCTCATATTCATGCCATTTATGCTGGCCTTCCCTGTGGCGGGGACGTCCACCAGCATCGCGGAGTATTTTCGCGCCAAGGGCAAAAACCACCTTCTGGGAATCCTGGGAGGGCTGCTCTTCGGCGCCTCGACGTTGGCCTATTATGTTGTGACGGGGACGCTGGCGGCTAAACTGGTCGGGCCTGACCTGGTGACCGGACTGGCGCAGGCAGCGCCGCTCCTGGCGATCCTGTTAGGCGTCTTCGTGTGGAAAGAATTTAGCGCGGTTGCAACTTCCACGATGCCGCTCGTCTGGGGCGGATTCTGTCTCTATGGAATCGGCGTGGCGCTCATTGCGTTCGCACCGGTCTACGGCGCGCGCTAAGAGCCGGCTTCCATCGCACGAGGGGCGTGAGGCCGCGGGTACATCCACGCTGTTGCGCCGGCAACTGTAACCCCGCACTGACGCGCGGGGTTGTACCATTCGTCGGCCCGCTTCTCTATAACGACGAAAATGTTCTAGTGCGCCGTATACTGTTGCTGCGGCGGACTGAGCAGGACTTCGATCGTCTTTTCGTCGTCCATGACGTCGTACGTCTGACCGAAGGTCTGATAGTTCTTGGCGATGACCTGAATCAGGATTTTGCCCTTGGGGATCTCGGGCACGTCGGCCGTGCCCTCCTGCGTGGTGTGGACCTCCCAACTGGTGCGGATCTTCTTCCCCAACTTCGCCAGCGAGCGGCCTTCCACAAACTTCACGATCACGTCCGCGCGATCTACCGGCTTGCCGGCCATGTTCGTCACCACGAACTTCAGCTTCGTCAGATCCCCGGCGAAAACGGGCAGCGCGAGTAGGCCCATCAGGAGTAGTTTCCGCATGGGTTGATTATCGCACGCAGGCCCGGCCGGAACGAAGCACGTTGAGGACAAAGCAGGTTGAGGACAACGCTGTGGCCAGAAATGAGATGAACGATTACACTAGGGAGAGCCCGTTTCCATCATCGGTAATCGAAACGGGCGCACAAGGAAAATTCGCACTCATGATTCTGCACATCGTACTTTTCAAATGGAAAGAAGGAACCACCAAGGCGCAGGTGGACGCGCTAGAGGCGGCCATGGCCCAATTGCCCGCCGCGATCCCTGGATTGAAAGCCCTGCAACTGGGCGCGGACATGAAGTTCCGCGACGGCAACGCAGACTGGGCGCTGGCTGCGCTGTTTGAAAACCAGGAAGACTGGCAGGCGTATCAGGTTCATCCGGCGCATCAGGCCGTGGTGAAAGAGCATGCGGGCCCCATCCTGGCGAGCCGCAATGCCATTCAGATGCCGGCTCCGGCGGGGTGGAAGTTCTAAAGCACCACGTCGCATTCGTGCGGGACGGCCGCCCGCGCGCGCGGCATAGAGGAGACACAACGCATGCGCAATCTCTCGCCGGAGAATGTCACCGAAGCGCTGACTCGGGTGTTCGACAAAACTCCCGATCCGCGTTTAAAAGAACTTCTTTGCACGCTGGTGCGCTATCTCCATAACTACGCTCGCGAGGTCCAACTGCGGCCGGAAGAATGGGCCTTCGCGATGGATGCGATGCTGCGCGCCGGGAAGATCTCCGACACACGGCGGAACGAATTCATCATGTTCTCCGATGTACTGGGGCTCTCTGCCGTGGTCGACATGATGAATGGCGCGGGCGGTAAGGGCGAGACCGCATTCAGCCAACTGGGCCCATTTTTCGAAGATGGATTGCCGCTGGCGCCCTCCCATATCGTGGACTTACGAGCGACTCCTGACGGCGTTCTGCCGGGAGATCCCGTATTGTTTATCGGAAGCGTGGTTTCCGGCGGCGGGGAACCCGTTGCCGGTGCATATGTAGACGCGTGGCAAACGGACGTTGACGGTTTGTACGATTTGCAGCGGCCAGAACTGAAGGGCGCAAGTCGGCTGCGTTGCCGTTTACGTACGAATGAAGACGGGCAATTCGTGCTGAAGACCATTCGTCCGCTGGGATACACGGCGCCCATGGATGGTCCTGGAGGGCAGATGCTGACGGCGACGCATCGCAACATTTGGCGTCCTGCGCATTTTCATTTCCGCATCGGTGCGGAGGGGCATCGCACGCTGGTCACGGAGCTATTTCCAGAGGGCGACGAGCATTTGGATAACGACGTCGCGTTCGGCGTGAGGTCGTCACTGGTGCTGACGCTTCCCGAGTGCGATTCACAGGAACTCGCTCGGGAATGGGACATGCCCGTGCCGTTCAAAAAAGTCGATTATCGATTTGAACTGGCAAAAGCCCAATAAGGCCGACCGAACTCGCGCGGGAGTTCTCAACCTTACTTATTCGTGATGCCCTGCAAACCGGAGACGGGTCCGAGGTAGGCCAACAAACGTCCGGCGACAATCGCGCCAAACCAGCAGATAAGCGAAGCCCATGCCAAGGTTTTTGCTTTGGCCGGGACAGGACCGCTTTCCAGCGCAGGATCCGTGAAGACGTCCGTGCTCATTTTGTAAAAGAAGTACGTTCCGGCGAAGACGAAGATCATCTTCACGCCAAAGTCGGGATTCGTCAGCTTGGTCGTCGCGTCGGCCACCAGGAGAACCGTACCGGTGACGGCATTGAGCGCAAAGGCCGCCCACATCATGGGGATCATTTTCTCCATCGGCTTCAATGTCGCGCGCGGCCAAAAGCCGAGCAACGCGAGCGACGTGATCGCCGCACCGCCCGCCACGATCGACATGCCGAGCGTGTGCAGAAAAAGGAACATGGGAAAAGCCCAAATGGTACCGGACTCGCGCACCCAAATGCTGAACTGCATGTTTTCCAGAGCGTTTAAAAAATCCATCATGATATGTCTAGCCGCCTTCTCAACAAAATCTCAATTCCAGCTGAGCGCTACTTGCCTTCTTTTTGCTCCAAAGCCGCTTCGCTTCGATCGATGAAGAACGCCACCACGGCGAACACGATCGTCACTGTCATTACCGCGCCCAAAACGATTAATCCCAACATGCTGCACCTCGAACCAAAATAATCGCGAAAGAACTATGCCACAACACTATGCCAACCCGGCCGCTTAAAAGGCGTTCCCCAGGAAGGGCAACATGCTGCCGCAGAACAGAACCGCCACCCACAAGAACATGGCCGACGCCGCCATCACTTTGGCTGTCATCGGCGCTTCATCATCGGAACCGAGCACCCATGTCTCGTCGATGACCGTGAAGTACAGTCCGTTGGCCGCCGCCAGCAGAATCAAAACGATCTTCCACTGGAACGTGCCGTTCGTGGTGTATTGCTCCGCCGCGCCGATGAAGAACAGCATCCCGGTGAGCGTATTGATGCCGAAACCAAGAATCGCCCAGGGCATCAAGCGATGCAACGTACTAAAGGGCACACTCTTCATAAAGCCGAGCATGCGGAGATCCACGGCGAGCACCACGCCGAGCAAAAGGCTGAGGCCAACGAAGTGCAAGGTCTCACAAGTGGGCCACATCCAGGGCTGGCCCACGACAAACTTACCGAGCTCCTCGCCATTGATGATGCCGCGTGCGGGACCAGCGCCGTGTTCGGCGGCAGTATCGGCAGCAGTCAAAATCTCAGGATGGCGAATTTCGCCGCCAATCGTCGCGGCATTGGACATCGCACCGAGCGTGATCAAGCCGAACACCAGAACGGCGGCCTGTAGGCCTTTCGTAATGCGTCCGATGCGGCGAAATTGCCACAGAGAAAGCCACGCGACCATCCCCGTAATTTCCATGAGCGCGAATGCCAGCACGGCGGCGTCTAAGTGCGCCGAGGCCGCGGCTTTCGAGACTCCAGGCAGCATGGCGATTTCCTGCAAGGCCGCGCTCCCGCTGACGAACGTGGCAATGGCAACGGCAGATATGCCAAAGATGACCGCAAGGCTGGCGCGCTTCACATCGTCGCTTTTCCACAGCAGCGAAAGAATGTAAAGACCCATGCCAACGATCATGCCGATGGTGGGGAAATGATTCAAAAGGATATGTACATGTGCCAAGGTCATAGATAAAATTCCTTCAACGGCTCCCAGTAACCTTCCGGAAGCCCTCGCGAAAATCCAACGATGCAGATAACTCCCGGTCAGAACTCACAGCGGACTACTATATCACTCAAGCGCCCCACGTCGCTATCGGCTCAAGGGGACGCGCAGACCAAAACCGCGACGCCCATTTTCGCACGATGCGTGCACTGTACGCCAGTTGCCGACGTTCCAGCATAGCAGCGCTTCGTAAGGGCACGGTCAAGGACGGGTAATGGTTGTGTAAAGTTACTGGCCCGCGGCACGGGGCGCGACGGCCCAAGGCGACGCGCGAAACACGAGCTCAGCCGAAGAAGCCGATCGAGCGGCCTGCCGAAGCCACGCCGAACCACACGAAGATGGCGGACCAGCCGGCCAGTTTCGCGGCACGAGGCGAGAGGTCGTCGCGGAGCACGGCCTTGCGGAAGTAAGTGAAATGGAAAATCAGACCGATGGCCAGCAGCGCCATCTTGATCCAAAACGAGGTCGCACCGTAGCACTTGATCGCCACGCCGATGAACATGAAAACGCCGGACCCCAATATCAGAATGAGCCCCCACTTTGTGTAGGGCGCGAGATCCGTTGCCAGTTCCGAAAGTGGCTGGTTCACCAGCATTACGCCCAGCAGCCGCAAGCTGAGAACCATCACCGTGCCCAGCAGGAGCGTCAGGCCGAACAGATGGAACGTCTCCAGACCGGGAAAAAACACTTCGCGACTCGCCACGAGCTGACCGAGAGGTCCTTTCTCGCACCATTCGAAGAAGGGATAGATGTCGGGCATGGGAAGGCTCCTCGCTATTTTTTAACCCGAGATTTTTTACCCACGGGATTTTTTGCGCCCGGACGAGGGTTGGAGGTCCTTCGCCCGGGTGCTCAAAACGTGTTGCCGGAGGTTGGAACACGCCTCAAAATGATGCAGGGTTGCGGCGTGACGGTTCTAGAAGGCGTTGCCAACGAACGGCAACATTCGTCCCCAGTAGATCACTCCAAACCAGGCGATGATCGAAACCCAGGACACCACCCGTGCACCGAGCGGCGGCGTATCTTCCGGGCCGAGATTCTCAATCGACTTTCGTACGCCCCCCAGATAGAAATACATAATATTCAGGCCCGCAATCGCGATGAAAATGAGCTTGAACAGGAACGCGATGTTCTTGACGTATTGAAACGGTGCGCCAATAAAGAACAGTGCTCCCGTGATCAGGTTGATCACGAAGCCGGCCACACCCCACGGGACAAACTTGTGGATGGCCCCCGGAGGAATGTGCTTGGCGAACCCGAGCATCCGCAGGTCCAGCACGCCGATGCTGCCCAGAAGAAGGCAGAGCCCGACAAAGTGCAAAGTCTCGCACGTTGCCCATCCCCATTTCCAGCCGCCCGCCATGTCGTGCGACAGCTGGGTGGTCATGAGCCATTTGGATAATTCATTAATCATCTGCCACATGGTGTTCTCCGCTCCCCTAGTTCGTAATATTCTTCAAGCCGCTGACCGGGCCAATGTAGGCCATCAGACGTCCTGCCGTAATCGCACAAAGCCACAGCACTAAGGAAAGTGCAGCCAGCACCTTACCGTCGGACGTCTTCTTGACGAAAACCTGCTTTTTGATTTGGATTAAAACGATCACGGCGACCACGATCAAACTCATCTTGACGCCAAATACCCAGCTCGTCATTTTCGTGGTGGCATCGGCAAACGTGAGGATGACCCCGGAAATGGCGTTCAACCAGAAGCCCCACCAGGCCCACGGAAGGTAGCGCTCCATGGCCATGAGCGGCACGCCCGGCGCCACGCCGAGAAGTCGTAAATCCAGGGCCCAATTGAAGCCCACTAACATGCCCATCCCGATGGCGTGGAAGGACAGAATCAAGGGGTAAGACCACAACGATCCGGATTCGCGAACCCAGAAGGCAAACCCCGTATTTTCCATTGCTTGATAAAGTTCGTGCACGGTCAATCGCCCTGCCTTTCCGCCGCATACTGCATGGCGCCACTTACGCCGAAACGCGAATAAATCCCGTATCCGCTCCGCTTCCTCATCTCAAAGGCTCCCTCTCTCTATTCCGGGCATTCCCCGGGACGAATTCCCGGGTTACGGCCAAAACAGAGGGCAATTGGAGGTCCGCGCGAGGCGAAAGCTGCAGCGCTTTTCTTTTCAGCGAGTTAGTGAATCGCTCTGGCACTCGGCCCGAGGCGTATCCCGAGCTTTCCCGCAATCACCTTCGCGGGAGTTGCGGGATTTCGCGCAAGCGCTTGTCCGCCAACCCACCGAGAAGAATCCATATTTTACAAGCGCTTAACAAAACTGAGTCAACAACGCTCCGTCAACGACGACGAATTTCCAGCGTGGAGTGCCGCCGTGGCCGTTCGGCTGAACCGCGTTCGGGTGGTGTTTTCAGGAGACGTGGCGCGAAGGATGTGGCGCACGCACTCCAGCGTGCGGTATCGACACGGGTGTCGATACTCGTGTCTATACTCGTGTCTATACTTCGGGGACGTTGCATACAGCAGCAGGCGTCGAGAGGAGTCTCGACGCGGCACGCAGGAGTGCGTGCGCCACGTCCGACCGGAACGCTTAGCCCTGATACGGGAATCGCTGGATTTCCTTCACGCAGCGGGATAGCGCTTCATAGAGAGATTGTCCCCATCCACAGGGCGTGTAGGGCACTACGCTTTGATTGGTCTGCTTGTCGGCCTGCGCGAAAAACGGCCGCGCAGGATCGCGGGGCGTGTAGAATTCGTGGACGGTGATGAGGAACTCGATGTCCTTCCCGTCCTGAATTTTCTTCACCGAAAACGTGTGAACGCGCGCGAGTTCCTGAGCGGGATCTGTCTGCGCAAAGCCCCAATCATCCATGTGAGAACACTCCTCCGAGCGGCGCAAGGCCGCAGATTTCATATGGTATCAACTTCGCGTCTTGCCGTTTCAGGCGAAGCAGACCGCGGAACGGAACTACTTCTCGATAATGCCGCGACACGTTTTCGCGCCGCAGCGGCACTTGGTGTTCTCGCCGTCCTTCGTGAAGTGGTAGTCGATCAGCAATTCCTCACCGCGCCGGATCTGTCGCAGGCTCGTATATAGGATGTGCCCCTTGATGATGCGGGCTACCAGGTTCGGCTCGCAACTGTGGTTAATGATTTCGGCCCCACTGCCGCCCACCGCGCCGTCCAGCGTCCAATAGGGATCGACCGCAAACAGATACGTGAAGTTACCGCGATCGCGGTCCTTGGCCTGTTTGCGATTCAGGCGCTCGCCGGTGTATTCGATCACTTTGCGACGAGCGGGAATCGTCTCGAGCGCATAGACGCCGTAGCGATGGATCTTCGACGGGCGAATCTCCATCTTGAAGCAAGCCATTTCTGAATCGATGCGAGGAGTGCGTATGGGGGCTCTGGGCATGAACGAAGCAGGGAAAACAGCAGAATAGCATGAGATGCTGCAGACGCGGCAACATCGGCGGCAACCTGGGTCAACACGCGAGAGTCATCCAGCGGGGCCTATTCAGCCTCCTAGCGCTCTCTTCTCATATCGCCGCGACAATCTTTTGCTCGACAGCCGCACGGGTGCGGGTCTTCGTGGGCATCGAAGGAGTAATCGACTGTCAATTCCTCACCCGCCTTGATGGGCCGCACGGAAACGTAGAAGATGCGGTCTGGCAGAATCTGCGCGCGAAGGTTCGGGTCGCACGAATGATTCACGATCTCCGCGCCGGATCCGTTGACGCCGCCGTCAATGCCCCAGTACGAATTCAACTCGAAGATGTACGTGAAATCGCCCTCCAGACGACGGCTCATCTCGCGACGGCTGACCTTCTCTCCCGTATACTCAATCACCCGGCGGCGCGCCGGGATATCTTCCATTGCAAAAAGGCCGTAGCGATGAATGCGGGATCGTTTAATTTTGAGAGCGAAGCGCGCAGCCGCCGGATTCAGCCTGGGCCTGGCGATGAGTTCAGTGGCCACGCGGGAATCTCCTCACCGCGTTTTGTGTCGTGAGCGCGCTTTGTGTCGTGAGCACGTTGTGTATCATGCACGGGCAGAGCGCGTGGCACGAACGTTGCACTATCTGGCGTTGCAGTATCTGGTTACGGGACTTCATTCTACATGCTAGTACATCGTGGCATTCGCAGACAATCCACGATGCCTGTGGATTGCTCCGCACACGGCTGCGTCTAGCGCTAGTGGCCGGGACTGATCTTCCCAAGCGGCACGAGCCTGCGTGACGTCGTAGGTGTCCTCCCCGAGATCACGCCGCAGCCCGCCGCAACTATACAGCGACGGCGTACTCCACTGCCAATGGATTTCCAGGCCGCTTGGATGCGTCCTGAATCTCGATTCCCACAACGTTCCCCGCCGCGTCGTAATCCAACACAACGCCCGGCTTTGTTTCGTCGCTTTCTTCCACCAAGGAGTCGCTCAGCACGATACTCAGCACATCTACTTCGGCGTCATATAGAACTTTCATGCGCTCTCCTTGTTCCAGTATTTCTCAACCTTGCTGGTCCGGTAAACCGTGACCACAACCGCGGGCTCTTTCGTGGTCGCCACCACGGCCCGCACTAAATACATTCTCCCATCCGGGACGGAAAAACGGGACTGAAGTATCTCCGTTCCGTTTGGCTGCTGAATTCTTTGCTCAGGAGAATCCAAGAGTGCGTCGACCCAGCCGCGCGAAATTTGGCGGCGAACGATTTCCTCTTGCGCATGGCGAGACAACCGGTAGATCATTTTTTCAACGCCGCCTGCCAGTTGAGGACCACCGTCATGGGCACCGATTTTTCGCTCGCGCTCGCGGCAACAACCAGGAAACGTTGACCATCACTGGAAACCGCGTAGTTGTGGAAGGCACTCCCTCCCGCAGCCGTTGCAAACCGAAACAGCGGTTTCGGTACACCGGTCTCAAAGGCTGCACCAGATTTCACGGGCACGGCCATCAAGGTCGAATCTGCGGACCGGTAGAACAACTCGGCGCCGTCCTTTCGCCATTGGGGCTCGGTGCCGCCGCCGGTGGAAATTTGGAACTTCGCGCCGGAAAGCGGAAACGCCTGCACATAGATCTCGTAGCGTCCAGATTCGTCGGACCTATAAGCAACCCAGTGACCATCGGGTGAGAAAGCACCGTCGTACTCGTTGAATTGCGTCTGCAAATACGGAAACGGCTTGCGATCGCCAAACTGCGGCGCGACCCATAGATCGTACCCGGCCTTTGCACCTGCGGTCCGAACTGTGTACATCAGAAAGCGTCCATCTCGCGACCAACTCGTCTCCCAGGCATTCGGAGTACCCACTTTGACCAGCACTTCTTCCTGCCCCGCGCCGGTCGCCGCCTTGCTGTACAAATCGTGGCCGCCGGATCGGTTGTTCGAATATACGATGCGCAGTCCGTCGGGCGACCACAGAGGCGCATTGTCCTGGGACGGATCGAAGGTCAAGCGCGAAGTCACGCCCCGCTCCAAATCCATCACCCAGATATCCTGGTTCCCAGCATCAAACCGGTCGAACGCGATCCTCTTCTCATCCGGCGATAGGCGGAAGTCGGCATACGTACTGGGCGATCCCACCGTGCCGGCCGTCTTCCCGGAGCGGTCGGTCCAGGCAAGCTGATATGCACCCGTAACGCCGCCAGAGCCATAGGCCAGAACTCCGTTTTGGGAAAGCGAAAACTGGTATCGGACGGCGTTGCCCCCGGAATCGATCTGCTCGGCGACGGGAACGGCATCACCGGCGGTCTGCAGCTTGGCGGCATCGAAGGCCTGGGCCATGAGCGTCTGGTCGCGCACGAAGAGCAGGTAGCCCGGTGGACTGTAAACGGCCATAGAATCCGCGGCCAGAACGCGCTGCCGATTCTTCGCGCCTGCTTTGGAATCGACGTCGCCCACATAGACCGCTGCCGTCTGCGCGCCAAAGGAAGGCCCCGAATATAGGAAGTGCCGGCCATCCGGCAGGAACCAGGGAAAACGATGGGTGTTCTCCCCCGTCGCCTTATCAATCTCGGTCACCCGCGTTGCGATCCCGCCGGACGCGGGAACGCGAAAGATCCCGTCATTTCCATTGTTCGGGGCAAACACCAGGACGTCATTTTTGCCCCACGATCCGCCACGCGGACGGTCCTGCTGGATATCGCACAGCGCCAGCGCCGGACCGCCCGCTACGTCGATCCTTTTTAGTTTGTTACCCGCGTAAAACGCGATCGACCGGCTATCCGGGGACCAGAAAGGATCGTAAGCTCCTTCGGTCCCGGTGAGTGCCCGCGCCGTGAGCGAATCGAGGTCGCGCACCCATAGCTCGGTCTTGCCGTCCGATGTGGCGGCGAAAGCCAGGTGGCGTCCATCCGGTGAAACGGCGGGAAGGCTACCGCCAAGAATGGTCGCCTTGTCCGGCGGCAGCACGGAAATCTTGACCACGCGCGGCGGCTCTTCGGTGGCGTGGTGATAGGCAACGAGGCCGAGTCCAAGCGCCGCGAGCGCGAAAATCGCGGCCAGCGCACTCACAGCACCGAACCGCGACCGTGAGGGAGCGGACATATCGGACTGGGCAGGCTGAAGCCCGCCGCTAGGTGAAGCTTGCCCCACAGCTAGCAATAAATCCCAATCCCCGATGGCTTGCAGGCGCTTCTTTACGTCCTTCTCCAAACATCGCTTCAAAAGCGGACGCACTTGCTCCGGGACGCTCTCTACATTCGGCTCGTCCTTCAACACCGCAGCCAAAATGTGCGAGATCGTTTCGCCCTCAAACAAATGCTTACCCGTGAGCAACTCGTAGAGCACTACGCCGAAGGCCCAAATGTCCGTGCGGCGATCCACCGGCTTGCCGGAGGCCTGCTCGGGACTCATGTAGGGCGCGGTGCCCATGATCATACCCGATTGCGTGGGCGACATCGTAAGCGTCGCGATATCGGTGCCAGCCTGGACGTTGCCAGTCTGGCCATGCTGTGAAGGCTGTGTAATCGCCGCGAGTCCGAAGTCCAGGACTTTGATCACGCCCTCGGGCGTCACCATAATGTTGGCGGGTTTCAAGTCGCGATGCGTGATGCCTTTTTCGTGCGCCGCATCGAGTGCGCTTGCGATTTGCGCGGCATACTTCAGCGCCGTATCCAAGGGCACGGGTCCCTTCAATGTCTCGCCCTGGACGAGCTCCATCACGAGGGCTTTGTACTGAGGATCCTTAACGGCGGGAGATTCCTCCACCGCGTAAATTTGCGCGATGTTCGGATGATTCAGCGACGCCAGCACCTTCGCCTCACGCTCAAAGCGTGCAAGCCGTTCGGGATCGCGAGCCAGGGCCGCGGGCAGCACCTTGATCGCAACTTCGCGGTCGAGCTTCGTGTCCGTGGCGCGGTAGACCTCACCCATGCCTCCGGCACCCAAGGGAGCCAAAACAAGATACGGTCCGAGCTTATCTCCTATAGAAAGTGCCATGAGAGAGAGCCATAAGGCTTGGATCGAGTTTACCCCACTGGAAGGGGCCTCGGAGTAGGTCTTTGCGAGCGGATCGTTTAAGATAGAAACATACGCCTAAACTGGCATTCTAGTTATTTTTGAGGTGGACCGAACATGTGGATCGTCCGGCTGGCACTGCGCCGACCGTACACGTTTGTCGTGATGGCGATTTTGATCGCTATTCTCGGCGGCACCGCCATTGCAACGATGCCGGTGGATATTTTCCCCTATATTGATATCCCGATCGTGAGCGTCCTGTGGCAGTATGCGGGACTCTCACCGGAGGAGATGGAAAAGCGCGTCGTCACGTTGTTCGAGCGGCAGATGTCGGCCAACGTCAATGATATCGAGCATATAGAGTCGCAGTCTTACAACAACCTTTCCGTCACGCGCATCTATTTCCATCCGAACGTCAAGATCGAAATGGCGGTGGCGCAGGTGACGGCGCAGATGTCGAACATCCTGCGGCAGCTGCCTCCTGGAATGTATCCCGCGAACATCTTGAAGTACGACGCGGCCAGCGTCCCCATCATGCAGCTGGGACTTTCCAGCAAGACCATGACCGAGCAGGAAATTTCGGATTGGGGCAATAACTTCATCCGCACGCAGCTCGGCACCGTGCAGGGCGCATCGGTGGCGTATCCTTCGGGCGGCAAGGGCCGTTCGATTATGGTGGATCTGAACCTGGATCAGCTCTACTCCAAGCAGCTTGCGCCCATTGACGTTTCTAACGCCCTGACCTTGCAGAACCTGATTCTTCCGGCCGGTACCGCGAAGCTCGCCGGGACCGAGTATCAGATCAAAGTCAACAGCAGCCCCGTGATGGCGGACGAGCTCAACGACCTACCGATTAAGACCGTGAACGGCGCCACCGTGCGCATCCGGGATGTGGCGCAGGTGCGCGACGGCTTCACCGTGCAGACGAATATTGTCCGCACGAACGGCACCAGAGGCGCGCTGATGGGCGTCACGCGCTCCGGCAAAGCATCTACGCTCGATATCGTCACAGGAGTGAAAGCGGCACTGCCTCGTATTTTGGCTACGCTGCCGCCGGAACTAAAAGTCGACATCCTCAACGATCAATCGATCTTCGTGCTGGCGTCGATTAAAGGCGTGATCCGCGAGGCACTGCTCGCTGCCGCCTTGACCGCGGGAATGATCCTGCTGTTCCTCGGCAGCTGGCGCAGCACATTGATCGTTTGTATTTCGATTCCGCTCTCGATTCTTGCATCGCTCTGCGTATTGAGCCTGCTGGATCAAACCATCAACGTCATGACGCTGGGAGGGCTGGCGCTGGCCGTCGGCATTCTGGTGGACGACGCCACGGTGGCGATCGAGAACACGCATCGCAACATTGGAATGCGCAAGCCGTTGGTGCGCGCCATTATCGATAGCGCGGCGCAGATCGCGATTCCGACGTTTGTCTCCACGCTGGCCATCTGCATCGTGTTTGTCCCGGTGCTGCTGCTGACGGGAACGGCTCGCTACTTGTTTACGCCGCTGGCGATGGCCGTGGTGTTCGCGATGCTGGCGTCTTACGTGCTTTCGCGCACCTTGGTTCCGACCATGGCGCGGGCGCTGTTGAAATCGGAAGTGGAAATGTATCGCGACGGCGTCGAGGGAGAAACCCACGGCGGCAAGGGCTTCATCTGGCAGGCGCACTATATTTTCAACGCGTTGTTCGAGAAGCTGCGCTTCCGCTACATCGGCTTGCTCGATTGGGCTCTCAACCATCGAGGACGCGTGCTCACGGCATTTTCCGTGTTCACGTTTGCGTCGTTTGGGCTGGTCCTATTCGTCGGCCAGGATTTCTTCCCCGCCGTGGATTCCGGCCAGATGAAATTGCATGCGCGCAGTCCAGCGGGCACGCGCATTGAAGAAACCGAAGTGCGATTCTCTGCCATCGAGCGGGAGATCCGCGATGTAATTCCCGCGCGCGAATTGGATTCGATCATCGATAACATCGGCGTGCCGAACGCGTGGGCAAGCTTGGCGCAGGGCGACATTCCGACCATTTCAAGCGCCGACGGCGAGATTCTCATCGCGTTGAACAAAGAGAATCATCGTTCCACGTTCGACTACGAAGTAAAGCTGCGCAAGCGCTTGCACCAGGCGTTTCCCGACATGGTGTTCTTCTTTCAACCGGCCAATATTACGAGTCAGATTCTGAACTTCGGCCTGCCCGCCCCCATCGACCTGCAAGTGGTGGGACGCGACACCAACGCCGGCTATCGAATCGCCAATGAGCTCGCTGCAAAGATCGCACGCATTCCCGGAGCGGCGGACGTCCACGTGCATCAGGTGATCGACCAACCGCAAATTGGAATCAACGTAGACCGCCTCAAGGCATCGCAATTGGGATTGACGCAGCGCGACGTCGCCAACAATATGTTGATCTCCTTGAGCGGCAACGGAACGTTGGCGCCGAATTTCTGGCTCAACTGGGCCAACGGCGTTAGCTACTACGTGGGCGTGCAGACGCCGCAGTATAAGGTGGATTCGCTCGATGCGCTGCTGCGCACGCCGATTTCTACGGTGAACAATGCCGTGAATACGACGACGCCGACGTCGCAGGCCGGAGCGTCCAACGCAGGGCCGGCTTCCGTGGGTACGTCGCCGAGCGGAGCGTCGCAGGCCTACGGCAATCCGGGGGCGATGCCCGGAAGCACGCAATTACTTTCGAATCTGGTAACGGTGGATCGCAGCAAGTCGCCCGTGATCGTGAATCACTACAACGTGTGGCCGGTCTTCGACGTCTACGCCAACGTGTCCCGCCGGGATCTCGGCGGCGTGGGAACCGATGTAGAGAAGATTGTTCGCGAGCAGCAACAGCACATGCCGCGCGGCATGACGCTAGACCTGCGCGGCCAGATCGCCACCATGCGATCGTCCTTCGTGCGACTGGGGCTAGGCCTGGGATTCGCCGTGATCCTGGTCTATTTGCTCATGACCGTGAATTTTCAATCCTGGGTGGATCCATTCATCATTCTGACGGCCCTGCCCGGCGCGATGGCCGGCATCCTGTGGATTTTGTTCGTCACGGGAACCACGTTGAGCGTGCCTTCCTTGATGGGCGCCATCATGTGCATCGGCGTCGCCACGGCCAATAGCATCCTGATGGTGACGTTCGCCAACGACGAACGCGCCAATGTGCCGACGGCGAGGCAAGCCATGCTGTCGGCGGGCTATGCCCGCATCCGTCCCGTGCTGATGACGGCAACGGCCATGGTGCTGGGAATGCTGCCCATGGCACTTGGCATGGGCGAAGGCGGAGAGCAAAACGCTCCGCTCGGCCGCGCGGTCATCGGCGGCTTGATTTTCGCCACGGTGACTACACTGTTTGTGGTGCCTATCATTTATACCTACTTACGGAAGAAACCTCCGGTGGATCACGAACGCCTCTTAGAAGACGACGAACTGGACGGCTCCGATATTTTAACTGCAAGATGACGCGACGCGAACCTGAACACATGCACAAGCACCCGATGGACCTGGAAGAAGACGTGGAAGAGAGCACCGAAGATCAACTACGCCGCGAAGTAGAAGATCTGCGCAGAAAACTGCGGCAAAAAGAATCCGCCGCGGGCCACGGGGAACCGCCGAAGACTCCGTGGAATCCATCGTCCGTGACCATTTGGGCGCTGTTTCTGGGCGCTGCCATATTGGCAGCCGTGGCATTTTTTGCCGGCTACCTGCCGATGCAGAAGCGCAACGAGCAGCTTTCGGCGGACGCCAAGGAAATCGAGCAGAGCGTTCCCCGCGCGCAGGTTGTCGAAGTCGTGCGCTCCGACGGCAAGAGCGAACTGGAACTACCGGGAAATATCCAGGCAAGCACCGAAGCTCCCATTCTGGCGCGCGCCGACGGTTACATCAAACGCCGTTTGGTGGATATTGGAGATCGCGTTCGCGCGGGGCAGCCTCTCGCCGAGATTGAAGCTCCCGAGGTGGATCAGCAGATTCGCCAGGCGCAAGCCAATCTACAGCAGGCGCACGCTGCGCTGGATCAGGCGCAAGCGAATTACGAGCAAGGCAAGTCGAATATGGAACTCGCCCGGGTGACGGCGCAGCGGTGGGCCAGCCTGGCCGCGCAGGGCGTTGTCTCCAAGCAGGAAAACGATCAGTACCAAGCGCAGTACCAATCGCAGACCGCCAACGTGAATGCGCTGGAAAAAGCGATCTCGGCGCAGCGCAGCAATATCACGGCGTCGGAAGCCAATTTGGCAAGGCTTGACGAAACGCAAAGCTACCGCGTGGTGAAAGCGCCCTTCGACGGCTTGATTACGCAACGCAACGTGGACGTGGGTGCGCTGGTGAATAGCGGCAACACGCTGCTGTTCCGCGTGGCGCAGACCGGCACGCTGCGCCTCTACGTGAACATTCCAGAAGCGAACGCCAAGAGCATTCGTCCGGGACAGGCCGCCCGGATCAGCGTCGCCAGTATGCCGGGGCGACACTTCACGGGGACGGTCGCGCGCAGCACAGGATCGCTCGACCCTGCCACACGCACGTTGTTGATGGAAATCCAGGTGCCCAACACAGATGGCACCTTGCTGCCGGGCATGTACGCCACCGTCGACTTCAGCAGTCAGCAGGCGAACGCTCCGTTGCTCATACCGGGCGATGCTTTGGTGGTGCTCGGACAAGGGACGCTGGTTGCGGTGGTCAAGCCCGACCACACGGTCCACATGCAGCCGATCCAGATCGGCAGGGACTACGGCGCACGGCTGGAAGTACTCGCAGGATTGCAAGACGGCGATCTTATTATTCCGAATCCCGGAGAGCTCGCACGCGAAGGCACCAAAGTGGAGCCGGTTGCACTGGCACCGAAAGCGGTTGCGGGATCAAAGGGCGCCGGCAAATAGCACATCAAATAAAGACCCCAAATAAGAACGTGGGATCGGGGATAATCGCGCGCGAGGAATGTGAAGTCGAGTCCCACGGGCGCCGATAAATCTAGTGCGGATCATTTCGCCCGCACGCCCGCGCTCCGTTAGGATGAAAGAGTGCGGCAAGTCCTAACTTAATGCGCGATCATGCTCAGTAAACTCTTCAAGAACGTTCAGGTTCGGAACGTCATGCTGCTCTATGTGGTGCAGTTCAGCAGCTACCTGATGCCGCTGATCACGCTGCCGTATCTTTCGCGGGTTTTGAGCCCTGAAAAATTCGGCCTGGTGGCGTACGCGCAGTCCATCATGTGGTATTTCGTCACACTGACGGAATACAGCTTCAACCTTTCGGCCACCCGGCAGGTCGCGATCCATCGGGATGACAAGGAAAAGCTATCCCAAGTGTTCGGATCTGTGATGGTCGCCAAGGCGATCCTCACTCTGGTAGGCTTCGTGGTCCTGATGGGCGCGGTGTTCGCTATCCCGAAACTGCGCGCCCATTGGGAGGTCTATCCGCTCGCCTTCCTGACGGTGGCCGGGAGTTTCTTTTTCCCCCTGTGGCTCTTCCAGGGACTTCAAAAACTGGAGCAGGCCGCCATCCGGGATTTTGCCGCGAAGCTCCTAGGGATTATCGCGCTGTTCCTGCTGGTGCACAAAGACTCGGATTACGCCATGGCCGCGGCCGTGCAAGGCGGCAGCGTGGCGATTGCCGGATTCATTGGCCTTCTCACCGTGCCGTTCCTCGTCAAGTTGCAGTGGCGACGCCCGTCCTATGAGGACGTCCGGCAGGTTCTCGTGGAAGGATGGCCGTTGTTCCTTTCCATCGCGGCATCGTCGTTTGCCGCCATCACCAACATCGCGATCATGGGCCTGTATTCGAACTCGGCGGAAGTAGGCTACTACAGCGGAGCGCAGCGCATCATCGCGGCCCTGCGCGCGATGGTCGGCCCAATCGTCGCGGCCGTCTACCCGTTTGTCAGCGCGAAAGCCGGAAGATCGGAACGCGAGGCCGTCAGTTTCATCCAGCGCTACGCGGCGTGGCTCTCGATACCGTTCCTGGCGATCGGCGTCGCACTCCTCACCATCGGGCCCTGGATGATCCGGCTGTTGTTGGGAAACAAGTATGGCCCATCGATCCTGGTGATCCAAATCATGGCATTGTCGCCGTTTCTTCTGGCGCTTTCACACGTCTACTCCACCTACTACATGCTGACGTGCGGCCACGACAAGGCCTGGATGCGCATCATGCTCGGCTGCGTGGCGCTCAACTTTGTGGTGTTGTTTCCGCTCTTATTCCTGATGCGCGGCTCGCTCGCCCTGGCGGTGACGGGCATGGTCACGGATGTAGTTGCAGTCGCATCCTACTGGCGCTTCTACCGGAAGCACGCGTTGCAGTCGTTGGAAGTCCCTGCTCCGTTGTCTTGAAGCGGAAACACCTGATCGCGTCTCGGGCCGGCGCCGCGCTCTCCACCTATCGCGCGTAGGCCGCGGCGCGGCGCTCGATTTCGGCGACCGAGCGAACGCCAAAACGCGGCGTCTCGCGGCCGCAAGGGCACGGCTTTGTGTGGATCCCGTCCTGGGCGATTTGCAATCCTTGTGCCTCAATGTGCAGTCCTTCGTGCGCCTGGCATTCGGCAGCCAGCAATAGTCCCGACGGCCCAATGATCTGCTCAAACAGAGGAACACGAAAATTGTGCCAGAAGAGTGTGCGATTTGCTTCGGTCAGGCGCGGAGTTCCCGGACGCTCCAGCACGATCACGGCGTGCGTGAGCGAAGGAATCGGCACGCCGCACAATGTGCGAAGTTGCTCAATGGTGGCTGCAATGGCGGCAGGCTCAAACTGCGCGGCCTCCGCGCCCCAGCCTTGCGGAAACATGCGGATGCTTTGCGATGAAAGGACCGCCGAGCGGAACCAATCCACCAAGACGGCCGTGCGAGGGACCGGGGATACGGGATACACGAAGGGCTCCCGCATGCGACGCCTCAGCAATCCTTCGATCACATAATAATCGTTCGGTCAGCGAGGTAATATTCTCAGGAGATTTTCCCCGAAAATTCCTTGGGCATCGGCCGCGCTTAGCCCCAGTTCGTAAAGGGCCGTGGCCTGCTCGTCAAAGATCGGGTAGTTCCAGCCTCTGGGGAAATACGAAGAATCGGTGCCAAACAGCAGACGTTTCGCGCCCACCACGTCGAGCGCTCTGCGGAACACCTGGTGGAGATCGAGGTGCGTGCCATGGAAACGCATCCAGCGATTCGAACTGGAGGTATCCAGATACACATTGGGGCAGAGATCCGCCAGCATCAGCGCTTCTCGGAAATATCCTGCCCCAAAGTGTGGAATGACGATCGGAACCTGAGGATAACTCAGCGCGATTTCGTGCACGTCCACGGGATTGGAATAGCGGAGGTCGAAGGCCGACGGCAGACCCAGCTTGCCGCGCACTCCCACGCTCAGGCTGCCGCAGTGCACGAACACAGCGCGCTTGCCTTGCGCGGCCCAATCGAAAACCGGACGCACGATTTCGTCATGCATGGAATAGCCATGCATCGCCGGAAACAGGCAGGCCACGCGGATGCCTTCGCGTGCATCGGGCTTCCCGGCCTCTTGATTCCAAGCCTCTTGATTCCAAGCTTTCGGGTTGACCATGGCGAACGGCAGGAAGCGCTCGGGATAGGCCTGCGCGGCCGCAAGCACCGAATCCTGGTCGCCCGGAGCGCTTGCTATCAACGCGGCGCCGTGCACGCCGTGACGATCCAGATCGCGCGCCCATACAGAGGCAAGCTCCGAGGACTGCTCCGGCGGGAACTGCCAATCGAGCTTCTGGCGGACGTCGTCGAGCGTCAGTCCGGGTTTCTGGCTGGCGAGGATTTCGAAAAAGTGATGCGAGAAGAAGTGGACATGCGCGTCCACCACAAGCATCGGGCCCCAGGGGGACTTTCTGGCAATAACTTCACTCATGACCGATTACGCTCCGCTGGAATCGCAACTATTCCACGCCACTGGGCTGGCCCTGCGTGGATTCGGCGAAGTGCGTGAGTCCCGTGGACAACGCCAGTTGCGTGAGTCCGGCGACATTGTTCACGCCGAGCTTTTTCATCATGGTCTTGCGATAGCTGCGAACCGTCTGTTCTTTTAAATCGAGCGCAACCGCGATTTCCTTGCTGGTTTTGCCTTCGGCCACCATGCGCAGCACCTGGATCTCGCGCGGCGAAAGTCCGTCCAAGGCCGCGGGCGCCTGCTTGGCTTCCAGGTCCCCTTTTTGAATGCGCGAGAGCAGACGATCGGAAACTTGCGGGCTTAAGTATGCTCCGCCACGGGCCACCGCGCGCAGGGCTTCGAGCAAATCGTTATCGGAAACTTTTTTCAGGACGAAACCGCGGGCGCCGGAGCGAATAGCCCCGACCACGGAATTCTCGTCGTCATACATGGAAAGAATGACGACTTTGCAATCGACGTGATGCCGCAGAATCTCCGCCGTGGTTTCCACGCCGTTCAAGCCCGGCAGGCCAATATCTAGCAACACGAGATCCGGCCGGTTCTTTTTGACGAAGAGGATGGCGTCGGCGCCGTTTTCCGCCTCGCCCACCACGCGAAATTCCGCATCACGGCTCAGAATCGCACGGATGCCGTCGCGCATGATCTTGTGATCATCGACGAGGAGGACGTCGCAAAGCATATTGGATGGACACAATTGTACCCTGTTTTGTTGCCACGTCGAAGCCGAGGCCCGAAGAACGGGCCAGCAGTGCAGCCGCCGCCAGCTTCAGCGGGACGCCCCGAGCATTCCCGTTAAACGAAATCCGCACCGTCAAGGAGCGCGATCCCATGGTGGAAATCACGATGCGCGTGACGCCTGCCGTGAATGCCGCCACGCCCACCGCGTCGGCCGCGGCCAGATACAGAGCCTCGGCAACTTCCGGAGCCAGGATCACGGTCGCGCCGTACTTCACCTGCACTTGGACGCCATAGCCGTCTTGATAGCGATTGGCGAGATCGATCAGCGCGTTTTTCAATCCCGTACGGGAGACGGGCGACGGGTCCAGTTCCTTGGAGAGCGTCCGAACATGCTTCATCGCGCCGTCGAGCGCCGCGGCAAGCTCCGCTGTCCCGGCCGCTGCCTCGGGAAAATCCATCAGCAGCAACTGCAGCCGCAGGCCGGCTACCGCGAGCAACGATCCAATGTCATCGTGCAGCACGCGGCTTGCTCGCCGCATTTCATCACGCGCGGCGACACACAGCTCGGCCAGTTCGTCCGCAGGAGTTGTTTTCGCGGAGGTCTTTTTTACGGTTGACCTTTTTGCAACGGGCTTTTTGGAAACGGGCTTTTTCCCCGTGGATCTGGCAGCCACTATTTTTTGCGTCCGAGAACCTTATTGGCCGCCGCAACCACGTTGACCGCGCGCATGCCGTATTTATCGAGCAATTGATCGGGCGTCGCCGATTCCGCGTAACGATCCAGTCCGACAAACTCCATGGGAACCGGATGCATCTGGGCCACGGCTTGTGCCACACGCACGCCCAATCCGCCATCCACCAGGTGTTCTTCCGCCACCACGATGGCTCCTGTCTCACGCGCTGCTTTGGCGATCGCGTCGATGTCCAGCGGCTTAATCGTGTGCATATCAATGACGCGCACCGAAACGCCCGCAGCCTGCAGCGTCTCCGACGCGCGAATGGCCTCGGCAACCATCAAGCCGTGCGCGATCAGCGTGACATCCGTGCCGGAAACCAGTTCGATAGATTTCCCAATCGTGAACGTTTGCCCGGGGCTATAGACGATAGGCACCTTCACGCGGCCGGCACGCAGGAACACCGGACCCACGTGCTCCGCAGCGCTCTTCACCAGCGAGTTCATGGCGATTTCATCCGCCGGAGAGATCACGACGAAGCCCGGCAGCGAGCAGGCCAGAGCAAGATCTTCCAAACTCATTTGCGAGGGACCGTCTTCGCCGATGGAAATGCCGCTGTGCGTTCCCACGATCTTCACGTTCACGTTGGGATACGCCACCGTGACGCGCATCTGCTCGAACGACTTCGTCATGACGAACGCCGAGAAACTCGACGCGAACGGGATCTTGCCCGCGGACGCCAGCCCCGCGCCAATCGCGACCATGTTCGCTTCGGCAATGCCGCATTGGAAGAAACGTTCCGGATGCTCCTTGGCAAAATACACCGACATGGTGGACTTCGACAAATCCGCATCCAGCGCCACAACCGCCGGGTTGGTCCGTCCGAGTTCCGCCAGTGCCTGGCCGAACGCCTCGCGCGTCGCCGCGCCCAACTTCAATTCGTATTTCGTATTGGTAGGCATTTTGGGTTCTCCTACGCCAGTTCCGCCAGCGCCTGTGCGCATTCCTGCGCCGAAGGTGCCGTACCGTGAAATTTGGGATTGTTTTCCATGAACGAAACGCCCTTGCCCTTGATTGTCTTGGCGACGATCACCGTGGGCTGGCCCTTGATGCTCTCGGCTTCCTGAAACGCGCTCTGCAGCGCCGGGATGCTGTGTCCATCCAGTTCAATCACGTGCCAGCCAAAGGAGCGGAACTTTTCCGCCAGCGG
>CAITIX010000030.1 GCA_903892565.1 uncultured Acidobacteriia bacterium
CGTCCTAAATATTTACTTCGCGCGGCTAGGGGCGATGTTCCGCGGGGGGAGGTGCGCCAGGTCCAGCACTCGGCAACGCCACATGTTCCCCAAAGGCGGCTTTCAATCCCTCCGTGGCGCAGGATTCGTCCATTGTGTCGCCCGTGCCGTCACTGGCGTCGAGCCCGCTGACGCCGACGGCTCCGATCATTTGTCCATCGACCACGATCGGGATGCCGCCGGGTTCGAGGAAGAAATGGTAAATGGCGGAGCTGCGCGAAGGATCGTGCGGGGCTGTTTTGACTTCGTTCCAACGCTGCGTGGTGGGCTCACGGAGGCGCAGGGACGTCTGCGCCTTGAGCAATGCGCTCTTGATTTCGAGAGGGCCTTGGCCGTCCATGCGCTCCATGTGGATCATTTCGCCAGCGGTGTCGAGCACGTAGAGAGACATCGTCGCGCCCTTTGATGAGGCAAAGGCGCGGCATCCCATGCCGATCTTCTTGGCGGCGGCAAGCGAGATCTGATTGGCATCGAACACGCGATTGCCTTTGGCTCCGATGACGGCGTCAGATGGCAGATTCGTTGTCGGAGTCTTCGTGGCAGCGAAACGTCCGGGCGATGCGTGGTGTGCGGGGAGATCTTCGAGCAGCGCAGGCTGCGGCATGCCGAGGACTTTTTCGAGGGACGTGCGGGCGCAGATTTCATCGCTCCATATGGGAGGATTGGGTCCGAATCCACCGACGCCGATGGCTCCGATGAGCTGCTTGTTGATGATGATGGGCAAGCCGCCGGCGACGGCGTAGAGGTTGAGCTCGTTCTGCGTGTAGATGTCCGAAGGATCGTGGACAAGTTGATTCATGTAGTACTTGCTGGGGCGCTTGGCGAGCAGCGCGGTGCGCGCCTTCATCTCCGCCGTGACGATGTTGGTGTAGCCGAGGCCATCCATGCGATCGAGATAGACGTGGTTGCCGTCGTGATCGAGCACGATGATCGTGTGGCCGCCGTTGCGGTTGGCGACGAGTCCTTCACAGGTCTCGGCAAGTTGCTGGGCGGTGGCAAGGTTGATGGAGGAGAAATCCATGAGCCGCTCGGCGGCTTTGCCCGTGACAACGAATTTCTCGGGGACGGTTTGTCCGCAGCCGAGTGCGGCAACGGCAAGGGCGGCGATCGGGATGAATGTTTTATGGTTCATGAGTTCTCCTCCATGGTGGACGGCGTTGGAGTGCCGCTCCATCACTGTCGCGGCTCCGTTTGGTCATGTTCCTTATTTCGCTTTTTCGAATTTGCTGAAGTCGAGGTAATCGCCGGAGCAGGAGATTTCGCCGAGTTCCCAGTTGGGACGGAGTTCGTAGTAGAACGTGGCAACCCAAGGCTTCACCATCGCTTTAGGATCGGTCATGGTCCAGGTGATTTCCAGGTGATCGAGATTGACGCGATGGAAACGCTCGGTGACATGGAGCTGGGTGCTGTGGGGATGGCCGACGCGATCGATCCAGGTACGATCGTTCAAACCGTTGGTGTCGACGACGAAGGTGAAATCGTCTTCCCACTTGCCCACAGAGCTGCCCATCCAGGAGAGCTCGGGATCGTCGGGCAGCGGACGGCCATCGGTGTGAATGCGGCGGATGGTGTGGTCGTATTCGAAAATCTGCAGCGTGAGTTTGGGTGTTTGGATGAACTCGAACGGATACGGGTGGAAGTACACGCGAGGCGTTCCGGGAGGCGCGCACTTGGTGAGCACCGGGTCGTTGGTGGTGTCCAGCGAATATTCGCCGTTGTTGGAAGACTTGGCCTTGGCGAATTCAGTCTTGCCCCAATCGGTGAGCTCGGGACCGTTCTTGTCGAACGTGGCTCCGGAGAATTGGCGCATATTCTGCGGATTGCGGAGCGTCCACACGCCGCTGAGGTCGCGCTTCGGGGCGGGTCCTGCCGTAGTGGCTTTGGGGGCGCCTTCACCGTAAGGCTTGGGCGGCGTGGGGGCCTGCGCGTAGAGGGCACCGGTGACGAAAGTCGCGGCGACGACTAAATTGAGAGTGCGTTGCATGGGAAACATTTCCTCTTTCATGAGTTGCGTGGCTGAATTACTGCTTCGGTAGCGGAGCGCCGCCGTAGCCATTGGTGATTACAAATTTTTGGACGCGTTTTCCGTCTTCCACTTCGCCTGTGTACAGATTGCCCTTGGAATCCACGCTGATGGCGTCGATCCAGTGGAGCTGACCGGCGTAGCGGCCGTTACCGCCGAAGGATCCGGCGAGTTCGCCCGTCTTGCGGTTGTGGATCCACACCGTGTTATTGGTGCCGTCGGCGACGTAGACGAACTTTTGTTGCGGATCATGGGAGAGGGTGAGGTGGAAAACAGTCCCGCACGGACCAACCGCGCCAAACGGTCCACCGCAATTTTCGCCGCGCGCCTGTGTTTCCGGATGCACCCAGAAAGCGCTGACGAATTTTCCTTCCTTGGTAAACACCTGCACGCGGTCGCTGCCGCGTTCGCACGCGTACACCAAGCCGTCCTTAGAAAGCACAACGCAGTGAATGATGGGCGCGAAGTCCTTCTGATCCGGCGGCAGGCCGTTGATGTCGTAGTTGGGCGTGGGTTCGTTGCTGATTTCGCTCAACGGAATCCCGTGTCCGCCCCAGCCGCGCTTGAACGCGCCGGTGTTCATGTCGTAAACCAGGATGCGCTTGTTGACGAATCCGTCGGCGATGTAGATTTCGTGCGCGGCTTCATCGAGCGCGAAGGCTCCAATGCCGTTGAGCGTATCGGTCTGCTGATTGTTCTGTATGACGCGGCCGCCGCCCTTTTCACCCTTCTTGCCGCCGTTATCTGGCTTTGGCGCGCGATGGCCGAAATCCCACAGGAGCTTGCCTTCCTGGCTGATCTTGATAATGCTGTCGCCGGTGCCTGTGCCGGAGACCCACAGGTTGCCGTCGTGATCCATGTTGAGGCTCTGCAAGCGCTGCGGCCAGCCGGGAATGTTGGCACCACTAATCGTCTTCAGGACGTTGCCGGCGATGTCGAATTCGATGATATCGGGTCCGAGCTGGCAGCAAATGGCGCGTGGAGGATTGCCGGTGGCGCCCATTTCGTCGGCCTTGGGATCGGCACGGTTGATGATCCACACGTGGTCGTCTTTATCGATTTCCGTCTCGACGACCTGCTGCATGATCATCTTGTTGGGCAGCGGAAGCTTCGGCCAGAAAGGATCCACGCGGTAAACGGGGACGTCGGGATTCGTCTTGGATTTCGCCGGCTTGGCCTGCGCGTGCAGCGAGGGGGTTAGGGCGAGGCCGAGAACGAGTCCGCCGGCGGTGAGCGCGAGCGCGGTCAACTTACTGTGCATCGAAATTCATGCTCCTTCAGTGGGGGATGCCCGTTGGATTCCTGGCGGGCTCCGTCTATCGTACCGCCCTGGAAAGGGTCGGGCGGGGCCAAGGGTCCCATGGTCCAGCCTCACAAGTTTAGGATGTGTTTGTAAGGATTTGGTTAGGGAATTCGGTCTGGATATAAAATTGTGTTTCGACTATAGTGAGCATGGTCTTATGGAACATCGAATGCGCTTGCTGGTGATTGACGACGACCGCATGCTGTGTCAGCTGCTCACGGAGTATCTGGCTCCCAACGGTTACGACGTTGTGGTGGCGTACACGGGCGAAGAAGGTGTGACGAGGGTGGCGGCGGGCGATATTGATGCCGTAATCCTGGACGTCATGTTGCCGGGGATGAATGGGTTCAAGGTGCTGCAGAAGATCCGCGCGAGGTCCGCGGTGCCGGTGCTGATGTTGACGGCTCGCGGGCAGGAGCACGAGAGGATTTCCGGATTGGACGGCGGCGCGGACGATTACGTATCGAAGGCGTTTTCGCATCGGGAACTGCTGGCGCGCTTGAATGCGGTGGTGCGGCGGGCGAAGGTGACGGCGACGGGTAATGTGCTGGAAGGCGCGGGAGTGTCGCTGGATTCCTCGAAGCGAGTCGTACGGAAGGGCGATGCGCGGCTGGATTTGACGCCGGCGGAGTTCGATATTCTGCACGCGCTGATGAGGGCCAACGGACGAGTGCTGACGCGCGAGCAGTTGCTGCACGCCTCGGAACGAGGGCTGGATGTTTCCGATCGTTCGGTGGACGTGCACATTTCGTCGCTGCGGCGGAAGTTGGGAGATGAGGCGAAACCGGCGGTGTGCATCGAGACGGTGCGGAGCTTGGGATATCGCTTCCACGACGCGGAACGCGACTAGAGAACACCGGTGCGCATTCGTCTCTGGACCCGAATCTTTATCACGCTGGCCCTCAATCTGGTCCTGCTATTGCTGTTGGTGGCGGGCTTTCTGCTGCAGCAGAGCCAGGAGGGGATTGAAGCGGTTTGGTTCACCGCCGCACGCGAACGCATCCGCGCGCTGGGGCGCGAGGTGGAAGTGGAATTTCCAGGCAAATCGGCCGAGGAACGGGCGCGGCTGCTCTCTGGCCTGGAGATGCAGTATCACGTGCGGTTCGCCGTCTACGACGATACGGGAAAAATCATCGCGGGTCCGGATTTGAAGGCTCCGGAGAACGTGGTCCTGGAAATCCGGCGCGTACCGGCGGAGTGGCCGGCGCCCTCGCTCCCGGGAAACGTTCCGGAGTACAGACCGCCGGCGAGGCCGGAAGATCGTGCGATGTTCCTCATCAAGGAGGCAACGCCTTCGCGCTACTGGGTGGGCGTGAACACGCCGATTGTCGTGAAGCAGGGGAATCCACCGCTGCGGCACGTGCTGGTGGTGATCGCGCCGTCTTTGCTCGTGAGCCCATTGTTCGTAGATTGGAGCCCGTGGCTTCTGGGCTTGTCGATCGCCCTTTTAGTCACGGTGGCGTGCTGGGTGCCGTTGATTCGCCGGATGACGCGATCGATCGACACGATCCGCAGCGCGGCGGTGCAGATTGCCGAAGGGCATTTTGATGTTTCGGTTCCGGCCGAGGGTGGCGACGAGATCGCGGAACTCGGGCGGCTGATCGGAAGAATGGCGGCGCAGCTCTCTCGCCTGGTGAACGGGCAAAGGCGATTTCTGGCGGACGTGGCACATGAGCTGTGCGCTCCGCTTTCGAGGATCGAGCTGAGCGCGGGAATTTTGGAGCAACGAGCATCGCCCGATAACGTGGAGCAAGTGAAACGGCTGGAGCGCGACGTGGGTCACATGACCTCGCTGGTGAATGATCTACTGTCGTTCACGAGGGGTGCGACGCGTCCGCTAGAGCTGCATCCCGTGGCGTTGCGCGAAGTGGTGATGAGGGCGGCGGAGCAAGAGGCGGGCGACTCAGTGACGCTGAAAGCGGAGATTGATCCTTCGCTGAGGGTGATGGCCGACGAGGAATTTCTGCGCCGCGCAGTGGGAAACGTCGTGCGCAACGCGATCCGTTATGCGGGAAACGCTGGGCCGATTGAGATTGCGGCGGAGCATTACGCCACAGAAGACGCGGGGCAGTTGGTGAAATTGCGGATTGAGGATTCCGGTCCCGGGCTGCCGGAAGAGGAATTGGAGGCGGTGTTTGCGCCGTTCTATCGCCCCGATCGCTCCCGCACGCCGGGTACGGGAGGTGCTGGATTGGGTTTGGCGATCGTCAAGGGCTGCGTCGAGGCCTGCGGCGGAACCGTGGTGTGCCGCAACAGGCAGCCCAGCGGACTTGCAGTGGAGATCTACTTAAAGGAGGCGTAGCGGCAGGTTGCAATACGCAGGACTCACGTTTTCTTCGTACGATTGCGCGCACCCCTAACAAAATCTTCACACCTGCGTGCTTAAACTGCTAACTGGGACTATTCCAGGAGCAGAATCGTGCAACAGAGCGTAAGAAATGGCGTGATCGTGGGATTGGCGCTGGCGGGCGGATGCCTGCTGGCCCAAAGTCAACTGAAGTTGCGGGATCCTCGCAGCTTTCCATTCAATGAAGCGGCGAGTCCTTCAGCGGCGATCTTTCCGCAGCCGTCTACCTCGGGATTTGGAGAGCATGCTCGGGCGACGAACGATCCGACGTTCATCGCGCAGGAATTGCTGGGGCGTCCCACGGATACATCCGTGACGATCGACGCGAAGGCGACCAAGCCACTTGAAGTGTTCTACGAATACGGGACGAAATCCGGTACGTATTCGGGGAAGACTCCGGCGAAGGTTTATGGTTCCGAAGATCCGTTCAACGTCTTCATCGACGGGCTGAAACCGAACACGGAGTATTACTATCGCATGCGGTATCGTGAGCCGGATGCCAAGGTATTCGCAATGCGCGCGGAGCATTCGTTCCATACCGCGCGTCCTGCAGGAAGCACCTACACGTACGTGCTGCAGTTCGATCCGCACATGATGGAAGACAACAACGAAGAAGCCTATAAATCGACACTACGGAAGATGCTGGCGGATCATCCGGATTTCATGATCGACCTGGGCGATAACTTTTTTGTGGATCGCGAAAAGCCGGCGACGCAAAAGCACATCACGGAGCGTGTTGAGTTGCTGCGGTCCTATTACGACCTGATTAACCACTCGGTGCCGCTTTTCCTCGCTTTGGGTAATCACGAAGGCGAGTGGGGCCGCAATCTGGATGGGACCGATCATAACGTCGCGGTGATGGATACGATTCAGCGCAAGCGCTATTTCCCGAATCCGGTTCCCAATGCCTTCTATTCGGGCAGCACACGCGAAGAAGCCATCGTGGGGCTGCGTCAAGCGAACTACGCATGGACTTGGGGCGATGCGACGTTCATCGTGTTGGATCCTTACTGGAACCGTCCGAAGCCTCCGGAGATGGAAGGCGATTGGTTCACCACGCTTGGCAAGGAGCAGTACGACTGGCTGCGGAAGACGTTGGAAACGAGCCACGCGAAGTACAAGTTTATTTTTTCGCACAACCTGATCGGCGGCCTGGATATGAAGGGCCTGATGCGTGGCGGCATCGAAACCGTGAAGTATACGGAAATGGGCGGCCACAACTACGATGGCACTTGGGGATGGGACAAAGCTCGTCCGGGTTGGTACAAGCCGATTCACCAATTGCTCGTCGAGAATAACGCGACGATTTATTTCCACGGGCACGACCATCTGTATGTTCATCAGGAGCTCGACGGCATGACGTATCAGGAAGGGCCAATGCCGAGTCGGCGCGGTAAGTTCGACGCGACGAAGTCGGCCAAGGACTATAACTACACGCATGGAACCGTACTCGGCGGCAGTGGATATATCCGCGTGAAGGTTTCGCCGGACGACGTGAAAGTGGATTACGTGCAGACGTATCTGCCGGACGAAGAGGACGCCACGCACAAAGACGGACAGGTGGCGGATTCGTATACGTTGAAGGCTCGCAAATTTAATCCCGCAGCATACGAGCAATAGGGGTCCGAGTAATATAAGGAAGAAGTTCTCATGAAACAGGGATCGAAATACGCAATCTTGACGGTGGCGCTCGCCGTCGCGACCGGGATCGGTGTGCAGACGGCGCGGACGGCTCCCGCTCCCCAGGATCAAAATAATAAAGGTCCGTTACAGTACGCCGATTCCGTGGATCCTTCGAAGGTGACGCACCCGGCTCCCTCGAATAGCGGCTTGGGCGATCACAAGCGAGCGACCGACGATCCTCTGTTTCTGGCGCAAGAAATGTTGGGACGGCCGACGGATACGTCGATCACGGTGAACGTAGCTCCAAGGCGGCACTTCGAGATTTACTACGAGTACGGGACGAAGCCGGGAGTCTACACAGGCAAGACGCAGTCCGGCGTGTATCCGGCGGGCGAGCCGCAGAATGCGTTGATCGACGGGCTCAGGCCAAACACGCAGTATTTTTATCGCATGCGCTATCGTGAGTCAGGCAGTTCGGAGTTCTTGGCGCGTCCTGAGCACACGTTCCACACGGCGCGTCCTTCGGGGAGCTCGTTTACGTTCACCGTTCAGTTTGATCCGCACATGGACGAGCGCTCGGATGATTTAACATACAAAACCAGCTTGCTGAACATGCTGGCCGATAAACCCGATTTCATGATCGACGTGGGCGATAACTTCTTCGTCGACAAACTTCGTCCACATTCGAAGGAAGGGGTCGAAGATCGCGTGCAATTGCTGCGGTCTTACTACGATCTGTTAAATCACTCGGCGGCGTTGTTCCTGGCGTTGGGCAATCATGAGGGTGAAAAAAGTCCCGGCGGAGTTGTGAGCAACAACGACAAGAAGAAGGGCGGCAAGGGTGGCGGCGGTGACGGCGTCGATGTCGGACAGCTGGATGCTCTGGCCCGCAAGCGTTACATCCCAAATCCGGCTCCGAATGGATTCTACACGGGCAGCAGCAAGGAAGAAGCCGTTGTCGGAATTCGTCAGGCCAACTATGCGTGGACGTGGGGCGATGCGACGTTCATTGTGCTCGATCCGTTCTGGAACCATCCGGTAGCGCCAGAGCAGGGTGGCGATTGGTTCCTGACGCTGGGCAAAGAACAGTACGACTGGTTGAAGACGACGCTTGAGACAAGCAAGTCAAAGTACAAATTTATCTTCGCGCACAATCTGATCGGCGGCTTGGATATGGGTGGCGCGATGCGCGGTGGTGTCGAAGTTGTGAAGTATCTCGAAATGGGCGGCTACAACTTGGATGGCACGTACGGCTTCGATAAGGCGCGTCCGGGTTGGGCGAAGCCGATTCACCAGTTACTGGTAGATAACCACGCGACGATTTTCTTCCACGGGCACGATCACACCTACGCCAAGCAGGACTTGGATGGCATTGTGTATCAGGAGGGTCCGCAACCGAGCGCCGGAGGCACGGAACTCGGCAATCGCGGCAAGCAGTATAACTACATCCATGGAACGGTCCTCGGCGGCACGGGCTATATCCGCGTGCGCGTTTCGCCCACGGAAGTGAAGGCGGACTACATCGAGACGTGGGTACCGGCAAAGGAAACCGCCGCACGCAAGAACGGCATGGTGGCGGATACGTACACGATTAAGGCTAAATAGGACGGAGACCGTTGCCAGAATGATTTCCAAGCAAGTGAAATGGCGGATCGCGGCAGGCGGAGTGTTGTGCGTATGCCTTTGTGGCGCGCTCCTGACTGCACAACAAGCCCAGCAAAGTGTGGACGCGGCGACCACCGTGACGGAGATGACGCAAGTGCTCTCGCGTCCCACGGATCATTCGGTAGCAGTGAATGTGCTGGCGCCGAACGCGATGGAATCGTACGTGGAATACGGGGCGACTCCCGGAAGATATTCGGGGAAGACTGCGGCTGTGAAATCGGGGGCGAAGGCGCCGTTCGAAATTGTGGTCGATAAGCTGAAGCCGAATACACGGTATTTTTACCGGCTGGAATATCGTGAGGTAGAGAAAGGCAAGTACGCGGCTGCGGCGGAATACAGTTTCCATACGGCGCGTCCGGCGAATGCTCCATTTATCTTCGACGTCCAGGCTGATTCGCA
>CAITIX010000031.1 GCA_903892565.1 uncultured Acidobacteriia bacterium
TGCAGTTGGGAAAAGGGCAGAGGATTTTGTCCCACAGGCACGACCACCAGTCGCGTTCGCGAGGGGCCACGGCGAGTTTGATTGTGGTTTTGCCGGCGGGGTGCGCGATGATGCCCGGGGTGATGAACAGCCAGAAGCGCAGCGATTGGATCGTGACCTTGGTTTGCCAGCCCAGATGACGTTGGAAGAGCACGGTCAGGTTGTAGGTCAGCGTCGCCAGCGAGAGAGCGGCTTCGGTGGCCCAAAACGAGCGCAGACACAGTGTGGGCAAAGCGAAGCCTTGCTGGAGCTCTTTGATCACGTTTTCGCAATCACTGCGGCCGTTGTAGTCGCGCCAGACCGCGAGCGGCAGGGCAGTGGTGGGCAAACTGGTCACCAGCGCCTGGAAAAGATAACCGGGCACATCGATGAGTTTTTTGCCGCCAGCCTCCGCTCGGTCGGCCTGACGGTGGCGGATCAAAATGAGCCGCCGCGCGTGCGGCCAGCGCTGGGCTTGATACTGCACCTGGGCTATGTCGGTGCCAAGCAGTTCGGTCGGCGTCCAAACTACATCGTGACGGATCAGACTTTGAATCGGCACGCTCAGCTTCGCCACAACGATGAACGGCAGCCGCAATTGCTCCCATAAGGCGAGCAGTTCGGGTACGCAAAATCCGCTGTCAGCGCGGACCGCGCGCAACCGGACCTGCCGTGGCTTGTGGCTCCACAGATCCAGGAAAAACGCCACGACATTGTTCGCGCAGCTGCTGTTGCCCGAACGCAACCAAAGCTGCGCGACCAAGCGTGCCTCTGCGATGACCGCCAGCAGCGGATGCAGGCACGGCTTGAGTCCGGTGCGTGTGAAGCCCACCTTGATCCCCTCCTGATGACCGTCCTCGTGCAAGAGTCGCGTCGAATCCAGATCGAGCGTGTAACCCTCCCGGCGCGACGGCAGCCGATCCATACACCACCGCCATAACGGACGGAAGCAACGCAGGTTTGCCCCCGCCGAATCGAAACCCGCAAAGAACCGGGAAAACGACGACTGGCTGGCCACCCGAGGAATGCCAAGCAGTTCAGGCACCAGCGGATCACGGCGGAAATAGGCGACATGGGTGAGCTTCTTCGCCTCGCACAGCAAACCGTGTGTGAACGCCAACGCCTTGGAAAGCGCTGGCAGTTGGTTGTTGGACAGATACGGCGGGTGCGGCAAGTGTTGCGCCAGTTTCGCCTTCCAATTGCTCGCGTGCAGCCAGGCCCAAAATAACGCACTCCCCGCATGCGCGCTTAATTGCTGGTCGGTGAAACCGACGGCGATTGATTTTGTGCCCGTTTTGAACTCCACTTGCGCCACCACCGTTTGGTGGAGCGGGCTTTCGTCCGGCGATTGTTTTGTCTTCATCAACAGCAATCACTTCCCAAACGGCGGCCCTTTTCAACTGCATCGTCCCGGCTTAGCAACACAGAGCGAATCGATGAGCTGCTTTCGGGGGCCGAACAGCGCAAGTTGCGGCTGCTGCCGATCCTCTTCGCCGATCCCGGCGCGCGCAGCGAGAGGGCGACGCCCGAACAGATCCGCAAGGCGGCTTTTACGTTCGCAAAGCAGGTGGCCAGCCGGTACAAGGGCCGAATCACGCATTGGGAGTTGAACAATGAACTCGATGCCTATGCGATGATCCGCAAGGGTGAAAGAATTCGCAGTGGTAAGCTCTGGAAATGGGGCGATGCTGAAGGCAGTGATCCCGATACCTATGACGAGGCTCGTTACCAGAAGGCGAAGGCTGAGATCCTCGGTCTTAACGAGGGCGTGAAGGCTGGCGATCCGAACGCGCTGACTATCGTGGACACTGCTGGCTGGCTTCATTACGGGTTTATTGAGCGATTGGTGAAGGAAGACCACGTGTCCTTCGACATCCTTGCGTGGCATTGGTATTCTGAGTGCGGAGAGATGACCAATGTCCAAGGCCAGCTCAATCTCGTCGAGTATCTCAAGCGATTCAACAAGCCGCTGTGGATCACCGAAATCAACCGCCGCGACGGCAGCAAGCACGGCAAGGAAAAGGAACAAGCCGATTATGTCGGCAGAACCGCGAGGGACCTTAGCGCCAATCCGGGAATTACAGCGTTCTTCGTCTATGAACTGCTCGATGAGCCCGATTTGGGCGCGGACGGCGAATCGGACTATGGATTAGTGGCCGTGGCCAAGGGCGGCGCAGGTGTGTGGCAGGTCAGTCGAAAGAAGCCCGCCTTCGACGCCTTAAAATCCGCAATCAAAAAACCGGCTAGCAAAGGCGACCGGCAGACGTCTCCCATACGCCCATCATCATGACAAAGGAAGGCGTCCAATGAGACGCTCAGCCGAATGGCGGCCCCGCGACACCTTTTACAGATTCGAACCTATGAAGAGATTAACATTTTCTAAATTGTCCTGAACGGCGTTTGTCGTCCCGCTGCCTTCGTGACTGGCGTTAGAGCACGAAGTCCACCGGAGCGATCAGGAGGACGAATTCTCCCTTGAGGCTTGTCTTTGCGAGGCGGGCGCGGACGTCGTCGGACGGGCCAATGAGAAAGGTTTCGTGGAGCTTTGTGACTTCTTTGGCCACGCAAATGACGCGTGTCGGTCCGAGTGTAGCGACGATCTCTTCGACAAATTTGTCGATCCGGTGACAGGATTCGTAGAGGGCGAGGGTGTAGTCGAAATCCCGATACTTCTCCAAAAATGCGGTGCGCGCCGAGGTTTTGGAGGGCAGAAATCCGGCGAAAAGAAAGCCGTTGGTGGGCAGGCCGCTCGCGCTCAGTACGGATGCGAGCGCACA
>CAITIX010000032.1 GCA_903892565.1 uncultured Acidobacteriia bacterium
CTTCGATCCGGAAACCGAAGCGTTCAAGGAATTCACGCTGCCTGGGCCATCGCCGAGCCCCTACGCGATTTACATCGACAAGCAGCACATGCTCTGGTATTCATCGCACGAGCAGGACACGCTGAATCGCCTGGATCCGAAAACGGGCGACGTGATCGAGTATCCTTACCCGCGCTCAGAAGTTTCAATGCGCGAGATGTTCATGGACTCCAAGGGCCGCATCTGGTACGCGAGCTCGGTGAATAACAAGGTCGGGTATTGGTACATCAATAACTAAGCTTTGATGTGGGGCTGCCCTTTGTGGCTACGGCCCGTTGGTAGAACCCGCACGTCATTGCGGGGATACATCGGCAAGCGATGGAAGTTTCGATGGTATCCCCTGGCTCACGCCAGGGGTTTTACCGTCTACTCGATCAAGCCGTACTTCCGCAGATCCGCTTCCGGTTGCGGCGCGTCGTAGCTTTGCACGATGCCTTTCACGCGGCCGTCATCCAGCACCACGCCGTAGGGGGGATAGTTGAAGACGAAGAGCTTCCGCATCTCGACGATGTCGCTGGAAACCTTGGACGTGAACTTGGTGTCGTGCAGAAAGCCGTCGGCCCATTGCGGTTGCTGCGTGGGGAAGCTGATCACGGTTACGTCGCTCTTCCACTTATAAGTGGACATGTGCTTCGCCGCATCCTCGCAATGGCTGCATTGCGGATCGAAAAACCACAGGAAAATATGGCCTTTACGGATGTTGTACGGCTTGCCTTCCACCGTGATGTTCAGCGGCACCTGAATGCCGCTCTGGTGCAGGTTGTTGTACCCGAGGCTGGCCCCGGAGAATACGAGCGCGGCAACCAGCGCGATTGCAGGCAGTTTTAGTCCCGCCGACTTTTGTGAAAACCACGCGGCTGCGAGTGCCGCCACCAGCATCGCTCCATCTTCAGCGAAGAATGCCGGATTCACCGCGCGTTTCAGCCACGGGAAGCAACTGCAATCCTGGCCGACCAGCGCTTGATAGTTGATGCCGATGTAGCCCATGAAAATCACAAGCAAGCCGACGATCATCCACCCGCCGATGCGGCGATATTTGGGGATTAAAACAAGCAGGCCCGCAGCTGTTTCCACAACTCCGAGCCCGAACACCAGCGGCAGGCTGCCCCAGGACGGCACCTTGAGCTGCTCCATCATCTGCTGGAACTGAAACGGCATCGTCGCCTTCGCCAATCCGGCCGCGAGGAAAATGATGGCAACGAGGACGGCCCCGATGTGGCTGGCGATTTTCTGCCAGGCCGGCATTTCAAACGTGGCGTCGGACAAACTGGCAGTTTCGGAAGCATTCATATCTCTATATTTTAACCCTTCGTTAGGATTTAGCCTTTCAGGCGCCTTGGCTCCTCAAGTATTCTAGCCGGAATCGCCCAGGACGTGAATGCAGCGTGGCAAAATAGAACCTAGTGCTTGTACCCTTTTTAAATTCGACGTCTGCGGCCCGGAAAGGTCGCGGCTAGTGGCTGAAAACTTTCGTTGCCTGCGCGTTCCCGCATCCAGTGCCAATCTCGGGCCCGGATTTGATGCTCTGGGCCTCGCGGTTGGCGTTTATCTTGAATGCCGCTTCCGTATTTCCGACCGATTGACGATCCGCGCCACGGGCCGCGATGTCGAGTCGATCTCGACCGGCGAAGATAACTTCATTTGGCAGACGGCCTTGAAGGTTGCTTCGGACGTCGGTTGCACAATGCCGCCGATTGAGCTCGAAATCGACAACGCCATCCCGCTTGGCAAAGGGCTTGGGTCGAGCGCTGCGGCTCTCACCGCGGGCGTGGTCATCGCCGACGAAGCGCTTGGCCTCCACTGGCCTGTGCAGAAAGTGCTTGACGAGGCGGCGAAGATTGAGGGGCATCCGGATAACGTCGCGGCGTGCGTGCTGGGGTCGATGGTCGCAAGCGCGATCGATTCTGTGGGCATCGCACATGCCGTTCGATTGGAACTACATCCGAAGTTTGCAGTCGCCGTCGTGGTGCCGGATTTTATGCTGCCCACAGTGGAAGCGCGCCGCGTTTTGCCGGACTCCTATTCGAAGGCCGATACGATCTTCAACGTCCAGCGCAGTGCGCTGTTGATTACTGCGCTGGCCACAGGCACAACGAGCGCTTTTCCCACGGCCCTCGAGGATCGCTTGCACCAGCCGTATCGTGCACCGCTGGTTCCTGGATTGGATGAGATTACGAAACTACGAGCGCCCGGATTATTGGGCTGCGCGCTGAGCGGCGCGGGTCCGTCGATCCTCGTATTTTACGAGCGCGGCTACGAAAGCGTCTGCCAGTTGGTCTGTGACGTTTTCAAAGCGCGCGGCCATGCGTCCGAAATTATGTGGACTGAACTCGCGGACGGCTACAAGTTAACCTAGCGCGTTTGCCGCAAGTCGCGAATCTTCCGACGTTTCTCCTGCATCGAAAAGGAATTCATGCCTAACCGTTTGGCCGGTGAAAAAAGTCCGTACCTGCTGCAGCACGCGAACAATCCGGTGGATTGGTATCCCTGGGGCGAGGAAGCGTTTGCGAAGGCGAAGGCCGAGAACAAGCCGATCTTTCTTTCCATTGGCTATGCGACGTGCCACTGGTGCCACGTGATGGAGCACGAGTCTTTTGAAAACGCTCACATAGCTCGCGTACTAAACCAGAGTTTTGTGTCCATTAAGGTCGATCGCGAAGAGCGGCCCGATGTGGATCGCGTATACATGCTGTTTGTGCAAGCTTCGACCGGTCAAGGCGGATGGCCGATGTCGGTGTGGCTCACGCCCGATCGCAAGCCATTCTTCGGAGGCACCTATTTCCCGCCGGATGCGCGTTTCGGACGTCCCGGCTTCGCGATGATCCTCGAGCGTCTCGCCGAAACGTGGAAGACGGATCGTGAACGCGTGGAGCAGTCCGGAACCAAGGTGCTCGAACAACTCGCCGAGTACACGAAGTTTGACACGCACGGAGAGCTTGCGGGGGCCGAGGCGCTGGCCCACGCATATCAGGTTTTCCGCGGCACGTTCGATTCCAAGAATGGCGGATTCGGACGCGCCCCCAAGTTCCCGCGTCCCAGCGTTTTTAACTTTCTCCTGCGCTATTACCGTTCGAGCGGCAACGAAGAGGCTCTGGAGATGGTCACCGAAACCCTCCGCGCCATGGCTAAGGGCGGCATGCACGATCAGCTTGGCGGCGGATTCCATCGCTATTCGGTGGACGAACACTGGTTCGTGCCGCACTTCGAGAAGATGTTGTACGATCAGGCGCAGCTCGCGATCTCTTACGTGGAAGCGTTCCAGATCACGCGCGAGGAGGATTTCGCGAATATAGCGCACGATATTTTCACCTACGTTCTTCGC
>CAITIX010000033.1 GCA_903892565.1 uncultured Acidobacteriia bacterium
CCGGAAAAACACGCCTGCGAGGCGCTTCTATTGACCACAGCGGGGACGCCGTTCTGGGCCGATCTGCAGGCCATTTCTTCCGCTCTCCCCAATAGCGATAACCACTGGTGTCGGTTGGCTATCTCCGACATCTCCGTTCTCAAATGCGGGCAGGAAGCAATGCGTAGTGTTCAGGCTCTCACCCATGCAAATCTCGAAGCCAACAAAGAAATCGCACGACGGCGCGCAGCGGAGGCCGCTCTCAAGGAAAGCGAACAAACCCAGCATGAATTGCTGATCGAGGCGCAAGTCCTGCATATGCAGTTGCGACACCTCACCCATCAAGTCCTTCGAGCGCAGGAAGAGGAACGGAAACAAATCAGCCGCCAGTTGCACGACGAGATCGCCCAGATCCTAACGGCCATCCATGTGAACCTTGCGACGTTTACCCAGGCAACGCCGATCAATCCGAAAGATCTAATAAAGCGAATCGACAACACCCGGAAACTGGTGACTCAATCGATCGAGATCGTCCACCGCTTCGCACGCAACCTGCGTCCCACTCTGCTCGATGACCTCGGTCTAATTCCGGCGCTCCGATCTTTCATCCAAGAGCTGGCAAACCAAAATGGCCTGCAAATCCATTTCACCGCAGATTCCGAGGTCGAGGAACTGGATATTGCCAATCGCACTGTCCTATTCCGTGTCGCCCAAGAAGCGCTCACCAATGTTGTCCGTCATTCCCAGGCGAAATCCGCGAACGTACGCATCAGCAAAAACGCCGACGCAATCCGCCTTGAGGTCCACGATAGCGGCAAATCATTTCCAATCGAGCGGATGCTCGCGGCCCGCCAAGAAGGCCGCCTTGGTCTGCTTGGCATGAGGGAGCGGGTTGAGATGGTTGGTGGCCGCTTCGAGATAGAATCCGCTCCCGGCAAAGGAACCACGGTCAACGTGGAAATTCCCTTAGGTTAGTCAGCGGGTCGCGAGACTGAACCTCATACGGCTCGGAGGTATACTCTGTATTGAGTTTACTCATACATGATCGGCATACCGGCGGCCGTTTTGAGCACGAACCAACGTTTGGGTAGGGCAACGCCCCATATCGGCAGAGGCAAACACAGCGTATTCTCCAGCCTCAAGTCTATGAAAATCAAAAATCTATCTGTCCTGTTGGTCCTCATCGCCAGCCCTATCGCCCTGCTCGCCTCTTCCGCAACCGATCGGAAGATCGAAGATGCAGCAAAGGCTTCCTATAATTATCGCACCGTCTTGGAAAATCATGTGAAGGTAAAAGCGAATGACGGCATCGTCACGCTGACCGGCACCGTACAAGACAAAGAGCAATGTGCGCTCGCCGTGGATACCGTGGAAAACCTTCCCGGCGTCACCAGCGTGAAGAACGAAATCAAGATCGAATCAACCTATCCCGAACATTCCGACGCGTGGATAGCTTTCAAGATCCGTAGCCGCCTGCTCGTCAAAGCCAACGTCAGTGCTGCCAACACCAAGGTCGCCGTCAATGATGGCAACGTTCTCTTGACCGGTACGGCTGAAAATGCGGCGCAAAAAGAGCTCACCGAAGCGTATGCCAAGGACGTTGATTGGGTGAAGTCGGTCAAAAATGAAATCACCGTCAAAGATCAACCCGCAGGCACCCAGACCGTCAGCGAAAAAATC
>CAITIX010000034.1 GCA_903892565.1 uncultured Acidobacteriia bacterium
AGCGATAGGGCCGCCTCCCGTGTAATACACACGAACCGTTGTTCCGGTCGCGCTCGCCTGGAGCAGCGTTGAGAACGCGTTGATGCTGCTGGCGACCGCCGCCGCGGCCGTTGTGAGCGTATCGACGCCGTACAACTGATACGTGTATTGCTCCCCCAAGAAAGCCAGACCGATGTAATCACCGCCCACGGCCGTTCCCGTAAGCGTGAAATCGGCGTAGGCGCATTGGTACGATCCCGCAGTCGCCACGGCGTGCGATTGCAGCGACACCCAGTAAATGGTTTCCGTCCCCCCCGGCGGCGTCGCCCAGACACGGAGGCTCGGCCAGTCCACCGTCGCGAAAAGCGAGGAATCCATCGGAATACAGTTGGTTCGTATTTCGTCGTAGGTAAGCGTGATTCCGCTTAAATCACCATCTGGCAGATTCCGAAACAGTGGATGCTCAAAAACATTGTCCCGGTTCCACTCCACCACAGCCCAATCGAATTGTTGACGCCAACTACCCGACAACGAATATCCGCTCGCTGAAGCACCACTCAGCGCGGCAATCGCTGACGGCTCAAAGTAGTAGCACTGCAGATCGCGGTGTGGCGCGAGCTTTTGTAGAGTCTCTGGCATAGCCGCCTACAGTCGGATCGTAACCGTCAAGTCTTGCCCGGGTAGAGTGCCGGCCCCGCCGGGCACTGATGTCACATCAAGATGAACCTGAGCACCCGCGACAAGTGGAGCGAGCCCAAAGCCATTAACCGTATTCGACACCGTCTGGCCGCTTGGTATTGTCAACGTCGCGAACACGATGCTGCCGGTGCGAAGATGCAGAACGACGTCTCCTCCGACCGGAGCAGTCAGCAGTATGGCCGAAATGTCCCGCACGGCGTAAGCCGCCTCCATGACGTATGAAGGAGCCGCATCCGTTTCAACACCAAGGTAACCTTCTACTTGAATCGTGATCTGTCCACCCGACATCGTGCGAATTCCGCCATCCGCGAGCGAAGCATACGAGACCAGATTGACCGGGCCATTTCCAATGGCGTTCGTCACAAAGAATTCAGCGGCCGCAATGCGAATATCGGGCAGAAACATGGAATACGAGTAGCTGCCGCTGGCTGGAGACCCAAAGAAACCGCGAACAAACGGAATAATCGCGACCTTTCGACTGAGCAGATAAATCGGGACTCCGACCAAATGGGAGTCTGCCGTACTTGCGTGAACTCCGCGCTGAACCGTTAGCGTGGCGCCCGCAATTGCCGTCACCTGGAAGATTTCACTCTCAATCTGGAGCAGATCGTTCACTTGAGCGGCCGGCGAACCACCGAGCGTTAAAGATGTTGCCGTGGCATTCACGGTAACAGCCAGAGCATCCGCCGAGGGCGACGTCAGCTCATCCCAATAGAACAGCGTCAAAGATCCAGCTGTGATTGAATTAGTGTTCGTCAGCGTTGCAAAGGAAACTCCGACCAGCTCAATAGTCCCTTGCCCTCCTGCAGTCAGAGCAAAGACAGGCTGTGGCGGGATACCGCCGTCCGTCCCCGAACCGCCGATGACGACACTTGTCAGAGGATTTAGCGCATAGCTACTTTCTTGCTCCAACGCATTTGCGGATCGGCCAGACACCTCTACCCTGGCCCCACCGCGATTCGGCACTTGCAGATGAGCCGGACTGGCGGTCGCTATGGCACCGAAGGTCCATGTCGATTCGGCGACAGTAAAGTAGCTGGTCGTATCCGGCGTCACAGTCCAAGCCGGAGTGACTGTGATCGTCGATGCGTCATTCGCAGTCACCGCCCTTTCTTGCCCTGCACCCTTCCCTCGCGAGATACGCACCAAAGCATTCTGGAAATTATTTACTGTCATCCCCAACGACGTGTTCGTAATTGTCGTTGCGGTCCCGCTTGTGGCAGGCACTTCCGGTGACAATTCCCATCGCCAATAGAAGTTTGCGTGATTGTAGTTCGGATCGGGCGGGGCCATTAACAAGGCCGTTGCGCCGTTATCGGTGAATGTAGATGTCACGGCCACGTTCGAAGCAATTCGCAACAGCGCGCTAGGATTCAGTCCTCGATACACATTGAACCCCGCCGTCGACGGCGAAAAGCTCAAGCCCGTCAGCTGCACTTCATTCGTGTTGGTACCTGTCGAAGTACTCGCGCTGACGACAAATGACACGCCGCTCTCGGTTCCGTGAGAGTCCACAGCGGTAAGCGCGTAATAGAAGTTTTGGCCTCCGCTCAAGGTTCCGCCCGTGGTCGTAACCGTAGGACTGACGCCGACAATTGGAATCGCCGCACTTGCCGGCACTGGATATGCAGGAACGGTGAAGGCCACCGCCAAGTCGACGGACGCCGCACCATCGGCTGTTTCGATTGGCGTTTCGACAATTCCAAACTGGTCTACGCCGTTTGCGTCAATTACGCTTCCAATCAGCGGCCGTGGTAAGCCAGTTTGAGCACTTGGCACACCGCTCCCGCCAACCGCTCCGTTCGCATCCGTGTACCAAGCGTCATCGTGCCACTGCGCCGTGATTTGCACCGTCTCGTAATTCCTGCCCGGCACCAATTTCACAACGCGGAAGGGCTGTCTCTCCAGACCTTCCTTTGCGTAAGTGATCGTAATGATGTCCCCAGGTCTCAATCCAACTCCACGGATCGTAGTTTCGAATTCCGCAAATGTGTAACCGTCGATAGCCTTCCTCAATTGCAATTGCAGCATTCGCCCAGCTTGATTGAAATTCGGCAATCCTGCGGCGGCAAACTTCCCCGCTAGTTGTCGTGACGTGATCTGGGCATCGTCGACATCTGTTACCGCCAGACTATCCTGCTGATATCCATTGAACTGGTCTTGGAACTCCACCATCAGACGGTTCGGCGTATCCGCACCAAGTCGCGACCACAAGCGTATCGTCGGCTCGCCATTCGCTTTCCTCAAAATCCCTGAAAACGACGCTGAGCTGTCGCTGAACTCGTAAACCGGCCAGCCACCATTCAGCGCCACAATGCTATTGCCATCGGGCGATTGCGTAGGCTGTTGCAAAGCGAGAGAATTTTCCGCCAGCAGCGTCAGCAATCCTGTATTCCCATATCGCAGCATGAGTGCCGAGCCGCTTCGGATCCCCTTCACTACTTCTGCCGCGCTCCACCGCCCATCCACAACTAAATTGCACTGAAACCGCGGCATGCCAACCGAACGACCATATAGATCTGTGGAAGAAATCCCTGTGCCGCAATATTGCGCGGCATTGTAGAAACTGCCGAGGTCCACTTCATTCGTTTGCCAGCAACTTCGGCGCAATACATCCAGCAGCACCCACGCTGGATTGTTCGTGAACGATTCGCCAAGCGAACTTCCCGCTGCGTCGAATTGCTCAAGCTTCAAGCCGTTCAACAATACCTGAATCGACGGCGAAGTCTGCCCATTATTAATTTGATTCGGGACGACGACGCTCATCATCGCCATGCTGCCGTAGGGATCTCCTAGTGGCGCTCCACTCGCATCCGTGAAATCGGGATTAAAGCTGCCGTTGCGAGCGCCATAAGTCACAACGTTGTACCAGCCGGTCGCCGTCATATTGACGCCAGCCTGGCCTTGAGGGATCGCGATGTCATTGACCAGCACGGTTAAGACACGATCCACTTGCCCAGCGCCCAACAAAACTTCGATGCGCGTCAGGTTGCCGTCATTCCGGGCGAACACAATGAGCGGCTTGAACCATGCCGTCCCATAGATTAGCGAAACGTAGTCGCTATAGCGCGCTACATTATCGATCACCGAGGACAGTTGTGTGCCGCTCGCCCCAGCGCTCTTCACCTGGATTTGCGCCGGCACAAACTCAATACCACCAAAGCGACCCGTCGAATGCCCGCTGGCATCAGCGGAGAACATGCCACGCGTCACGCAGGACGCTCGCGTGTAATCACATGTCGTGTATGGCGTGGATCCATTCAGATCCCCAACGCCGCCGGCTTGATCAGGGGAATAACCACACTTGTAAAAGGCCGAATATTTGCCCAGTATTCCGCCCGTTACGGCGTCTTGCCTCTGAGCTAACGTGCCCGGAAAGGCCCACGGGCACTGCCGTTGGATTTGAACGTCAGGCAGCACAACCCTCTGCAAATTCAGCCGGGTTCCAATGGACATCCGGAACGTCGCCTGTGTGATTTCGTCCGGTGGATTCGCTGTACCTTTAAAGAGAACCCGTGCTTCCGACGCAGCAACGTTCGCGACCAGATCGTAAAACAGGACCTGAACCGTCACCCGAGCCCCTTTGAAGCCAACTGCCCTCTCCAGCTGAGAGTAGTGCGAATCGGCATTCGCGAGCGTCACCGAGATCTTTTGGGCGGCATCCAACCCATCTTCAGCAACAGACTGCAACGTGAAAAGGTTGTGTTGAACGAGCCTCGCCGCGTACGCGTTGCCATTGAATTGGATCGAGTGAGTACTCCAGCGTTCGATCGCTCCCGAGCTCAGAACGCAGTCGAACAGAAAGATCGGCGTAGGCGGCGTTGTTTGTTCCTTCAATTGGTCGATCGTCGGCATGGTCTAGTTCTCCGGACTCACGATCCGTATGATCGCGTCGTATACGTCTGTTCCGCGTGCGGTGAAAGGGATCTGGTCAGCGGCGAAACGTGCTTGAGGATATATGCCGCTCGTTGTGCCGGTTACTTTGTAATCAGACGGTGCCAACTGAGCCTCGACTTGCAACCCAAAGATATCGGCGGATCCCCCTGCCGGAAGCTGCAAGCCGAATGTAACCGTGCTCGCGCTGGGCGACCCACTACTCGAGGCCAAGCTCACCCTGCTCCAAACAGGAGATGCCGATACGGTCCGAGAACTCGCACCGACACTCAAAGTGATACTGGTGCTCGCCGAACTGCGAATCCATGCGCTCAGACAATATTGAAAGCCACCTGGAACCGCCAGCACCTGGCTAATACCGCTAGCTGTCGATCCACCATTCGACACTGTCGTAGCTCGCGTCGTCCCGAGTGGATCCGCGATACCCGGCGTTATCTGAACAAGCGCTCCCTTTGTCCAAGCCGCGGAAGACAGCAATTCGCTTTGGATCAGAAGATTGCTCGTAGGATCAAGAAAGGTGAACGTTTGCCATCGACCCGCCACCGCTTGCAGCAGGTCGTCAATCGCGGTCCATTCCGCGCTCGTCATCCCGCGCGCGTGCAGCTCCCACTCGACCCACGCCGCTTCGTTGTCCGCAAACACGTCCCGTGAACCATCGCCCACGACATTGACGACCGTTCGCTTGCGCCGAGCCTTCAGCACGGGATATAGCGCAGACGCGCCTGTGACTAGTTGTGGAAATACAAGCATCAGCTACGGTTCTCCCGAATCACCACGATCGCCGCACCTCTCCCGTTCTCTGCGTATTCGAATAAACCTGTGTCCGTATCGAAGCTGCAGCTTGCGCACAGAGTTTGATCAAACGGATCGACAAACGAAAACGTTCCGGAGCGCCCGCCTTGGCTGACAAAGAACTGTTCCAACGTTGTCAATTCAGCTTCGTCCAACAGATCAAGCCGGATACTCCATCGCCGAAGCGCGGTCCCGAATTCTGAAAATCGCTGTTCGGCTCCATCCAGAAACCGATACGTATTCGTCGCGAACTGTCTCTCTCGGCTCGACGGATATTGCGCAAACGCACCGGTCTTTAACGCAGGGAAATTAGCCACATCACACCTGCCTGATGACGTCGTTCAGCACAGTCGTTTCGAGCATCGCCTGGCGGACTGCCAGAGCAATGTCCTGGCTACGATTCAAGAAGGACTGGCTGTCCATTGCTTGAACCTGCACCGTGATGTTCGGGGCCTGAGAAGACGACGCCGAGCTCGTTCCGCCACCCGAATTTGTCATCGCTCGCGGTGCGTTTCCCTGAGCAGAATCCACGGCAAACAATCCACCACCCCCAGCGGCGCTGAATCCTGCATCCAAGTGGATCGGCAAGGCCTGTAAGTATGGCGTCGGGGCAGCCGTAGCGCTGCCCCCACCCCCGAACAAATCGGCAACGCCAGAGATCAGCGAGCTCAATCCTAGCCCGCCCTCCAGCGCTCCTCCGACCGTCCCCAGTACACTACCGAGCCCCCCTCCGCCTCCGGTGCTCACTTGCGAGCTCTGCATCGCCTTCAACGACTCCGCCAGCAAGTTTTCGTTGATTGCATTCAGCGATTGCAACTGCTGCGATGCGCTCGTCAAATTCAATGAATTTGTTACTGCGTCAAAAGGATTCGCCATTCGCCGTCTCCCGCCATTCTTGTTCTAAAATCTGGAACGCTTCCGCCTCTTTGGCTTCGCGTGCCGTCAAATCACCACCGCCAGCAGCTCTCCACATTGCGAAGCGTTCCACGAGCTCGAAGCTCCTCGGCGTCATCAGCGACTTGGGACATTCCTCGGACCAGGCACGCCCCCTCGCCCACACCACTCGCTTCGTCCCCCTCAGTCCTTCGGGAAGCCATCCGCACCTTCGCGATGGCTCCAACTTCTGCCGTCTGCACTGCTCGCATGTCCACCCGGCTTGCCCTCCTCGGAGGAAATGAAATGCGACGATTAGTTTTTTGTTTCGTCCGCTCCAAGCGACCACTCTGACTTGATGCGAGCGAGAATTTCCGTCGCCAGTTCCATCGGACCTTTTTCGATCACGGCCTCGGGCGTTGCCGGTTCGCCATCAATCACTAAACCCACAACAGAAGCCAGGCCCCATTCCAGGTATGCCCTATCAATTTCGGCATTCACCACTGCGGCTTCCAGTTTTTCGCGAGCGTCTTCTCCGGCCGAAAGAAACTCTATCTTTCGACCGATCTCCCGCATGCGCCGCGCCAGCTCAATGCGCCTGCCGAACGAGATCCTCGTGATACCGTACCGCACGCCCGCCAGCGCTTGAGCATCAAACCAGGACACGCTTCCGTAATGATGATCATCTTTAGCCGAAGGCGACATATAGTTCGTTCCCCGCTGTTCCTTGTGCGCGGCTATTTCGGAACCGCCACTGCAGTTTCGTTTCGCGATCGTCGTACTCCGGCACTTCCGGGACCATCGCCGGCATATAGGCACCGAAGAGTTGCTGGCTTTGCCGCCCCAGCTGCAGCATGACCCCGATCGGCGATCTCTGCCTGGCCGCTTGATAGAGACCCGCGGTCTGCTGATCCGCGATCTCAAACAAACTAAAATCAAGCCGAACCGATCTCACGCCGGCGGCGATGCATCGCGCATAGTCACTGCCAAATTCTTGCGCTCGCAAATCCACGTTGTTCTCAAGAGCCAGCTCAGCCTGCGTTACGGTCATGAACTCAGCTGGAGTCGCACCCAGCCACACTTCTCCGAGGTGGCCCGGCACAATGGTGTAATCGAAGTTCGTGAGCGTCGGCTCTGCGGGATACTGCGTCAATCCGCCTTGACCGCCCGTAAAACTGGCACTATCAATCAAGTCCTTTGCAGGGCCCCCAAAACCGAATTCCTGATAGTCGCCATTGACCTTGACCCGCATTCGATCCACCGGAGCTCCACACAGTAGTCGTTGTACCGCGTCGCTAGGATCCCAGTAATCGAACAGACTGACACTTCCCACGGATTCGGCCAGCGGATAGCTGATCGTCGGCCCAAGTAGCGCCCCAGCCGTCAATCCAGCAGTGAACGGTGCGTTCAGAAATAGACTCGTACTGCTTTGGATACCAGCGACAAACCGGATTTCTCCGCCGCTGGTCAGCCCCTGGCCCACCGACAATCCGTGCGCTGTCGAAAACGTTACTCCAGTCGAACCGTTACTGGACGCAACAGTACCCCCAGCGTAGAGCAGTGGACTTCCGCCCATCGCAGCCTGAAACAACGGACCATAAGCCGGCGCCGCGCTCTGATTGCTCCAAGTCGTCAAGAAAGTGTTGAGCTGATAGGCCGTCTTTTTTCGAATCGCATTCGGCAGGCCCGGAAACGTTCTGCTCCCGGTCTTATCCCGCCGTCCTGTTTGTTCCAGAACCTGCCGCGCTGATAGCTTAACCGCCGGTATTCGGTTTGCGCCCGTGATCGTCGGCACTGTCCCGTAAGTGGATTCGAGCGCGACGTAGAACCGATTATTGTTTGAAGATATGTAACACGACATGAATACTGTTCCTTAGCTCGCTTTTTCTTTTAGCTCGAAAGTTCCACTTCGAAAATCACCTTACCGACCTGTAGAAAGTTCCGACCGCCCTGCTGCACCGGCTCGTACCGGACTTCGTACTGTCCCGCGTAAAACATTCCTTGCGGCCAACATCCACGATTCGCATCGAGCACCTGCGTGATGCCGTCAACGTAGAGCCTGAGATGCTCTTCCAGCAACTCAATCCGGTCGTGCGAGACTCTCACTTCCGCAATCGTTCGAACCTTCCCTGAAAACGTGCGGAATTTCTCGACCAGTAGGTTTTGAACTCGATCCACGTAGACATGAACCGATGGATACTTTGCGACAAGGTGCTTTTCCACAATCGCCGCCGGCGTATTCTGTGGCACGATGCGGTCTAGATGAACCGGCTCCAATGCAACATTCGTGTCCGCCGTAATCTGACGGATCGCCGCCCCCAGTCCTGTATCCGTAGCCGTCAAGAGCGTCACAACCTGCCCCGCAACGATGCTTGCCGCTTGTGCCATCGTTAGCCTCGCCTCATCGTTGTGCTTCCGCTAATGAAGGTGTCGGCCATCTGCCCACCACCGGGCAAAGGCCCCGCAGCCAACCCGGACGTCGGCAGGGTAAACATGCCGTTCACTGCCATCGGGGTACCGTTCTGTCGCGCAAGCGAATACGCGCTGGTCCCTAGATAGACGTTCCAACCGGCAGCTCCCACCGGAGGATTAATCTGTCGAACCGCCAACAGGCTGTCGTCCACCGTCGTGTACGTTGTGAGCTCGCTCGGAGCGCTTTCTTGACCCAGCGCAGACACCCACGTCGCCTGCACGTAATAGGTGGTGGCTGCAATCGGGCCCTGGGCAATTCCGCACTGAGGTGCCGCGGGAATCGGCAACGGATTCGCAACCAAACCAATTCCGTATCGCAGAGTGCGTTCACGCGCATCGAGCGAGAGTTCTTGATACTCCTCCCACTTCATTCGATAACGATCGTTCAACTGATTGTTGTACGCGTCCCGATACACTGTTTCCAAGGTGTGCAGTGCATGCCATCGCTTCATCTGCGCGGATACAACTACATCGCTCACGCCTTTTTGGCGTCGCGCCAATCCCTGCGGGTCGGTCGCAACCGCATGCTCGATCAGTACATCGAGCACGTCCTGGATGATCTCTTCCGTCGACAGCCGCAGCTTGATATCCAAATCGATCGATTCCACATCCGCCACTCTCAAAATCGAGCTCTCGTATACTCGTAACGCTTCGGTATCGTTCGGATTTCCGTCAGTCAGCAATGCCATATAGTCTCTTTCGAAAATCCGGGACCGCCGGTTCGTAACACGCGGGAGGCGATGCGTGCAGTTCTCGCCCCTTTGGCCTCGAACCGGCTATCCCGGCAATCGGCCTGATTAGCTATTGACCTGCACGGCCATGTTGTTCCGCAGAACGCCCACACCGTAGAGCACGTCCACTGTGAACTGTTGAGCCAAAGTGTTCGGCTGATAGCTCATCGTGACGCGCATGCCGAAATTGCCCAGTTCGGCGTATTCGGCGATTGCGCCCGTGCCCGGCAGCGGCTGCGGCAACCGGCGAACCACCAACCCGATCGCATCCCGCGCGAACGCAAGGTTGTGCGTCGTCACCGGGCTGCTGCCGGTTTGGGGCACAAACTGCGAACGGAAGATGTACAGATCCTTCATCTTGCCGACCGCGCCGTCGATCATCGTGCGGATACCCGCTTCACCAACCGTATTGAACTCAGTGAAACGCGGAATCTGGCGTAGCGCCGAATAAGCCGAGGGGCTCACAATCAAGTACTTCGACTTGCTGGCGGGAACCTTGGCGTTAAACAGAGCCGTTTCCGCCGCATCCACCGTCGCTTCGGTCAAGGTCGAACCGGCCGTACCCACTGCCGTATTGGACGTAAACTGCGGATAGAGGCTCAGAATGTCGCTTTCCATGCGTTCGGCGATCGCCACCACTGCCGGCTGCATGTACAGCTTCAGAAGATCCGGCACCGCCAGAACCTTCGTCACGTCCGGAACCTGGAACGTCGCTTCGGCATGCGTCGACAAAACGATCTGCGCATTGCCCAGATTCGGATTCTGCGTCTGAACCGAACCACCTTCCGCGATGTTGTTCGCTACCAGCGTCGGCGGAATCGGCACATTGACCGTATCTCCCGCGCGAGCCAGCGTCTGCTCATAGTCACGATTCACCAGGTTCCCCATGACTAGGTTCCCCATCAAAGCCGGCAGCGCATCTGCCGCCACCAGCTTCACAATCGCGCTCGCTACATTACTTGAAGTAATTGTTGCCATTCTTTCTCCTTGATTAACTTCACAGTCCCCGCAGCGTCTGCGACGCAACCCTTGCGATCTCTTGCCGCACCCGCTCCATTTCGTCCGGACTCATCCCCGGTCGAATCTTGTCGAAATCCACCCCGCCACCTGCAGGTACGCTTGGCTGATTCGCCACGGCTCCCGAGCCGCCGACAACTCTCGCCGGCAACAGCTCTGGATTTTCCATCACGAAATGCTTTACGTACTCGCGTAGATCGCCTCCGCCGCTCGAAACAAACCTGCCATCCTCGGCGCAAGATATTTCGTCTCGTATTGCCCGATACGCCAAGTCCAGTTTCGAAACACCCTGCCGCTGTAACTCCGCGCGAATCGCGGCACCGCGTTCCGCCTCCTGAGCCCTGGCGCGCGTCTTCGCGTTTTCCTCAGTCAACTCACGGATCCGGCGCTCCAAATCTTCACGCTGCTTTCGTGCTTCCTCTAGCTCCGCCTTTTGCGGCAAGAACTCCTGCACGACTGCTTGAAGCACCGCCCGAATATCAGGACTCTGCTCCGTGCGCTCGTCCGTGGCCTTTTCCAAGGGCTTTTCCGCGCATTGCTCCGGCTGTTGTTCAACCGGTGGAGCTTCGCCAACCTGACCGTCCTCACCCATGGATGTTCGTCCCCGTTTGTGCCTGTTCAATTTCCGCCGCGATCTGATCCTTCACGTCCTGTGGCAGGTCCGCCAGATACATCAGCGCGAGCCGCTTCGAAACTTCTTTTTTCATCGTTGGCGACGTGATCCCCAGCGCCATCAGATCCTTCGCGTCCGCGATCTCATCCGTGAAGTCGCTGATGTCGAACACATCCATACCCATCACCGCGATCTCGAGCCCGTCTTCCCGCGCTTCGTTGATCGCCTTCAGGACGCGTCGAACCTGATCTTTCACGGCGTCACCGTAGGATCGCAGAACATCGTGCGTAATCGCGAAATCTAGCTGCTTACTCAGCCCGGATTGATGGGCCGACTTATCCAACGGACCGCCGGCCTGCGCCAGGTAGCACACGCGATAGATTTCTTCCTGCAAGCGCGTTAAGTTGTCCGCCGCAATTTGGTACACCTTGCCTTCCGGCTCCGTCCATCCAAATCGGTCGTCCGGTCCGAGCTGGATGTAGTAGCTTTCGCCCACCATCTGGCTCCATTGCCGCTCGGAGTACACCACCGGCATCGCGAACAGCCCCATCGTGAGCGCCCAGGCAAGCGCGTTCGATTTATTGAAGTGCTCCAGCTGCAAGGATCCCGCCCGGTTCATCATCCACAACCCTTCCGGAATCCGCAGCTCGAACAACGGCACTTGATTCTGTTCCGCCAGCGCGTGCGCGCCCGTTGCAACCAGCTGCACGGGACCCGCTTCTCCCCCACCCGTGATCTCTTGCACGTAAATCCGATAGGTCTGCTTGTCGTAGTACGCCCACCGGCGTTCTTCGCGCCAGTCGGAATCCTCTACGCGATCTTTCTTGATGGCCGTCGTTCGCAGCACCACCCATTCGTAGTTGCCCAGATCGTCGCGGCTCCAATTGATCAGGTTCTCGGCGCCGTATTCCACCAGGTAAGCCCGCGACGCGCCGCACGCCTCTTCTTCCGCGCGATTCTCCGGCTTGCGATCCATCCGCGGAAAGTCCACCAACGCATAGCTCGTCCCGGTCACTAATGCATCACTGAATTGCCGGCGGAAGAAGTCCGCAAGCGGCGTGCCTTTGCGATCTGCGTCTTCCACAAACTCGCCAAAGAACTCCTTCGCCGATTCGTTCTCGCCGCAGAACGTCAGCACCGGCTCCCTGCGGAACACCGTGGACGCGTACCAATCCACGATCGATCCCACGTAGTTTTCGTAGAACGCTCTCGCTGCGCGCTCCGCATAGACGTCGGCAGGCTCTTTCTGGCGCCGGATCAGATACACGCCAACGTTGTTCTTGAAATGCTCTCCACCCAGATACAGATCTCGATACTGCCGCCAGGTGTGCTTCCGCGCCACATACTGCGGATGCTCCCGGTTGATGTCGAATCCGTCTTTGCCAACTTGTGTCTGCCCGCTAAAATCCACGGCGACCTGGCTGATGATTGAATCGCTATACAATGCGCTGCCCCCTCTCACCCGGCATCATTCCGCCTCTGCATTCCTGCCACACCAGGTACCCCAACGCGTCTGACAAATGCGTTCGGCGAGGATCGCGTTCCTTGTCGATCACCTGGCTGTTTTCCTTGTACGTCACCTGCTCGAAATCCTTCACCAATTCCCGGCACCGCGGATCGATCAGCACCGGCGACGCTCCGTTTTCGCCGGACATCTTGACGTTCATCAACATCACGCGCTCTCTCACCGCCGGATTCGCCTTCGGCACTTTGAAGTCCACCGTCCCGTACTGATTCCCGTGCAAGAAACTCTCGAGAATCGCCATGTCCGACTTCCCCGTCGTCTGCATCCGTCCACCGCTCGCATCTGCGTAAACAGTTAAGCCACTCTCATGGCCTGGAAACCGCCTCTCGAATTCCTCGCACGCCTGATACGTGCTGGCCCTGCTGAGCACGATTTCATCCAGCACAATCACTTTTCCGTCCCGAACCTGCGCCACCACCGACGACATCGGATCCCAGTTGAAATCCAGCGCCCACAACAGCCGCACATTCGGATCGATCTCCGTCTCCACCACGTTTCTCACCCGATCGAACCCGTAATACACTCGGCCCGCATGCAGATCCAGATACTGCCCCAGCACTTCTTGCTGGTAGAACCGTTCGTCGTAGCTCGCTTTCAGCCGCTCGTAATAATCCGGAATCTGCTCCAACAAAAACCGGTTCTCGAACGGCTGCGCGACCGTCGTTTCGTAGCCGGCCACCTGCTTCGCGATAAACCGCTCATGGACCCAGTCGTAGCCCTTCGGCGTCCACACCGCGAAACCGCACAGGCGCGACGCTTTTGGATCGCGCAACCGTCCTTCGAGCCGCAGCCACGCTTCCTCCGACGTGTACGTCAGCTCGTCCAGTCCGAACCACGCAAGATTGCTCCCGCGCAGCCGCTCAAATTCTTCTACTGCGCGAAACAAAATCCGCGACCTCGTCTCGCGCAGTACCATGTAGTTCTCTGCCCGATTCCACTCAAACGGAATCGCATTCGATTGCAGCGTCTCGATCCACGCCGCCTGTGTCGCGTCCCGCAACATCGGATACGTCGGGGCGCCGATCAATCCGGTCCGCCCTGCGTTCATATACGCCAACTTCAGCGCCTCGTGACAGAGCGCCTGACTTTTTCCCGATCCAATCGGCCCTGAGAATCCCTTGAACCGCGCCTTGGAATCGTGGAACTTCCGCTGCGACGGAAGCGGCTGGTACTCTATTCCCCGCTCTCGGACCCCTTGTCCGATTTCTTCCCCGTCGTCCTCGTTCCCGGCTCCACCCATGTCACTTTGATCTCCCTCGGCGCTTCTTCGTCCAGTTCCTTCTGCAATTGCACCAGCCGGATGTAATCGCCCAGCGACGCCTTCACATCCTTGCCGCTGAGTTTTTCCTCGATATTCTTTAAAAGCTTCTTGACGACCGTCGCCCTTGTTCCCCCGCCGTTGTTTTTTGCCCTGCGACTCGTCACAAGATCCGGCGCTACCTCTTTCGATGGCACCGTCTTCGCCGCACTCACTCTCTTTGCCCCAATTCGTTTTAACTGTGCCCGTTTCAGAGACGCTCGTTTCAAAGGAGCTTTAGCCCCGCTCTTTCCACCCGCGACCCTCTTCGCAGCCGCCTTCGCTGCGCTTGAAGTTTCCTCCTCCGGAATCGTTTGTTCCCCTTCGCCCGTTTGAGGTTGCGCTACGCCTTCAGTCTTTTTTTTTGTCTGTCATGTTCTCTTTGACTGTTGTCTCCGCTGTCATTCGCGACATCCCCTTGCGCCAGAAGCGTATCACCCAAACAACGGCCCACCCTCTTGAGCCACACCACCAAAGCAAACAAAACAACACAAATCCGCCTCGGCGAAGGAGAGTGACCGCACTTCCGCACCAGCGTCTCAAGCCATTTTTTCGATTCCAAACCGCCCTTATTGGGCAGCTTGGCAATTTGATCGGCGGTTGCAAATAGAGGACGTTGCGTCCAAGGCGTTGATACAAGGCTGCGCGAAACGGCGCGCGTTTCGATAAGTCTAGTCCGTTTTCTGTTAACGAACGGGGGGCGGAGAGTTCGACGGCGCCAGTACGTTCGCTGCGAGATCCTCTGCGCGGATCGGCGTGCGCTCCAACAAGACATCGGAAGAAGAAACGCCGCGGGAAAATACGGCGGCTTTGCGAGAGCGGGATTGTGCGAGCTTTCAGGCCTCGACCGAATAGGTTCGCTCTTCGTCCTCGCCCTTAATGGAGGTGTTGGTCGACCTCATTTTCTTGCGTAAAGTGCCGGACAGGAAGGCGCGAACGAATGCGGCAACCAGCCGGTGGCTTGCATCGGCTCCGTGGAAGCGGCGCCGCCAGGCCGTTGCTGCAGATCGCATTCATCTGCCTGTGGGGAAATGATCTGAAGGGCGCGGGGCAATCTGTTCACATGGACCGGCATTTTTCGAATCCCCTTCGATTCGCAATGGCGTGCTCACAAATCAGGGTTAGCTAATTTTGAATACTTATTTCACAATTTTGGGGCCGATGTGTGTAGTTGGTCCAAGGCAGCGAGCCCCCACCGAATTTTCGAGGTGGGCCTTGAAGGGATTCCTACAGGGACTTCCACAGGGAGTCTAATTCAATTTGACGATTTGCCTTAGGCAGCGATGAGTGGGCCAAAAGTGCATGAATGCCGGTTTAGTAGGGCTTCCATGCACTCGTGGGTGGAAACAAGCAACGGTGATCGGGCCACGTTCAGCGACTTCGAATCAGTAGGCCGGGAGTTCGAGTCTCTCCGGGCTCACCGCCAACTTTTACACGACGACCTTCGTCTTATCGTGCTCCAAGGCACCCTACTCACACGCACAGCCGTGAGAAGGCTAACGTTCGCGGCTGGATTTTGCCGTTAAGCTCTTGTAGGCACGCTTGATGTAGTTGTTCGCTTTGGGACCTTCACCGATGTAGGACCACTTGTCGAGCACCTTGTCCCGTTCGAACTGCTCCACGCTCTTGCCCGGATCGATGCCAACCTGAATCGCGGCGACCGTGCCGTTGAGCACGTCGAGATATCTCCTCAAATCAGACTTGGTCGCGATATTCCCGTGTCCAGGAATGAATTTCACATCATCCGCCGTATGGGCTAACAGATATTCGCAGGCGGCACGAACTCCCTGCACGCCGCCGCTGCCGTCGTTTTCAAAATCGACCGCGGGGAAATTCGCAGGAACGAAGTTCGTCAAGACGTCTCCGGTGTGCACGACCTTTCCTCCCGGAAAAAACACAATCGTATCGCTCGACGAGTGGCCCTTCGGGAAAGAGACGGCGTGAATATCGCCGCCCTGCATGTGCAGCGTGAATTGATCCGAAAATGTGAGGACCGGAACAGAGACCGGCAGATTCGTGATGCGCCCCAGGTGATCCGTCTCCGTCTGCATCGCCTTTCGGACGTCATCCTGGGCAATGATGATAGAGCCCTTCCCGAAATACGCGTTGCCGCCGGTGTGATCTCCGTGCCAGTGCGTGTTCAATACATATTTCACCGGCACGCTGGACACAGTCTTCAGCGCCGCTTCGATCTTCGGCCCAAGCTGGACCTGTTCCGTATCGATCAGAACGACGCCGTCGTCGCCAACATAGGCACCGATAATAGCGCGAGCCCCGCAGAAACCACCAACCAGACCATCTTACTTTTGTGATTCATATCGAAAATCGTCGCGTCACGGAAACTTGAAACGGCACGCGCTGCTTGCCATCGGAGCGCGACCGGAGCTTCCAGGAGATCTTTTCCCCGACGGATTGTCAAGCGCTAGCCTTCGGCCCCGAGTTTCTCCCCGGCGCTTCTCATCAGCGCTTGCACGCAGTATGATACAAAAGCCGTGGTCCAGCACCACGCTACGAGCAAGGAGACTCCCCGTGAATTACAACTTTGTTCCGCCCAGCATTCGACGATTCGCTCTCGCTCTCGGAATTGTCGCGATCGCGCCCACAGCCAACTACTCTGCTCTCCATAGCCACCGCACGACGGCGAGTCAACCACGGGGACTGCCCCACTTCATGACGCTCGGCGCTGCCGATAACGTCACCCTCGATCGCGGCGCGCGCGATTACAAAGCGCTCGATCAAATCGACTGGAAAAGCCGTCCCGGCTCGGCCAGCCAAACCGCAGTGGTGTTCGGCGATCCCGAGAAGGCCGGCATGTACGCGCAATTACTCAAGCGTGGACCCGACGATTGGAGCGAACCGCACAAGCATCCGAACGACCGCTACATCACCGTGCTCTCCGGAACCATGCTGATCGGCACTGGCGCGAAGTTCGATAAAAAGAACACCGTCGCCCTCGGACCCGGCAGCATGATCCACGACATCGCAGGGCAGATCCACTATGACGGCACCGGGCCCGACGGCCTCGTCATCGAAATCGTCGGCATGGGTCCCACGGCGCGCATCGAATCAAAGTAATAAAAACATCCGGCGCACAAATAAAGAGGGGACGGCCGAAGCCATCCCGTCTTTCACGATTGTTTGAATCGAACTACTTCTTGGCTTGCAGGGTCATCAACGTGGGGCCTGACACGCCACCCACCGGCTTCAGCAGACTCGGACCAGAGCGGATAAACATCTTGTCCGCATCGTCCTTCATATCCATCGTCAGGCCGATGAAGCAATTGCTCATCTCTTCCCAATTCTGATAGCCCCAGCGAACTTCCGCCTTGGTATCCGGATTGTTAGGATTATTGGGCGAATTGTCGAAGTGCGAGACGACGATCAACCGCGTGCCCTTCGGCAGCGGAATCGGCTTTTCAAAATCGAAACCCTGCTGCCAGTTGAAATCCCACTTGGAGCGCATGAAGACTTCCGTTTCACCATTCGGATAAATCGCACGGATGTCCATGTCCTTGCCACGCAGGTGCATGTGTGGCTGCGCGTAGACCAGCTTGACGTTGTCCAGGCCGACCGTTAGCTCGCTCACCGCTTCCGCATTGCCATCGCCCGGAGCAATCACAAGATTGCCAGCCGAAGGACCCGTCGCAAAGAAGTAGCGCCGCTTCGGAGGATTCTTTGCCAGCGTGAACCCGAGCTTCGAGATATCGGAAGTCGGTTTGCCCTCCGCCGTGTAGTGCATCTCGAACACGAGGTCAGATCCCTTCGGCACGAACTTCGCCGCGCCTTCCACAGTAAATTCCTGCGCTCCGAGCCCAGGATTAAATTTGCCGAGGATGTCGTTTCCGTCCGCGCCCATGTTGCGACCAATGACGTCGCGTTGCGTCTCCTGTTCGTACGCTTCGCCGGGAACCGCCTTCTCCATCCAATGCGATCCTGGAGGACGCACCCAAACTTTTCCATGGTGGACGACCTTCGCATTGCCTGGACGCATCTCGGCGGCCTCGACCCACATATCCTCTTTGAAGTTGGCCTTCACCAGGATGAACTTGTAGTTGATGGTCCCCTTCGCCGGAAGATCGAAAGCCTTCGGCATTTCGACAATCACGTCGGGCTTGATCTGCCAGCCTTCCGGAAACTTCACGGGCGCCGGACGATCCTTCGCGTCGCCTTCGACGGCTCCGTTGTCGGCCCAGGCAACTAACGTATTAATGTCCGTCTCGCTCAGCCGCTTATCGTTGGCAAAATGGCCATACTTCGGATCGGCAAACCATGGCGGCATCTTCTTCGAAGCGACCGCGGCCTTGATGGCCTTGGCCCATGGACGCGCATCCGTGTACGTCAGCAACGACATCGGCGCGATTTCGCCAGGACGGTGACACTCCTGGCAGTTCTTCTGCAATACGGGAAGAACATCCTTATTAAACGTCACCGGTGTCTTCGAAGCGGCAAACGCAGCCACTCCCATCACACCGCCGACCAAACTCGTTTTCAACAGGGAAAGCGGGAGAACTTTCACGAATGGGCCTCCTGGACACTACAAAGATTACCGGCAACAGCATATCCAAATAAATGGTGAAGAACAAGGGGTACTAGATCTAGGTTGTCGCTAGTATGTGATCTGTCCGGTCTAATTCACACATGAACTGTCCGCTTTTGAAAAAGCGGCGGGGGAAGCTGGAGGTTGGACACCTCACAGCAGTACTCCGCGGCGGAAACGGA
>CAITIX010000035.1 GCA_903892565.1 uncultured Acidobacteriia bacterium
GCGAGTGGATTGGCGCCTGGCTCAAAAATCCGCAGGCGTATTCGGCCAGCGCCACGATGCCGAACTTTCAGTTGCAGGACGACGACATTCGCGATGTCTCGGCGTTCCTGATTTCGCAAAGCACTCCTTATGAAAACGCCGGCCACGCACCCGTTCCGGCGATCAAAGCGGATGACGCCGCGGCCTTACAGGAAGCCTCCACTCTGTATGGAGAATCTTTCTGCACTTCGTGCCACGCGATGCAGAACGCCGCGGGAAATCTTGTCGGAGGGAACGTCGGCCCGGAGCTGACGCGCATCGGCTCCAAGGTCAAGCCGGAATGGCTGGCCGATTGGCTGCGCAATCCGAAGACCTACGATCGCATTACGAAGATGCCGCACTATCGCTTCGACGCGAAGCAGATCGCGCTCCTGACCGCGTTTCTCGGCGGCAAGGCCGATGCGGACTTCGTGGGAAATCTGCACTACGGAGCGCCCACGCCGCAGCAGATCGCGCACGGCAAGGCCATCGTCATCGACCGCGGCTGCGCGGCTTGTCACGGAATCAACGGCATCACAAAGCCCGACAGCTTCGCGCCCGATCTCACCGAGATCGGCAGCCGCCCGCTGGCAAAAATCATTTTTGCGCCCGATGTGGAGAACTCGCTGCCGGGCTACATCGCGGCGAAGATCCGCAATCCGCGTTCGTTCGGAAGCGCGTTAAAGATGCCGCAGTATACGCTCGCGCCGCAGCAGGTCGATGCGCTTGCAACGGCGCTGCTCGCACAGACCGAGCGCGCCGAACATCTGCCGCAAGCGCTGCGTGTCTCCGCGCGCATCCCCTCGGATTACCGCCCTGCCGGCAAGGCCGGACAGTTGATCGACGACATGGCCTGCTTCAGTTGTCACGCCATCAACGGACGCGGCGGCGACATGGCTCCCGATCTCACCTGGGAAGGCACATCCGTGCAACGCGCGTGGCTGGTGACGTTCTTGAAGAGTCCGTCCACGCTCCGGCCGGCGCTCATTCGCCGCATGCCCCGATTCAACATGACCGACGCCGAAGCCAATACCCTGGCCGACTACATAATGACGGTCTATCAAACTCCAGCATTCGATCGCGACGATACAGACGACGTTCGGCCGGTACCATCGGAAATCGACCGCGGCCGCGGCTTGTTCTACGGCAAGTACGCATGCCAATCCTGCCACATCGTCGACCCGGCAAAAGACAAAGGTTATATCGGACCCACGCTAACGCAAGTGGGCACGCGTCTGAGCGCCGCATGGATTTTTCACTGGCTCAAGAATGCGCAAACCCTGCGACCCGGATCGCTCGAGCCTGTCTGGAACATGGGCGATAGCGACGCACAGGCAATCACCGCGTTCCTCCTGGCGCAGAGAGGAGCGCACAAATGAAACAGCCATCTCGATGTATAGCCGCGATCGCTCCCGTGATCTTCGTTTCGATTCTCCTCAATGGCTGCGCGAACCACTCCGCGACGCCCGACCCGCAGCCCAAAGCTTTCGGCGCCGGCGTGATTTCCGTGAGCGGCGAAAAACAGACGGGCGGCGTGGGATCTCCCTTGGATCAGCCACTGGTCGTACAAGTGAATGACGCGCAGGGCGCGGCCGTCGCCGGAGCGCTCGTGCGCTTCACCGCTGCGCGCGGCGTGATCTTCCGCCCGGATCGGGGACTCACGGGTTCGGACGGCCAACTGACAACGCTCGTCACGCTGGGCGGAATATCGGGGCATTACCAAATCACCGCGTCCACTCTAACGGCAGCGGGGAAAGCTGCTGTAATTCAAGTCGACGAGATCGCCTTGGGCTATCAGGAAATGTTGGGAGCCAAGATCAATGAGATGCACTGCGTGCGGTGCCATGATCCGGAATCGACACCGGAGCGCGTCTCGAATCACGATAACCTGGAACCTGCCCCGCATGCCTTCACCGAGGGTGCTATTTTAAACGCGATGACCGATGCCAATTTGCTTGCCATGATCAGCCACGGCGGTGCGGCGTTGAACAAATCCCCCGCCATGCCGCCCTACGGAAATACATTGACCAAGGCGGAGGTCGATGCGCTGGCGGCCTACATTCGCGCCGTGGCCGATCCTCCCTATCGCAAGCAAGGGGTTCTATATGCGGGTAACTAGTTGGGCGTGTGCCCTATTTCTATTCGCGGGCGCGGCTTCCGCGCAGGTGCTGCCGCCGGAGGAAGTTCGCGACTCCGCCATGAGCGAGTTGCAGAAAAAATATCTGGCCGAGCTGAAGCAGACCGCGGTCACGATCCTGAATCACGATTTTCCCTATCATTTCTACTTCAGCCGAAAACTTGATTTAAGCGAGAAGGATCAGCATTCCAGCGATCAACGCTCCATCCAGTTTGATCGCTATCACGATCAGACCGTGCTGAAGATCACGGGCAATTACTTTGCCGCGTATTCGACGGAGCTTCTGCAACCGGAGCAGCGCGCGCGCCAAACCTACCAGGATGTAATTCTGCCGTTGCTCGAGGCCGCGGTTCCGGTCTTCGCCAGCACGAACGTTCCCGAAGCGTTTGCGTTCGAGATCTCCCACCACATCCGCAAAAAGATTTTGGGCGTTACTTCCGAGGGTGTCGAAAACGTTGTCCTGATCCTGCCCAAGGCATCGGCCGTGCGCCTGATGACCGCGACTACCGCCGAAGCCAGGCAGGCTGCGGTTTCCGAAGGAGAAGCGTTCCTTAATGCGTCGCCCGTCGAGCTGTGGCCCGGAGCCAGGCAGCGAACTACCCAGGCTTTACCGGCCCAGGCTTTGCCAGCGCAGGAGGCAGCAGGGCGCGTCAGCTCCAGTGTTCCCGTGCGTTCCTCCGCTGCAGCGTCGGTCGCGTCCTCTGTTGTTCCTTCCGCCCCCAGTGCCGTGGTCAACACAACCGGAAGCACTGTGAATCTTCCCGCCGCGGTCAAGCCGGAACGCGACAGCTCGCCGAATGCGCTCAAAGCCCTGCAGACAACCTATCAGCCAATTCTGGATCGCCTGGTGCAAGACCTCAATGCGCAGGCGCATTTTGTGCGCTACGCGCCGCCCGCGTTCATTCCGTTCCACAACGGATTGTACTTACAACTTTCGGTAACCACGGCGCTGCCCGAATCGGCCGCCGGATCGCAATATAAGCTGGCGGCGCTGGCCTTCGATCAACATATCGCTCACCTGATCCGTCCTGCACTGGAGCGTTTCACGGAAGATCATCACAACTTCGATGGAATCGATTTCAGCACGTCCATCCGATTAGGTGACAAAGATACAACCGGCAGTCCCGAGGCCGTGGAGTTCATCTTTCCGCTCCCCATGCTGCAAAGTTACAAGCAGTTCGACGCCACAGGACAACAGCTGATCGACTCCGGCTTCGTACTCATCAATGGCGAACGCGTCAGTCTGGATCTGCAAATCGCGGAAGCTGCCTCACGCTAGAACTCAGACCCGCAGGCGGCGACGTAGCATGAGCGCCGCCACCACAATCGCTCCCAGCGTCAAACCCGCCACGGCGGCGTGAATCGCCGCGGCGACAATCAGCACTTCCGGCGGCATCTTCTGCGAAGCTTCAATCGATAGGACGATGAATCCGATCAAGGCCTGGCTCGACGCAATGATGGCCGCAGTGTTGGCGATAGAACGAAGCGGCGCGTACTCTTCTTGTTGCTGCAGAAGAACCGCAACCGGCAGAATCACCACGATGACCAGGAACGCTCCCAGAATGTGCCAAGTGACGCCGATCAATCCATGGCGCACGGCGGCTCCCAGCGCCACCTGGAGCAAAGCCATCCCGACGCTGTAGCCGGCCAGCGAAGAGATCGAAAGCCCGGGGCGATCGGCAATCGCCGGCTTCTCAGCATTCCACGCCCGCGACGTGAAGAGGATCATCACGGCGACTAAAGCGAAGAAGATCTGCCCCAGGAACGCATGGCTCACGTTGATCGCTTTCGCTTCGGGCTCGGACGACAAGCCCAGCAGCACTTCCCCAGCCAGCACGGCCAGGGACAGCCCTGCCAGCCAGCGCGTTTCGGACGACTTCCGCAACCATAGACAAATCGCCGCGGCCACGGTAAGGCCCGCGACCGTCCAGCCCACCGGGATGTGAATCTGTCCCAAAGAATAGAACGGACGATATTCGTTGGTGGAGTAGAAATCACCGGCGAAGATCAGAACCACCGTGCAGATCGCCAGGAAAACCGTTGAAACCTGTAGCCATGAGAATTTCATAAATGGATAAGTTTAAAAATCATCACACGAACACGAATCGCCCGCAAGGCGTGTTTCTCGCCGCCTGCAACATTACCGACAAGCGCAAAGGCTCCTGAAGGCCAAATCCGTCACTTCGCAAAGACGGCACACAAATCGGGCGGACCATGTGGAGCAGGTTGGAATCCTGCGCGCGATGGACAATCGCGCATGCCGCTCGACGTTCCCATTACGCGGCTCCGCAACCCGCCGCAGCTTGCCAAGCCGCCCCACCAGGCCGCTGAAACATTCTTCAACGAGCCACGCCGCGTAGTCCCAGCGATGCCCCCCCCCCCCCCGCCCTTCCCCGGTGCTTCCCAATCCCGTGGTTTATAATAATCGCTAGCATGTTGCTTCAGCGCGTAGCCCTCGGCACTCTCGTTCTGTCCGCGTTCGCCTTCAGCCAGGCGCAGGCCCCAGCCCCCACCGCCGATCAAACGCCCGAGCCCTCCGGCCCCACATTTGGCCTGAAGGTGGAAGAAGTCATCGTGCCCGTCACCGTCACCGACTTCAAGGGACGCTTCATCTCCAACCTCGAACAAAAAGATTTCCAGATCCTGGAAGACAACAAGCTGCAGAAAATGTCGTATTTTTCGCGCGAGCGCGCGCAGCCCGTTGTCGTCGGCTTCCTCATGGATCTCAGCAATTCCAGCCGCGCGCAGTGGAAAAACTTCCAGAACGCCGCCACCGAACTGGCTCTCACGCTGCTCCCCGGCAAGGATCAATTCGCCGGCTACCTCATCGGCTACGGCAGCAAGTCCGAGCTCATGGTCAACACCACCACCGACCCCGAGCCCATCGTCAATAAGATTCGCGACATGAAGCCCGGCGGTGGCGCCGCACTCTTCGATTCGATCTACATCGCCTGCACCAACCGCGCGCTGATTAAGGGCGAACCGATCGAACCCCGCCGCATCATCATCGTCATCGGCGATGGTAACGATAACGCCAGTTCGAAAACGCTCGCCGAAGTTCTTGAAATCGCGCAGAAAAATCTCGTGACGATCTACGGCATCAGCACGTCCGCCTATGGCTCCATCAATGAAGGCGACGCGAACCTCGTGAAACTCGCCGAAGAAACCGGCGGCCGCGTCGAATATCCTCTGCAGAACATTTATAAGGACGTGCAGGGCTTCTCCTCCGTCCCCTCCGACGAAGGCAACTTCGCGTTCAAGGTCGGCACGGGCGGCTTCGCCTCGGCCATGTCCTCGGCCGTCTTCCACTCCATCGCGAACATCGCCGGAGAAGTCACCACGCAGTACATTCTGCGTTACATCCCGGAAGACAACGGTCCGGCTACGGGAAAATTTCGCAACCTCAACGTGAAGGTCGCGCTGCCCGACGTAACGGTTCGCGCGCGCAAGGGCTATTACCCAACCGCGCCGTAATCTTCGTCCTAACCAACGCCGATCACCTCCCAGCACCGAACCGCGAATGTGAAGGAGCGGGCCAAAGGCAACCACGAGATGCCAATGAATACCCCTCCCGAAATCGCCACCGTCCCCGAGCAACTCACCGCCGTCATTCGCCTGACGATTCCGCGCGACCAAATCCGCAACGTCATGGGACCCGCCATGCAAGAGGTTATGCAAATCGTCCAGCGTCAGGGCATCGCGCCCACCGGACCCATGTTCACGCACCACTTCCGCATCGAACCCGGCATCTTCGATTTCGAAGTCGGCGTCCCCGTGGCAAGCGACGTAAAACCCGAAGGCCGCGTGATCGCGTGCCACCTCCCCGCCACAAAAATCGCCCGCACCATGTACACCGGACCCTACGAAAAACTCGGCGCGGCATGGGAGGAATTCGACTCCTGGATCGTCGCCAACGGCCACTCTCCCCTGCCCGATCTGTGGGAGCGCTACCTCTCCGGCCCGCAGTCCCCCACGCCCTCCACCGAACTCGTCCGGCCCTTGCGCGAATCCTAAACCGCCATCTGCCATCAAGCGATCTGCTTTTCTTGTAGGCAAGCTTCAGTCTGCGGAGCCCCATGCATCAGCGTGGGGCTTACAACGTTCCCCTCATCTCAGCACCGAACCGCGAATGTCAATGAGCGGAC
>CAITIX010000036.1 GCA_903892565.1 uncultured Acidobacteriia bacterium
ACTCTGCACCTGCGTTCGATCGCGTCGCTTCTTGTACTCTTCCGCCCACTCGGGATACTGGACGATGGATGGGAATATCTCGGCGAACCAGATCGCAGGGGCGGTTGGCGTGGCCCACCCCTCGAAGGGCCACACGTGCCCGCCCACTGCACGTACAAGCTGATCCAGATGCTTGATGCCAAGGATGGTCTGGCCGCCGACTGAGACACCGCAGTTCAGCTTCCATACTGACTGTGTTGTCACTCGCCTGCGCGCCGTCAGGTCGGTCGCGCGCCACTCCTTGAGGTTGTGATGCGGGAACTGGAAGAACCCGATGCGCTGCTGGGTGAGCGAGCGCGTGATAGCGCTCTTAGTGCAGCCCCAGAAGGGTCCCGGTGCGCCCACCTTGCGGTTGCACTCGTCTGCGAAGGCGTCGCGGTTGTGGGCGTTCTGCGGGGAGTCCTTCACGCTCGATCCGAAATATTCATGCACTGCCTTCCAGGCACCGCCAGTCGACTTCAAGCCGAGCGCGCTCGCAAAACCAGCCGGATACCCGAAGGCGAAGTCGAATCCGATGAGCACTCGTTTGCCTTCATCCCGCCAACTCACGACCTGTCTTTGTAGTTCGGCCACTGCCTGCATTCGTGTCGAGACGTTGTGCGGAGAACCTGCCGTGAAGGCTCGGCCAGACCAAGCACCGCTCGCGATCCAAATCGAATCTTTGCCGGTTGGGGATTCCGGTGAAGGCGAACGCTGATTCCGAAGGGAACGCGAACGGCATTCCGTGCCGAAGGCGAACAGATCTCGGAGCGTAGCGACGCTGGCAGTTCGATTGTGCCGGAAGTGTTCGGCTTCGTCAAGGAAAACCTGTCCGGAGCGCAGCGGAGGAAGAGCGCCGCTAGCGGAGAAAGGGGTGCGGGGAAAGGGGCGAAAGCCCTTGTCCCCGCCCAGCACTGGAGAGACCCGGCGAGCGTCAGCTCGGCGGCTCAGTGCCACGTTTTTTGCGCATCGAGTCGCCGCGCATGTCGATGCGATGGGCGTTGTGAACCAGGCGGTCGAGGATGCCGTCGGCGGCGGTGGGGTCGCCGATCTGTTCGTGCCAGCGCGCCACGGGCAGTTGCGAAGTGAGGACCATCGAGCGGGTCTGGTAGCGATCCTCGCAGATCTCCCAGAAGTCGCGGCGCTCGGCTTCGGCCAAGGGAGCCATGGCCCAATCGTCGATCACCAGTACGTCGATGCGGCTGAGCCGCGTCAGTAAGCTGCGTAGACTCCCATCGGCGCGCGCGATGGCCAGATCGCGAAACAGCGCCGCTGCGCGCGTGTAGAAGGCGGAGTATCCATCGCGGCAAGCCTTCTGCGCCAGCGCGCAAGCCACGAAGCTCTTGCCCACGCCGGTGGGTCCAAGCACGAAGATGTTTTCGTGATTCGCGGCCCATGCCGACTTTTGCGCCAACGCGCGGATCACGCTTTTATCCAGTCCGCGCGCCGCGCGATAGTCGATGTCTTCGACGGCCGCGCCCTTGAGTTTGGCGGCGTGCAAGCGCCGGGCCAGTGCTTGATTCTCGCGCCAAGTCCACTGTTGATCCACCAGCAGCCCGAGCCGTTCCAGGAAGCTCAGCTCGCGCGAGGCCGGATCTTGCTCCTGGGTTTGCAGCGCATCCACCATGCCGAGGAGCCGCATGGCTGTCAGTTTCTCCATCATTGGTTCTTGTAGCATGGCGTCTCCTATTCGAAGTACCCGGCACCGCGGATGTTGTCGTGCGGCGGCGTGGATGTGGGTGGTGGTGACGTTACGGGTGCTTGATCCAGCGAGTTCTTCAGGATCGACTCGACGCTCTTGTAGCGGCACGCGCCGGTGAACAGTGCGCGTTCGCATGCAGCCTCCACGCGCTGCGGCGTGTACTTCTGAGCCAACCGGATGATGCCCAGGCAGCCGCGATAGCCCATCTCGGGATGCGGCTTGTCATTCATGATCCGCTCGAACAATCGCGCTGTTTGCGGGCCAATCGAGGCGGCCCAATGCACCATGCGCGACGGCGTCCACTCCAGATGCTCGCGGTGGCTCTTGGGCCGATGCTCCTGTTGGGTGACGGCTTTCCCGCGCTCGCGGCTGCGCAAGTGCGAGGCCACGCGCGCGCCCTTGTGCAGGATCTCGACCGTGGTGGGTGTCGAGCGGATCTCAACCATCTCATGCACCAGGTTGTAGGGCACGCTGTAAAGGTTCGCGTCGAAGGTGACGTGATACTCGCTGGTCACGCGGGCACGCGACCACTCGCTCAGGTCGAACGGCTCGGTGGGCAGGGGCTTCAGCGCGGGTTTGTCGACGGCTTCCCACACGCTTGCCCGCGTGCCGTCTTTCTTGCGGAAGGGCCGGTGATTCAACTTCGTGAGCAGTTCGCGGATAGCTTGGTTCAGTTCCTCCAGCGAGAAGAACTTATGGTGGCGCAGCGCCGCCACGATCCAGCGCTGGGCCACTTGCACGGCGTTTTCGACCTTGGCTTTGTCTCTCGGTTTGTAGGGCCGAGCGGGCACGATGCCGAAACCGCAGTGCAGCGCGAAGTTGTAGTAGGTCGGATTCAGGTCCGGATCGTAGCGGTGCGCCTTGGTGACACCTGTCTTGGTGTTGTCCGGAACGGCCAGCACCGGAATGCCGCCGAAGTATTCAAAGGCGTGCACGTGTGCGCGTAACCAGGACTCCATCTGCTGATCTCGCGTGGCCTCCACCCAGCTGTAGGAACTGGCACCGAGCGCCGCCACGAAAAGCGCCGCTTGCCAGGGGAGGCCGGTGTGCCGGTCATACACCGGAATCGTCGCCCCCGCCCAATCGACGAACATCTTCTCGCCCGCCTTGTGCTCCTGACGCAGCACCACGTCGAGCTTCGAACGCCAGCGTTGGTACAGCTCACAGAAGCGCGAGTAGCGATAGCCCTCCGGATTGGCTTGCCGGTATTCCTCCCACAGCAGTTGCAGCGTCACGTGCTTGTTGCCGCGCAACTGCTCGTGGATCGTGGCAAAGTCGGGCGGGGTGCGCGCCGGATTCTTCTCCACAGCTGGTTCTGCGTGCGGGAACAACGCGGCTTCTACTCGCGCTTCGTCCCAATCCTCCGGCAGCGGCCAGGTAACGCCCGCCGTCTCGGCGCGCTTCAGGTACTTGTGAACCGTGCTGACCCCGATCGCGCAACTTCGCCCGATCTGCTGGTAGCCCAGTTTGAGTTCGTATCGGAGGCGTAGGACCTCCCGTAGTTTCCGCATGGACAGTCTCCTGGCCGGCACTCTGATCCTCCCTTGGAGGGTTCATTGTGCCGGTTATGATGTCCAGCGCCGCTACGCCTGTCAAAACATTCCGGGCAACGCGAAAGCCATTCCGGGCTCGGGCGAAAACCGTTCGCCTTCCCCCCGGAATCACTATTCGCCTTCAGCCCGGAATCCTGTTCGTCTTCATCCCGGAATCGTTTTCACGTTCACCCCGGAATCCCGTTCGCCTTGCCCCGGAATCCGCAGCCGGTCGCAGGGGATGAGCTTGACGACCAATCGACCATGACATAGGCATCGAAGGCTCGATGGCTGGTGATTGTGTCAATCTCGAATCGATCCACACCAGGGGCGGTACGCGCTGCGAGAGGTGCTGCGGATTCCTTGCGTGTCGCGCTCTCTGTCATTCTGCTCACTGCCTTTGTGAATATTCCAGGTGGGATCGTCGATGCAGTGGCAACCTGGGCGGCGTCTTCGATTGTCAACTCGTGGATCGCGTTGTTTCCGCCGTATTGGCCCTTAACTTGGAAGCAGCACTCCAGGATCTCGTCGAGGCGGATTCCCTCTACCTCGCCGGCTGCGTTCTTCGGGTATCCCGCGGCACTGAGCACTTTTGCATCGGGGTCGGCCAGTTTGTCGATCACGAGTCCTGGCGCACGTGGCGAGAGCGGTGCTGCCACACGACATCGCAAGTACGCGGTTCGCAGGACGCCGGAATGGCGCCAAGCCAACAGGATGTTGTCACCTTCCTTGATGCCGCCGACATTGGCGATTCGCGCGCCGTTCTTGTTGAAGGCAGAGCGCCACAGAAACTGCGTGTTGATCACAGTCTCGAGCGTCGAGGCGAGCGATGCCTTCTCCTCAGTCGCGAAGTAGATCCAGTTATTCACGAGTTTTCTAATACGCGTCGATCTGATTCCACATCCGGAAACTTAGAGGGGCATCAAGCTCCGTTTTGGCGCGCCGCTTCGGCGCTCAAGTCATTGAACAGTTTGTCGCCCATTTCGTCCTCTGGAGAAAGGGGCCGCAAAAAGTCTTCGGCCAATCGCTGCTTTCTATCCATCAGCACATCGAGCCTTTCGTCAAATGTCGGCGCCACTCTGCCGGAAGGATCTCGCAAAATGGGCAGGTAAACGGATACTTCCTTAGTCTGTCCGATCCGGTAGGCACGGTCGGTGGCTTGTGACTCAACAGCGGGATTCCACCACCGTCCGTAGTGGACCACATGGTTGGCCTCAACAATCGTGAGGCCGATTCCAGCTACGAACGGTGACAAGATGAGTACATTAAAGCCTGGCTCGCTGCGAAACTCACGAAGGATAGCGTTGCGCGTCTTCAAGCCTGACGAATTCAACGAGCCTGCTGCTCGCAATTTGGTCTCTCCATTGATGATTCGTACGGGAAGTCCGAATTCCGCTTGAAGTACCTTTGCTAGAATTCCCTGCATAGTCCTGAGCCTCGCAAACACTATCACCTTCTCTCGTCTCTCCCGAATTTCGTGGACCTTCGCGAGTAGCACGCGAAGTTTTGAGGATTGAACAACCAACTCTTTCACGCTGAGGTCTAACGGGTTTTCAGTCAGCATCATGGCCGGGTGTTGGTAGAGCTGCACAAACCTCTGTAACGCTGACAGATATCGGGATTGGCGACTGTCGCTCCTTAATCCGTTCAGCAACGAACGATGGGCTGCGATCTCCGCCTCAGACATCTCGCAGTCCAATTTGATGACGGTTTTTGGCGGAAGTTCGGCGACGTCAGACTTGGTGCGCCGAAGTAGAAATGCATGCGGCCTTTGGAATAAGAGCGTCTTTTTCAACTCCAGCAGGCTGCTTTCCTCAGCAACTCCACCTTGAGGCTTCTCGAATTTCTCAACGAATTCTCTGGCCGAAGAAAGAAGGCCGGGTTGCACTGCATCACAGATGTTCCACAAATCGAGAAGGCGATTTTCCACGGGAGTGCCGGTACAGGCGATGTGCATGACTG
>CAITIX010000037.1 GCA_903892565.1 uncultured Acidobacteriia bacterium
ATTGTCCATCGCGCCGTCGTAAACGAGTGTGCCGCTCGCATCAATCGTCAAGGGCGCCCAAGAGCGCAAGGTTGAGCTGTCTAACGTTGAAGCGTTTGAATCGGTGACCGGCAAAGGCGTCAAAGCTCGCGTGGATGGCGCGCTGGTTCTGCTGGGCAATCGCAAGCTGATGGATGACGCGAAAGTCTACGTGGGTGCGCTCGTTGCAGCCGCCGAAGCTGGGCGCGGCGATGGGCAGACCGTCATGTTCGTGGCCGTGGATGGCAAGGCGGCCGGACTGATTGGAGTGGCAGATCCGATTAAGGAGACCACGCCCGAAGCGATCCGCCAGCTGCATGAGGACAAAATTCGAGTTGTGATGCTGACGGGCGACAGCCGGACAACGGCCGCAGCGGTTGCGCGCAAGTTGGGTATCGACGAGGTGATTGCCGAGGTGTTGCCGGAAGACAAGAGCAAGCAGATCAAACTGCTCCAGGATCAAGGGCGTTTTGTTGCCATGGCGGGAGATGGAATCAATGATGCTCCGGCGTTGGCCCAGGCTCGAGTCGGAATCGCCATGGGTACAGGGACCGATGTGGCGATGCAGAGCGCGGGCGTGACGCTCATCAAGGGCGACCTTCGTGGAATTGTCCGCGCGCGCAAGCTGAGCCGGGAAACCATGACAAATATCAAGGAGAATCTCTTCTTCGCGTTTGTGTATAACACGCTGGGTGTACCGATCGCCGCCGGAATGTTGTATCCATTTTTCGGCTTGCTCTTAAACCCCATGATTGCCGCCGCTGCGATGAGCTTTAGTTCGGTATCAGTCGTGATGAACGCACTGCGGCTGAGAAGGGTAGACATTGACGGATAGGCAAAATTGCCAATCCCATACGAGAATCCCAATGTGCGAAATCGCGCACCCTACCCCGGAGGCAAATCTAAATCGATGAAACGAAAAGCGGTGTTTCTGGCTGTTGGCGTGCCTGTGATACGGTGAGATTGAAACGTGATCCGCGCAACTACTTCCGTTTTCGTTGCTCTCCTGCTGGTCTTCGTACTGTTCGGAGGGCCATGCTTGGCGTGCGCCACCGTTCTGGCAGGCGGCGCGAACCATAGTTGCTGCAATCCCAAGAAGGGCTGTCAGGAAAAAACGCATGGCTCGCTCGCGGATTGCATCAGCCCGGCGGTAGATCTTGCGAACGTCGAACAGGCATCTGGCCCTGTCTTCGTAAGCCTATCCCTGCTGAGCCAGTCCTCGAACTTGGATGACCAGCCGCAATCCATTACACGCATTGTCCCACCAGGATTGATTCTCGATTCGCCGCCCGATCTGTGCCTCCTTCACTCTGTTCTGACCATCTGACTCTGCTTCTCTCGCCGGCTCTTACTTGTTGTTCACAACTGAGTTGAGAACTGAATGGAGGAGGGGAGATGCGTTTCCTCACTACCTTTTTTGCCGTTGCGCTCGCTGTACCCGTGTGCGCACAGCCTGCGGAAAGCCGTCTGGTTTTGGCCGATCTGGTCTCGGACGCGCTGCTGCACAATCCTGATGTCCTAATGGCCCAGCGACGCTACGAAGCGACGCGGCAGAAGCCGGTTCAGGAACGAGTCCTGCCGGACCCGACCGTTTCGTTCGGCTGGAATTCCGTGAAATATCCACTCCCCGGCGCAGGCGTAGGGAGTGAGCCCATGGCCAATATAGGCGTTATGGTCTCGCAGGAGTTTCCGTATCCGGGGAAGCTCCGCCTACGCGCTTTGATTGCCGCAAAAGAGGCGGACGCCGAGGCACAGCAATACCGTGCGACCGCGCTCAGTACCGTCGCTCGCTTGAAATTGGCGTTTTACGGTTTGGCCCACAGCTACGAAATTACGGATGTGTTGAGTCGCAATCGTGATGCACTCCGGTCCCTCCTCAGAGTCACCGAGGAACGCTATGCGGTTGGACGAGCGGCGCAACCGGATGTCTTCCGCGCACAGACGCAACTCACGTTGATTGAAGCGCGACTGGCTCAGACGGATTTGGAACTGCGTACGCGGCGTGCCGAAATCAATAGCCTTCTCGGCCGGCCCGTGGGTGGTACGCCGTTGGCGCAGCCTGAAGCGCCGCACGAAGCCTCGCTCCCATTCACGCGCGAAGAACTCTTGGCGAAGGCTGGAGCCGCTGCTCCCTCGCTTGCACGGGAACAGAAGATGATTGAGCGCGGCGATTCCGCCGTTCACCTCGCGCGCAAAGAAGCTTCACCGGACGTCACGCTGAATGGCGGTTTCTACACTATGGGTACGATGGGCGAGCTCTATATGCTTCGCGCAGATGTCCGGTTGCCACGCCGCGCGCGAGTCCATGCAGAGGTTGCGCAGCGCAGCGAAGAACTGGCCGCGGCACGGCATTCTTACGAGTCTGCCGCCCGATCGCTCGAATATAAGATCGAGGAAAACTACGAGGCGGCGAAGACGGCCCAGCACCTTGCGGATCTGTATCAACAGACGACGTTGCCGCAAGCCCGTCTCACTTCGGAATCCTCGTTGCTCTCCTACGAGAGCGGAAGCATGGACTTCCTCTCCGTGCTCACCAACTACGTGGCGGCCTTCGAGTACGAATTGAACTATCACGAACAATTGCACGAGTTTCACATGGCGATCGTGCGCCTGGAAGAAATCACGGGGGTGGAATTAGTCCAATGAAACGTATCTTTCTGGTCGTCTTGATACTCGTGCTGATCGCCGCCGGGTTTGGGGGAGGCATCTGGTACGCCCACCGAGCACCCGCAACCAGCGCCGGGGTCAGCACTGCGCCGAAGCAGCGGAAGATTCTCTACTGGGTGGATTCCATGAATCCGGCGTTCAAGTCCGACAAGCCAGGGAAGGCGCCGGATGGCATGGACCTGGTTCCTGTATATGCCGATGAGGCTCCTTCCCAAGCGCCCGCAGAGCGGAAGATTTTGTACTGGGTGGACCAGATGCACCCGGCGTACAAGTCCGACAAGCCTGGTATCGCGCCCGATTGCGGCATGAAACTGATCCCCGTGTACGCCGACGAAGCGCAGACGGGCGACGCTGCCGAGAAGGTCGCCGGCGAGTTCCAGATCAGCCCGGAAAAGCAGCAACTCATCGGAGTGGCCTTTTCCACGGCGGAGCTGGCCTCTGGTGGAGAAACGATCCGCGCCGTCGGCAGAGTGACTCCGGATGAGACTCGTATCACGCGAGTACATCCGAAAATCGAAGGCTGGATCGAGAAGACGCAAGTGGATTTCACCGGCCAGTTGATCGCAAAGGGCGATCCACTTCTATCCATTTATAGCCCCGAGATGTTGTCCAGTGAACAGGAGTTTTTGCTGTCGCTGCGTGCGCGCGAAACCATGCGCTCTAGTCCCAGTAAGGAAGCTGCGATAAATGCAGATGCCTTGGTGGCGGCCGCTCGCCGCAGGCTCGAACTCTGGGACTTGAGCGCCGCCCAACTGGAGGAGGTGGAGAAAAGCCACACTCCTATTCGCGCGATTAACCTGTACTCGCCTGCCAGCGGCTATGTGACATCGCGCAATGCGTTCCCTGGACAGAAGGTCGCGCCGGAAACGGAACTCTATGCGATTTCCGATCTCAGCAGGATCTGGATCATGGCGGATGTTTTTGAAGTGGATTTGCCGAAGATTGGACTGGGGCAGTCCGCGCGGATTACGCCGGCCAGCGGCGCGGGCGCGGGTTTCTCCGCGCGAGTCAGCTACATCCAACCGCAAATCGATCCCACAACGCGCGCACTGAAAGTTCGCTTGGAGGCTGAAAATCCAAACCTTCGCCTGAAGCCCGACATGTTCGTGAATGTCGAGTTCCGCATTGGCCTCTCGGGGAAAGTCGCCGTTCCGGCGGATGCTGTAGTCAACACGGGCACTCGGCAGACGGTCTTTGTGGATCTGGGGAATGGGCGCCTGGAGCCGCGGACGGTTGAAGTGGGGGAACGCATTGGTGATCGGGTTCAAATCCTGAAAGGCCTGCGCGCTGGAGAGCGCGTCGTTTCGTCCGGCACGTTCCTGGTGGATTCGGAAGCCAAGCTGAAGGGCGGGATGAAGCAATGATTGACCGCATCATTGAATTCTCCGGACGAAATAAGTTCGTTGTGTTTGCGCTGGTGGCTTTCGCCTTAGCTGGCGGTGTCTGGTCGATGCGCACCATTCCGCTCGATGCCATTCCCGACTTGAGTGATACGCAGGTGATCATCTATTCGCGCTGGGACCGCAGCCCGGACATTTTGGAAGATCAAGTGACGTATCCGATCGTCACCGCCATGCTGGGTGCGCCGCACGTGAAAGATGTTCGCGGCTTTTCGGATTTCGGCTATTCCTTCGTGTACGTGATCTTCGACGAAGGCACGGATGTGTATTGGGCGCGCAGCCGCACCCTCGAATACTTACAGAGTGTTTTACCGCGCATGCCGCAAGGCGTGCAGACCGAACTGGGTCCGGACGCGACGGGCGTGGGTTGGGTGTTTCAATACGTGCTCGTTGATCCAACGCACCAGCACAGTCTGGCGGAATTGCGCAGCACGCAGGACTGGTTTTTGCGGTATCAGCTTCGCGCGGTGCCGGGCGTTGCGGAGGTCGCTCCACTCGGCGGCTTCGTTCGCCAATATCAAGTGAATGTCGATCCACGGCGGCTGCAGGCGTTTCAGATTCCCATCATGAAAGTTGTCGAGGCCGTGCGCGCGGGAAACAACGACGTCGGTGGACGGCTTATTGAATCGAGCGGCACCGAATATATGGTCCGCGGCCGCGGTTATGCCAAATCGACCGACGACCTGCGCCGCATTGTTCTGGCGACGACTGCGTCTGGAACTCCCATTCGCGTCCAAGACATCGGCGACGTGACGCTGGGCCCGGACCTGCGCCGTGGCGTCGCCGACTGGAACGGCGAAGGGGATACTGTGGCCGGCATCGTGGTGATCCGCCAGGGGGAGAATGCGCTCGCTGTAATTGATCGCGTAAAGGCCAAGTTGAAAGAGATCGAGCCTGGCCTGCCTGCGGGCGTGAAGATCGTGGCGGCATACGACCGATCGGACCTGATCCTGCGATCCATTGAAAATCTAAAGGGGACGCTCATCGAGGAGATGGCGATCGTCGCGCTGATCATTTTCCTCTTCCTGTGGCACATCCCCAGCGCGTTGATTCCGGTGATTACGATTCCCGTTGCGATCATCATTGGATTTATTCCCATGCGCGCCATGGGCCTGTCGTCGAACATCATGTCGCTGG
>CAITIX010000038.1 GCA_903892565.1 uncultured Acidobacteriia bacterium
CGCGTGCTCGCCCATTGAAGGACCGATGCAGGACCGATGGAAGACCGAATCGACCAAGACTGCTCTTCTAGATAGACAGGGCGGGTCTGCGAGTCATGGAAGTTCTGTTGGTCCTAAACCAACCCTAGCCACGAAATGGTTAACGTGCGCGGCGCGGTGTTCGCTTGAAACGACATCCTCTCAACCGAGAGAGTCAAAAACGGCCGGAAGAGCTCTTCTGTAAGTTCTTTTTGAATAAAGTTCTTTTAAAAAAAGACCTTTTGTGTGGGCGTAGTGTGTGCAGACTCGTTATGTCAAGACCACGCGCCCGAACCGTGTCAGGCAAGTTGGTTTTGCGCCGCAACGAGACGCACGAAATCCGGGATCTCGAGCAGCGAAACCACGCCGCCCGCGGGCTTGTGCGTCTCGAGCCTCTGCGCCTCGTCCGGATCGTTCATCATCAGGATCGGCAGCACTCCTGCCAAGCGCGCGGCTTTGATTCCTTCGACGGTGTCCGTGAGATACAACGTGCCGTCTGCCGGCGTTCCGTTCACCGCATGCAAAATCGGAGCGGCCTTCACGCCGTCTACATCCTCGCGCGAGGAGACGCCCGCGAGAAATTCACCGAGCGAATTCTGTTCAACAAACTTCATCGCCGCCGCGCGCGAAAGCGACGTCGCGATGCGAACTTCGATTCCCATCGCTTGCAGCTCTGCGAGCATGGGACGAACATCTTCGTACAATTCCGCCTGCGCGACAGCCTCCAACTCCAACGCTTCCGCAATCGCATTTTGTTCAGCGTTCATCGGCGCAGCTTCCATCAGATTCAGCAGATGCCAATACATCCGGCTGGCCGAAGGACTCGCCTTCCCTTTGCGCCCGAAAAGCCGCACCGCGATTTCATGGAACGGCCCGGATGGAAACTCCGCCAAGCACCCGACGGGCTCCAGCAGTAGGGCCTTAATGTTTGTCATTTATAGAAAGCGCGCACAACGGCCTTCGCCTGTGCGCTCATCAGACTTAAGCGCTCAACCGAGCAATGCCCGACGCCAGCAATCCCTTTGCCATATCGATCTTCGTCGCGTTGTACTTCAAGGGAGCCGCGTTCGCCAGCGCAATCGCAACGGCCTGCTCACCAAGATCATCGCTCAAGGTCTTCCCTTTCAAGAACGCCTCCACCGCAGTTTCGCGATACGGCTTGCCCGAGATTCCACCGAACACCACGCGAGCATCATCAATGGTCTTGCCGTTGAGATGAAAGCCCATCGCGCACGAAGCCATCGCGAAATCCCACACGCCGCGCGGACGCAGCTTTTCGAACGATGCCTTAAATCCCGGCCGTGGCGGCGGAATCACAACGGACGTCAGGATTTCATTCGACCGCACCACATGCGATTGAATCTTTCCATCTACCTGCATATCGCCCGGAACAAGCTGCTCGATCAACAGTTCCTTCTCGCCCTGTGGCGTCGCGAGCTTCGCGCGCGCGTCATACGGAATCAGCGCCGTCGCTGCGTCACCCGGATACACTGCGTAGCAGAGGCGTCCGCCCATCGCCGAATGATAGTAGCTGTTGTCGCCAATGGCCCCGTAGCAAAGATATCCGCCATTGCGCCAGCACGAATATCCGCCGCGTAGATACTGGCACCACACTTCCTGCAAAAGATCTCCGGCGATGGTCGATGCATTACGCAGTTCCGGCGAAGAGATTTTGTTGACCGCTTCCACCAACATCGGATACTTCTGCGCCAGCAGTTTCGATTCGGCCAACTCTGCGATCTTCGTTGCCGCGCCGATCTCCACTCCACCTTGCGCATCTTCCTTGATATAACGCAGATGATCGATCTTCTTGATGTCGACCAGAAAGCTAGGCGCCTGCTCCAAGCGATTCTTCAAACGAATGAGCAGGTCGGTTCCACCCGCATACACGGCGGCCTTCGTGCCGTGCTCGGTGAGGATCTGCATTGCTTCGTCGACCGTTGTGGGCCGGTAGATGGAAACCTTCTTCATGCCTGCCTCCCGTTCTTCTTCGCGGTTAACCCCGCCATGATTTTTTCGCGCGTGATGGGTTGCTCGCGGATGCGAACTCCACAGGCGTTAAAGATTGCGTTCGAAATCGCACCCGGCACCGCGCCGATCGTCGTTTCACTGAAGCTCTTGATGCCATAGAACCAGCGCGGCTCCAGACTATCGATGTACACCTGCGTGGATTTCGGAATGTCCATGATCGTCGGCAGGCGATACGACAAATACCCGACGCTGTAATGCCGCGAGCCGGGGAACTCGCGATCCCAAGGAATAGAATCCGTCGCGACCTGCGTACTTTCCATCAGCGAACCGACCATGTCAGCCTCGGACACCAGAGGATTGATCACGATTCCCGTATCGTGCGTGTACACAGCGCGAATGAACTTCCAGTTACCAGTCCACGTGTCCACTTCTACTTCGATGAATACCGCGCCGCAACCTTTGTTGAGGGCGGTGCGTTCCCCGCCCGTGGTGCCTTTGCCCGAGTGACGGATGAGTCCCTTATTCGCTTGCGCGAGCGCTGCGAATGTCGTGGCGATGCCGGGATTGTCGACCGACGAAATCACGCCATCGCGGATCTTGAGTTTCGCCGCGTCCACCTTCAATACAGCCGACGCGCGCGCCAGCAGATCTTTGCGCATCTTGTCGGCTGCCGCGCCCAACGCCGCCCCCTGTAACGTAATCGTTCGGCCGCCGAACCATTCATCGCTGAGCGGCGACAAATCGGAATCGCCCCAAATCACTTTGATGCGGTCCCGTGACAGGAAGCCGAGCATTTCGGCAACGAACGCCGCAAGCGCCGTGGCTGCGTTCGATCCGCTATCCGGTAGCGCGATGCGCATCGTTACATTGCCATCGGATGTGAGATCCAGATCGCTGGTGAAGATATTCGCATCGGGCTCGGCGGCAAGTTTTGCATACGCCGCTTCGCCTTCGTGATACCCCATGTTGCCGCCATGATGCTGCGACATGCCGAGTCCGAAGCCGCGCTTGAAGCGTCCCGGATTGCCACCCGCTACTGGATTTCGCTTGTCCCAGCCAAATGCTTTTGAGCCTTCACGCAGTACTTCGACCGTCGGCATCGTCTCGTAGTAGTGACTCTTGTCGCCCGGCGTAAGCTGCGTCATGTGCATCGTGCGATATTGCAGCGGATCGATGCCCGTGATGTTCGCCATCTCGTCGATCATGTTCTCCCACGACCACTTGGTTTCCTGCTGAATGTGGCTGCGCGAAGGACCAGGACGCGGCGCGTTCGTGCGGAACGCCGACCACGTCGAGCGCCAGTGAGGCACCTTCGCCGTGTAGAGTTCCGTCTGATTCGCAGCGTTGCCGGGACCATCGGCGTGCACGCCGAAGTCGAGGTCGCTGCAGCTGACAAAGACTTCGTGATCGAGCGCGACGATCTGCCCGTCCTTCTTATATCCCACGCGGAACTTCGTAATTGTTTCGGGCTTGATCTGCAGCTGCGCGAGTTCCTGATCTTTCGGCAGCATGATTTTCACGGGACGCCCGCTGACTTTCGCGAGGTGCGCCATCATCGGATAGAAGCGTTCCGCCGCCATACGCGCGGCACCGAAGGTGGATCCGTTCCACTTATTAATGATGCGGACCTTCGAAACATCGATGCCCAGAGCAGTGGCGAGCGATGCGCGGATGGGATAAATTCCCTGCCCCATGGCCCAAACCGTCAGCTTGTCGCCATCCCACTTGGCCACGCTGCCGCTCGGTTGCATCGGCACGGAAACGCCACCCACAAAGCGGTACGCGAATTCTTTGACAAATTCAGCTTCGGCGAACCCCTTCTCGATGTCGCCTTGCGTGGACATCCAAGTAAGATCCGGACGATCCTTCGGCGAGAACGAATGCCGAATCAAATTGCCTTTGCCGTGTCCCAGGTCCGGCGCGTCTTTGGCCATCGAATCTTTCAACATCGAGGCGTGCGGCAAGACGTCGTATTCCACCTTGATGGCGTCCGCTGCGTCCTGCGCGAGATCTTCCGTATCCGCGAGGATGAGAGCCACGGGCTCGCCTTGCAGATTCAACTCGCGCGGAAGCGGCTCCGGCAGAATGCGTCCACGCGCGACATTGGGACGCAGTAACTTCGGTGCGTTCTTATACGTGAGAATGTGATGCACGCCGGGCATCTTCTCCGCGGCCGACGTATCAATATCCTTCACATACGCGCGCGGATGCCCACACGTCAGAAAGCGTGCGTATAACAGATCCGGGAACCACACACGGCTGGCATATTGCGCCTTGCCCGTAAAGCGCGGGATGGAAACTTCCGGCATCGGCGGCAGCGAAGTACCGATGACGTTGAGATTCTCGGGAGGATATCCCTGCCACTTCTTCGTGACGGTTTTGCTGGGTCCCTCGATCACTTCATCGCTGGCGGAATGTCCACCATTGGTGGAATAATCGCGCACCATCGGCATCTTGATGTGGACGACGTTCTCGAGCTCGGGCTTAATGGGCTCTTTGCTGCCGCGCATGACGGCCGCAGTATCCATCACCGTGCGAATGATATGAGGATACGCGGAGCAGCGGCAGATGTGGCCCGCGAGCGCGTCTTTCACTTGGTCTTCGCTCGGATTCACATTCTTATCGAGAAGTCCTTTGGCCGTGACGACCCAACCGGCGGTGCAGAAACCGCAATCCGCCGCAACGCGTGTGTGACCGATGCGCTGCAAGGGATGAAGGTTGCGTTCATCACCGATGCCTTCAATGGTCACGATCTTTCTGCCGACGCCTTCGGTGGCAAGCGTGTGACAGGAATAGAGCGGCACACCGTCGACCAGCACGCTGCAAGCGCCGCAGCTTCCGCGATTACAACTGCGGTTGGTGCCCGTGAGTCCGAACTTCATGGAGATCACTTCCCACAACGTGGTGCGCGCTTCGTACTCGGCGGAGTACAACTTACCGTTCACCATGAACGTGGAGTTTTCCGCGGCGAAGGACTTCGGCAAAGAGGTCGGCGCGGCAAGCAACGAATCGCCACCAACGGCCGTCAGCGCAACGCCGCACCCGGCGGCCTTCAAAAAGTTTCTGCGGGAATAGCTCATTTCGAACCTCCGTCCTTCGGAAACACGTTTGGTCGATATTGCTTGTGACACGTGGTGCAAGACGCGTCGAACGATGGCGCAAGCGCCGCGAGCGCGATGTTATCTTTCGCCTGCGCGGCCTTGTATGCGGCGTTACCGGCGTCCACCAGAAGTTTTGCGTCCTTCATCCAATCGCCCTGATCGCGCGCGCGACCGCGCATCATGAGCATGTTGCCGGATTCGGCAAGCGTGACCGCACTACGGCGCACCGCGGCCCAGTCTTTTTCATCTTTAGGGCCGCCGCGATAAATCGAAAGAAGGATTTCGTTCGACGAAGGATGAATCAGATCGAGCATCAATTGTTTGACGTTGGCCACAGGCGGAAACGTGTCGGAAGACGTCTGCGCGCACGCGCTAGTTGCAAGAAAACCAAGTGCTGCTGCCAAGCCTAATGCCAGGACCGAATAAGATTTCATAGACAGAACTCGACCTTCCAGTTTACATCCGCCAGTTCACATCTGGCTCGGCTGACGAGGAGGATGGCTATTGCCCCTTCTTCATCTGCCGCCACTCACTCGTCGAGCCGACGTTCGGATTCGCGCTGGGATCATTCGAACCTTGATAGTGGCCCTTGCCGTCGGTCCAATAATATTGATACGTGAGCGGCATTTCCACCCGCGTATTTTCATACGGATTGGAATACGGTTGCGTACTGCCAAGAATGTCGCGCATGCCTTCGGCTTGCTTTTTCTGCGAGACGTCGCGCGCATCGGCGACGCCCTGTTGAATTTTCGCGGACGCCTCGCGATAGCGCCGTGCGGCTTCGCCGAATGCCTGCGAATTGGCGATGTTCTGCGCCATGACGCCACGCGCTCCAAACGCCGCGCCATTCAAGGCGGACACTTGATCGGCTACTTGTGGCAGCCACGCGGAATATCCCGGCCACTGCTTGGCGTCGGAAAGAGCGGCGGTCATGGCCATGGTGGCGGAATCGTAGGCGGGTTGGATATTGCATTTCGCGACACCGCGGGCTGGTCCGTTGATCACGTAGCTGACGTCAAATTCCACCGCTTGCGAGAATCCCGCTACCGGACGCGCGGCTCTGGGTGGTCCGATTTGCAAATTCTGCGGACGCAAGACCATCAGCTTTTCGTACACGTAGCGCGCTGGCGGATAATTTGGCTGCATCCCGGCGTTGCCAACCATCAGCGTTAGAGCGTGGTTATCCGGCGCGATGAGTGTGAGCGCGAACTGGCCGTCTTCGCCCACGCGCCAGCCCGGCGGCATGGCGTAGGAGAAAAAACGTCCGGTACCGATCTTCAAATCGGCGGGAGCGGAAGTTCGCGCACTGCTCGCGGTCACCGGCGTTACCGGAAACAACTTCGAGCCGGGGCGAGCAGCAGTACCCGACGATGCCTGCTGCGCGGATCCGACGGAGAGAGCGCATAGCAAGAGAGCGCAAGTAGCGGACAGAATCTTTACGCAATGCATTGTTTGATTTTTCCACACTTTTTTTGTACGGGAGGCGCGAGCACGCGCATGCGGGGACGTTCTTTACCGCCGCGCTACGGCGAACACCTTGCATTGGTGGCGGAAAAGACCCAAGAACTTGCTAGGGTAACGGACTACCTAGATGAACGGTGCTTTTCCGCCGATCTTTATTTAGAGATCGAGATTTGTACATCGAGCAACGGGTATAGCGAGGACAGGTATGTCGAGGACGAGGTCCATAACGAAACGACCAAGGAATGAGGAATCGTCTGCCCGCTCATGCCGGCGCAATCCTCTGCGAGTGGCCCTGCTTCGTCTCGCCATCGTTACGGGTTTCGCATGGACGGCGTCTCCGCTGTTTGCGCAAACGGTTACGTCGTTAACTTGCACACCGCAGGCCATCATCGCGCCGGGAAGCGCGAAATGCACGATTAATATCAACCAGCCGGCGACTCCTGGTTTCTTCGTCAACGTCATTCCGGCAAACGGCGATGCAGTGACGCCTACCAGCGTCGCAATACCGACCGGCACAGCGACTGCCGATTTCACGGCGACCGTCGGCAACATCACGTACGATGAAACATCCACGCTCGAAGCGTTCATCAATTTTTCCACCCAGCTGTTTCAGTTATCCATCACAGCTCAATTGCAGGTTGCGACGGTCCTTTGTGCCAACACGCTCCTCGCATCGGGACAGAATACGACGTGCACGGTAACACTCAACAAACCATCGAACAGTCCGGCGACGATCAGCCTCGCCACCAACAACACAAGCCTCGCGGTGCCGTCCACGGTGACGATTCCGGCGGGAGGCGTGCGCGCGAGTTTTCCGGCTGTCGCGGGTCCCGTCGCCAATAGCCAGAATGCGACGATTACGGCGTCGTGGACTTCCACCATCGCGTCGTCGGCAACCACGATCGTGGGCCTGGGGCCAGCGGGACTCGGGAGCTTGCTTGTGACCGGAGTTGCCGATGCCGCGAACAATTGGTCCACCAACAATTGCAGCCCTGGAAGCTGGCGGACTATCTCCGGCGGTGGTTTCACGTTGCAAGCCGCGCAATCGAACACCCCAACAACCACGCTGGGCGGCGTTCAGGTGACGATTAACGGCGTCGCCGCGCCCTTGAGCTTCGCGTCCAATAGCCAGGTTACATTTCAATGTCCGACGCTGGATGCGGGCACGCCTTTGCAGGTGAAAGTGACGAGTCCCAACGGAAGCGGGAACGTTGCGATTCAAACGGAAACGGCTGCCGCTCCCGCGATTTTTGTCGTGGATGCCGCGCGCAACGATCAGGGCATGGTGCTGAATGCGAACACGACCAACCTGGCGATGCCGCAAACGCCGGGCGTTGCCAGCTCGCCCGCAGTGAAGGGCAGCTACGTTTCCATTTTTGCGACGGGTCTCGGTGCTTTGCAGGGAGATAGCCCGGCACTTGCTGTCAACGCGGTTCGGGTATGGATCGGACGCATCCTCGTTTCGCCAATCTTTGTCGGAGCCGCCAACGCCGGTACGGGCGTGACTCAAGTGGTGGCACAAATCCCGGTGGATGTGATCTCGGGCCCTTTGGTTCCGTTGTATCTCGAAGTGGTAACGCCGGGCGGCGCGGTGCTGCCGTCGAACCAGGTACAGATCGCCGTGAACTAGGCGGATAACGCGATTTTAGAAGCACGGATTTAGAAAAAGGTGATGCTATGAATGGACGGAATCGTAATCTACTGGGCGGCGCGATGGCAGTCGCGGTGATGGGCCTGGGGCTGGCGCAAATCGCGTCGGCGCAAATCGCGACGGTGACGGCCAGCATTCCTTACATCGCGTTCGGCGGCACGACGGCGCCGGGGAACGTGAATGCCTGGACCACGGAATTCGCGTTTACGAATTTGGGATCTTCCGCCGCATCGGTGAATCTTCGCTGGTATGGCGACAACGGCCAGCCACTCGCAGTGCCCGTGGTCGGCGCCACCCGCGCCACGACGCAGCAGTTTGTGATCGCACCGAACGGCACATTTAATTTCACTTTGGACAACACGCAGGATCCTTTGACGGGCGGCTGGGCCGCAGTGGATATCTCCGGCTCGGTCACAGGACAGGCGATCTTCCATTCGGCGTTGACGGGCCGTCCGGAATACATTACATCGGCTCCTCTGGTTCACAACGGGGCTCCGAATGGGCTCATCGTGCTGGGCGGAGGTGTGCCGGTCACCACAGTGGCGGCTCCGGTATCGCTCGCCTTACCGTTCAACAACGTGGGCAACGTCACGGGCGTTTCGTTTGCGAATATCACGAGCGTCGCGCAGACGTTGGTGCTGAACTACGTGGATAATTCCGGAGTTGTGCTGATGTCGCAAACCGTTCCGCTGGCCCCCGGAGCGCACACGGCGTTCCCATTGAGCGATTCCCGCGTAGCCGGCAAAAAGGGCGTGGTCCTGGTGAACGGCGACGGATCTCCTTACAGTGCGATCGCGTTTCTGCAAGGCACCGGCGCGAACGCCGGCACCGTGGCGACGTTGCTGCCGCTCACTCAGTAAGTCGACGCGACGAACTCTTGTGCGCAGGGTCCTCGGAAAACTGCTACTCTAAAAGTTCGACAATTTGTCCGGATTTGAGGTGATTTCGATTGGCTGAAATTCAGCTACACGATGGCGAGAGCCTAGAGAGCGCGCTGAAGCGTTTTAAGCGAAAAGTCCTGCAAGAGGACATCATTAAAGACATTAAGAGTCACGCGTTCTACTTGAAGCCGGGCCAGAAGGCGCGGGTCAAGTCGGCTTTGGCACGGAAGCGCGCGCGGAAAAAGCGTTCGCGCGATACCGCACCGGATCCGGGTCGGTCCTAGTTTACATTTCCATCAGAAGTTTACGGGCATCGTTGACGCAAGTCGGCGGTGCCCGTTCTGTTTTCGGAACAGCTGTCTGGTGCCGCAACCGGCTCAGAGGCGGCGCTTGTAGCCGGGACGATAGTGGACGTGGCAGCTCTGGCACGATTCGTAGGCCTCGTCGTTCAACGCCTTCAGCGCTTCGAGGTCCTTCGCCTTGGCCAGCCTCAACGCCTTCGTTGCGACGTCGCGCAGCAGCTTGGCATCCTTCATCCACTGGTCTTTGTCCTTGGCGCGATTGTCGGCCATCAGGAGATTCGCGCTTTCGGCCAGTATCACCATGTTGTTGCGCAGGTCGTTCCAATCCTTTTGAGATTTGTCTTCTTCGCGGCCGACGTAGAACAGTTCGTTGGACGTGGGGAAAATCATCTCCAGCATGAATTCGCTCATGGAGACGACTGGCTTTGCGGTGATCGGCTCCGCAGACGCGTCGCTCACAGGAGCCGAGGGTGCTGGCGACTGCGGTACTGCCAGACTCGGAAATACAAACGCGGCAACGAGCACCGCGATCAACCGTCGTAGAGGAGTAGCCACGTGGGCGATTCTATCACGCCACGCCGCATCTGAGTTCCTATTCAGTTGTACGGGAAATGTCTAGGACGCGACTTTGGTTGAGAGCGCGACGTCTTCGAGATCGAACCAACGGTTTTCCAGCGTGTTCTGGACGAATGTCAGTTTTTCGACGACAAAGTTGCGAGGATGGGGCCAACTGGTCCAGTGGGCGCGCGCGCGTTCCAGAACCTCGGCAATGGATTCCGCAGGGAGATCCTGCGCCAAGGTGATGTGCGGATGATACGGGAACGGCTCTTCGAAGGCGACCGAGCCCGCGTTGAGCGCGTCGTGCATGCGCTCCAGTTCCAGATGGCCGTTTGTCACGGATACATAGATGACACGCGACTCCGGAAAAATCTGGACATCGCCGAGTTCCACGAAAATGGGCGGGATGTCTTGCATGCGCAACGCCAGATCGCGACCCGCTTCGATCGCCGAGGCTTGAATGGGCCTTGGAGGCAGAATCGTCAGGTGAGCTTTCGCTCCGCAGTCGGCGACGAGCTCTCTGCGAAGGCGCGTGAGGTATTCGGCCAATGGCCCCGAGAAATATGAAACCAAGGCAAAGGAATTGATTGCAACCTCGCCCACGTGACTTCGATCCATCCGACTTACATTCTAGCGCGGCGACGATGCCAATGAAATGGAACTAAGTATTAAACTTCTGCTAGTACTTCCGTGCCCTTCGCTTCCGTGACGCCGGCCGCCGATTCGGGCTTGGCCTCGGGCAGCACCCAACGGGCTTCCTCGAATCCAACATATTTGTAGATGCGCAGAGATTGGTCTTCGGATTCAAGCAGATCGCCGAGTTGCAACGCGGCCTCCGAGTCTTTCAAACAGAAAAAGGCGGCGTAGGGGCTGGACGCTTCGACATCGCCCGCGAGTTCATAATCCCTTGGCTTCACGTTGGCGGTGCCGCTCACGTGAGGAGCGGAACGGAACTGCTGGCGCAAATGATCTTTGAGGCGATGGATGCGATAGCTAGGCATAACGGCTTTTGACCATTATGGCCTATGCGGATCCCATAAGACAATCCAGGGCGGAAATGTTTTTTTCGGCGAAGGCTGCGCCTTCCTCTAGCCAACGCCGGGCGTTGCGTTCGTCCCAACAGATCGCGTCCCGCCAGGAACCCAGACGATCCGGCGGACTGATGATCGCAAGGCGAACACGTTGCGGAAGCGGCGGCTTGTGGCCGAACGCCGAGAGAAACGGCTTCGCGAGAATCGGAAGGACTGACCCCGGCAGTTTCGGCAACACATGGATCGCAAGAATATCGGTGGCTCCCAAGTCCACGGCGGCAAACACCGGCAATGGATTGAGCAGGCCTCCATCGAGATACCAGCGTCCGTCCATCTGGATTGGAAGCTTCGCGAAAGGCACGGCACACGAAGCGGCCAGATGAGCCGCGCGAATCTCGCGCCCGTGAAACGTGACGGGCTTCATCCGCGCCATGTCTGTGACCACGACGGCGTAGTCCAGCACTAAAGGAACGCGGACCAGATCTTGAATTGCTGCATTTAGGCTGGCAGCTGCAAGCGACTGAGGACGCAGCCAGCTCTCGCATAATTTTTCCGGCGGCGTTCCTGCGGCGATGGCGTAACCATTAAGGGAGCCAACGGAGGCTCCGACCACGAGATCCGGCTGGAAATAGCGCGCGAGCGTTTTCCAGGCTCCTGCCTGCCAGGCGCCAAACATGCCGCCACCAGAGAGCACGAGCGCCTTCTTCATGACGACCTCTTTCACGAGCTCTTTTTTCACGAGGTCTTTTTTCACGAGTGCGCGGTCATCGTGCCCGTCCAACATCGTGTTCGCGACTCGCAACAAAGTTGCACAAACATGTCATTCTTTACAATAGTGGGTGGAGTTCCCGTTTCGGAAGTATGGCGTTCGATTCGAATCACTACGGTCCAGACATCGCGCGGATTTTGGCCTACGCCGGCGGAGGGTACGCGCTCATGGCGCTGACCAGCAGCCCGTGTACCAGCAGGGAAGCCCGGAAGGAGCTTTCACGTTTTCGTCCGAGCGAATTATTTCCGGCGCACAAGGAACCGGGTGCTCCCATGGCCGGATTGTGGCTGTATTTTTCTTGTTTCGAGGAAGCGCATCATTTGATTGAAGCACCACATTCCGCGGACGGCGTGTACTGGCACGCCATTCTGCATCGCATGGAACCGGACGATGGCAATGCGGCGTATTGGTTTCGGAAACTAGGGCAGCACCCCATCTTTCATCCGCTGGCGCACGAAGCGCGCAGGATTATTGCCGCCGCACCGGAAGTTGAATTTCGCGTGGGAGATTGGGATCCGTATTCGTTCATCGCCCACTGCGATCGCGCAAGGAAACAGCCGGGCACGGTACAGGAAAAAGTAGCGCAAGAGATTCAGAGGGCAGAGTGGCAGTTGTTGTTCGATCACTGCGCACGGGGCAAAAAATTGGGATGAGGGCCAAAATGGTGACGACGAAATGAGGACGGGTGTTGTTGTAACCGTCCTGCTGGTGGCTGCTGCAGGTGCGGGCGGCTGGCTGTTGATCTCGCAGAAGAACCAGCCTCCGACGGTTGCATTCGTTAAAGTGAAACGCGAAACCATCACGGATTCTGTGCCCACCAACGGCAAGGTGGAACCGATCGAATGGGCGGAAGCGCGCGCGGAGAGCGCCGGTCCGGTAACGGCCATTCACGTGGAGAGAGGGCAGCAGGTAGAAAAGGGAGCCGTGCTGGTGGACTTGGATGCGAGCGAAGCGAAGGCGGATCTGGCTGCGGGGCAATCCAAAGTGACGCAGGTGAGAAGTGAGCTCGACGTGCTGGAACACGGAGGACGAACCGTGGACCTGACGGCGATCGCCAGTGAAGTGGATCGCGAAAAGTTGGAACTGGCCACCGCTCAAAAGGATTACGATACGTTGGTGCGCTTGCAAGCAAAGCAAGCGGCTACCGCGTTTGAGGTATCGCAAGCGAAAGATCGCGTGGATCGCGCGGCTGCACAGATGCGAGCGCTGGAACAAAAACGTGGCGCGCTGGTAGCGCCGCCGGATCGCATCGCGACGGAAGCGCGGCTGCGCGATGCGGAAGCTGCGGTCGCGCTGGCGCAGCAGAGAATCGCCAAGAGTGTCGTACGCGCGCCGCTTTCGGGCACGGTGTATCAATTCGACTTGAAGCCGGGCGCATATTTAAATGCCGGAGATTTGGTCGCCGCCGTCGGGGATCTTTCTCGCGTGCGCGTGAAAGTCTACGTGGACGAACCCGATCTAGGGCGCGTCGCGAAGGGCATGGCGGTTGCGATCACGTGGGATGCGAAGCCCGGCAAACAATGGACAGGCTCCGTGGATCACACGCCGACGCAGATCGTCGCGCTGGGCACTCGCCAAGTGGGCGAAGTGTTGTGCGTGATCGCCAATCGTGACCACGAACTGTTGCCCGGCACAAACATCAATGCGGAGATTCTTGCGAATACGTTTAACGGCGCACTGACGGTGCCGAAGGAAGCGATTCAGCGCATGGGTGCGCAGACCGGCGCGTTTGTCTTGAATGGACAAGCGGTGGCCTGGAAGAAGATCACGCAAGGGCTCGCGAATACAACCAGGGCGCAAGTGGATGGACTCGCCGAAGGCGACGCCGTCGCGCTGCCGACGGAAAAGCCGTTGAAAGACGGAATGCTGGTGGATCCGCAATATCCGTAGTTCGCATTACTGCCCTCGCGATGCGAGCAACTTCTCCAAGTGCTTGGCAAGAATATCGACCTCGATATTGAGGTGTGCGCCGAGTTCGGCCGATCCGAGTGTCGTGTGCGCGTGCGTGTAAGGGAGAAGCGTGACGCCCACGATGGGTCCGTGATTGATGCGCGCTTCTTCCAGCATGGCGATGGTCAGGCTGATGCCATCGATCGTGATGGAGCCTTTGTGGACTAGATAACGATCAAAGTCCTGCGGAACGCGAACTCTCATCCACCAATTGCCTTCACCCAGAGGATCGAGCGAAACAAGTTCGCCTTTGCAATCGACATGCCCTTGCACGATGTGCCCGGAAAGGCGCGTGGTGGGTGTGACGGCGCGCTCCAGGTTGACGCGCGATCCGGGACGTAGCTCTCCGAGGTTGGTTAGGGCCAAGGTTTCAGGAGCAAGATCGGCCGAGAATGAATCGGGTGTCAAGGCAAGCGCCGTAAGACAGGTTCCATTGACGGCGATGCTCGATCCTTCGCGCGCATCCTCTAATACGGTGCAGCATTGGACCACAAGACGAGCACCCGTAGGGCGCGTCTCGAAGGAGCGCACGGTGCCGAGCTCTTCCACTATTCCAGTAAACATGTCGTCGGTTACGCCTGCTGTCTCATCGGCACGCTTTCGAACTTCAGGGCCGTTTCAGGAGTTCTCCTAGCCGAAAAGAGCGGTTTACAACGGAAGGGCTTCACGGGGAAGCCATCCTTCCACTGCAAATTCGTTCTTCGTGATTTGATGCAATTGGACGCGTTCGAACTCAATGGCGTCCGTGCGCCGGCGGCGCCCCGGACCTCCCGCAACGGGCACGGAGTTCGTACCACCGAGGACTTTGGGAGCGTAATAGAAATAGATTTTATCGGCCACGCCGGTTTCGAGCGCGGTCCAATTCACGCGGCTGCCCGCCTCAATCATCAACGAGATATACTTTTCACGCGCCAGCAGTTCGGTGACGGCACGCAGATCCACGCGTCCATCGGCATCTTCGAATACTTCGACGCGGACGCCTTTTTCTTCGAGACGCTTGCGGCGCTCGGCGGAGGCGGCAGAAGTGGTCACGACCATCACATCGTTGTGGCAGGAAGCGACCATTCGCGATTCGGGAGGCAGGCGCAAGAGCGAATCGAGCACAATGCGCAAGAGCGGGCGGCTGCGCTCTTCGCCGGTGCGATCGGTCAGCATGCAATCGTCTGCCAGTACCGTGCCGATGCCGGTGAGAATCGCATCGGAGTTATGACGAATGGTTTGCACGTGCTTGCGAGCGTCTTCGCTGGTGATCCAACCGGGTGTGAATCCCGGAGTGCCATCGTCGGGCGCGGCGATTTTCCCGTCGAGCGTGAGCGCGGCTTTCACTGTCACCAGGGGACGGCGGGTCTTCATGAAGTGCACGAAGGCTTCGTTGAGCGCTTCCGATTGCGACGCGTACGCGGAATCGATTTCCACCTCAATGCCCGCTTGCACGAGCTTCGCGAATCCGCTGCCGCGAACTTGCGGGTTAGGGTCCTGCAGCGCGGCGACTACTTTTCGAATACCTGCGGCGATCAACGCATCGACACACGGAGCGGTGCGTCCATGATGCGAACAGGGTTCGAGGGTCACGTACATCGTGGCTCCCCGCGCGCGATCGCCGGCTTCTTTCAGCGCGAGGATCTCCGCGTGTTTTACGCCGGCCCAAGTGTGATACCCGGCGCCGACGACGGTGCCATCTTTTACGATCACGGCACCCACGGCGGGATTCGGACTTACGCGTCCCACGCCGAGCGCGGCGAGTTCCAAGGCTTCTTTTAAGTGCGGCTGCATCATGTTGATCAACTAGTCAAAGAGAGAATTTACAAACGCAGCGGCATCGAAAGGCAGAAGATCGTCAATTTGTTCGCCCACGCCGATGTA
>CAITIX010000039.1 GCA_903892565.1 uncultured Acidobacteriia bacterium
TCGACGTTCTCGAAAAGTTTTCCGATGAACCTTTAAAGAAGCACAAAGGTTGTGGCGGGAAAGTGGCCCGTGTGCTCGCCGCGCCCGCGTTCCAGCTCAAGGGAAGCGGCTGGTACGTGACGGATTACGGTAAGGGCGGTTCCAAAACAGCTCCTCCGAGCGAAGGCTCCGCGAAAAGCGAAGGCTCGTCGAGCGAGAGCAAAGCGGAATCGAAGAGCGAGACTAAGACTGAGGCGAAATCTGAGACGAAGTCGGAGTCTAAGTCTGAGTCACGGGCCAAGAGCAAGTCTTCGTCGAAGTCGGAGTAAGTTTCTCCGCACGTCCTGAAAAGCAGATCCCTCGACTGCGCTCGGGATGACACGTGTAAGTATGCGTTAGTGCGTCATTGCATACACGATGTAGTTGATGCCGATACGGAAGCCCAACGCCGAGAAGCGTTCCTCATAGCGAGGATCGTCGGCCCACTCCCAGGAGTCTCCCAGGTCTGATTCGTACGTCATGGCGGCGATCACGCGTCCTTTGTCGTCCATCACGCCGCGCCAATAAGCAGGGCAGTCGTCACATTTTTCTGTGACACCGGTATAGAGATAGCGCGAGCCGGGGACTTGATAGCGCTGGTCCAGGTCGAAGACGGAATGGAAGATGGGTGAGCCGTCCTCAAGGTCCACAATCTGGCGGTCCGGGAAGACGCGGCGCATGCTGCGCATAAAGAGTTCCCATTGGTCGCGGCCCCAGAAATCGTCGCACATGAAGAAGCCGCCGCGGTCTATGTAGTTGCGGAGCTTGGCTGCCTGCGCGTCGGTGAGATCCCAACGGCCCACTTGGACGGCCTAGAGCCAGGGCCAGTTGTAGACGTCGTCGCCATCGTCCAGGTTTACGGGCTGTTCGGCGGAGCGGGCATCGATGCGGCTCAGGCGGCGGATGGCGCGGGAAAAATGGCGATCGGCGCGGGGGTAATCCTGCGTCCACATGGAATTGCCGCGCTGCCAGTTGGTGCTGCCGTAGCCGAAGCCTTGGAAGCGGTATTGCGGATACATGAGGCGCGCGAACGTCCATTCGGCCTCGTGATCCCAATCGGAGGGCAGCGGGAAGTTGTTGTACTCCAGGCCGGGGTATTCGCGAAAGGGGCGCTGGAACGCATAAAGGCTCCCCAGGTAGATCGCGCAGCCAGTGATGGCGCCGAGGATAGCTCGGTAGCCCATTCTGCAATAAGGGTATCACTCTGTGCGAAATCCGTATATGGCCAAAAGATAGGGCACGGCGCGGCGCGGTTTGCGCTATGATGCGAGGTCATGAGCAAGCTATTTTCTTTATCCTTTTTCTGTTTGTTCTTGTTGGCGATTCCGGCGCTGGCGCACAACGTGGCGGCGCAGGACGCGGACTTTATCAAACAAAATCCCGGAGCCTTGTTTGTCCCCTTTATTTACCTGGGCGCGAAACACATGGTGACGGGGTACGATCACCTGCTGTTCCTGTTCGGCGTGATCTTTTTCCTGTATCGCATGAAGGATGTTGCGGTCTATGTGACGTGCTTCGCGGTGGGCCACAGCATCACGTTGCTGTCTGGCGTACTGACCGGGATTCACGTGAACCCGTTCATCATCGATGCGATTATCGGCCTTTCGGTGGTCTACAAAGCGTTCGACAACTTGAACGGATTTAAAACGCTACTGGGATTTCAGCCCAACACCAAGGCGATGGTCCTGTTATTCGGTTTGTTCCACGGCTTCGGGCTGGCGACGAAGCTGCAGGAACTGAAGCTTTCGTCGAATGGCCTGGTGGGCAACATGATTTCGTTTAACGTCGGAGTGGAGATAGGGCAGCTGGTGGCGCTGTCGATCATTCTTCTGTTCATGACCTGGTGGCGCAGCACGCAGAGTTTCGCGAAGCTCGCGGTGGCGGCCAACGTGATCATCATGACGGCGGGATTCATCCTGATGGGGTATCAGTTGGGCGGTTATTACGTGGAACAAACAACGGCCAAGGACGCGGCGATCCTTCGATCGATGCCGCTTGTGGCGCGAGCAGTTGAAGGGAGTGTTCGATGAATCCGGGACAAGACGCGGCAACGGGCGTGATCGCCATGCCGTCACGCAAAGGACTATTGGTGCAAGTATTGGTGGCGCTGGTGGTGGCTGCCGTCGTAGTGTTCTTCTTCGTGCTGCCGGCCGAGTATCAGATCGACCCCACGCATTTCGGGAAGATCACGGGCCTGACGCGCATGGGGCAGAATAACTCGCTGGCAACGAACGCGGCGCATTCCTACGACAAGCCGTTTCGCACAGACACGCAGGTGCTCACGCTCGGCAAGGGAGAGAACTTCGAATATAAGGTGAGAATGAAAGCCGGCGACGTTCTGGTCTATTCGTGGAAATCGGATGGCATGTACGAGTATGATTTCCACGGGGAATCGGACAAAGATCCCGAGCATGCGATCAGCTACAAGGCAGGCATGGGCGATGAGATGCACGGGTCTTTGATTGCGCCTTATACGGGGATCCACGGCTGGTATTGGAACAATAAGATCGACAAGCTGAACGGTATCCGCTTGAAGATGGCCGGAACTTACGAGCTGATTGAGGATTTCAGCGATCCCGAAGAGCTCGAGGCGCAGCTCGAAAAAGAGAAGGCGGCAGAAGCCAAGAAGTCGGAAAAGAAGAAGTAGTCGCTCGGTACACATGGGAGGTTTTATGGCGGTAAGAGCAAGATATTTGGCTGTTGTCGCGTTGGTCGCCGTATCGGCCGTGCCTGGAGTTGCAGCCACGTGTGAGAGCCTGGCATCCGTAGAGTTGCCGAATGCGAAAGTGACCTCGGCAGAACTGGTGGAGGCGGGGAAGTTCATTCTGCCTGGAGTGCAGCCGGCGGGAGGACGAGGTCCGCGATTCGACGATCTTCCGGCGTTCCGTCGCGTGCTGGCCACGCTGCGGCCGAGCAGCGATTCGGATATCAAAACCGAATTCTGGTTTCCGGTGGCGAACTGGAATGGACGTTTGCAGCCCACGGCGGCAGGTGTGTTTCTCGGGTCCATAAACTATGCGGGCATGGCGGGCATCCTGCGGAACGGCTCGGCAACGGCGACATCCGATAATGGCCACGAAGGCGGTAGCGGCAGCTTCGCGCTGGGGCATCCCGAAAAGCTGAAGGATTTCGCGTATCGCGCGGGCCATGAAACTGTGGCCGACGGTAAGATCCTGACGAAGGCGTTTTACGGGAATGGGCCATCGCTCACGTTGATGAACGAGTGCGGCGGCGGAGGTCGCACCTCTTTAGTGGAAGTCCAGCGCTATCAGGACGACCTGGATTTGGCGATGGTCGGCGGCTTGGATAGCGACACGACGCATCACGTGCTCGGGCAGATGTGGGTGTGGCAGACTACTCACCAGAATGCGGAGAGCTCGATTCCACCTGAGAAATATTCCGTTTTGAATAAGGCCGCGCTCGCGGCGTGCGATGCTCACGATGGCGCGAAGGACGGGCTGATTCAAGATCCCACGAAGTGCAAGTTCGATCCCGCAGTGGTCGAATGCAAAAATGCCGATGGTCCGAATTGTTTAACCAAGGCGCAGGTGGACGTGGCGCGCAAGATTTATGCTCCGCTGCGGAATGCTCGAACCGGTGAGTATTTGATCGGGCCGCTGATGCCGGGCAGCGAACTCGGTTGGGGCGTGATGGGCGGGGCTGCGCCGTTCCCTTATGCGGTGGAAGTGTTCCGCTATCTGGCGTTCAAGGATCCGAAGTGGGATTACAAAACGCGGCCCGTGAATTTCGATTCGGACGTTGCTCTGGTGAATTCCACCGAGAACCAGATCATGAACGCGAAAAATTACGATCTTACGAAATACTTCGGTCACGGCGGGAAGCTGTTGCTGCTGGGCGGATGGAACGATACGGCGATTGCTCCATCGACGAATTACGATTACTACAACGCGCTCGTCAAGAACATGGGAGCGAAGGCCAAGAACAACGTTCGGCTCTTTATGGTTCCCGGCATGGGGCATTGCCCGGGCGGCAATGGGCCGAGCACGTTCGATATGGACAGCCTCAATACGCTGCTGGAATGGAAGAAGTCGAACAAGGCACCCGATCAGTTGGTCGCGCAGCACCGCACGAACGGCGCGGAGGATCGCAAGGTGCTGGTGTGCGCTTATCCAAAAATCGCGGTGTTCCACGGGAAGGGCAGTATGGACGACCCCTCGAATTTTTCCTGCAAGGTGTCCAAGTAAGCGCCGTTCTATGCGGGCCGCAGGTTTAGAGACTGCGCCGGGCCGTCGCTCTGGCGTCTGGTTCCGCCACGTTTTGATGCGTAAGTGTGTAGAGCGTGGCGGGTGTTGCCTTGCGCCATCCCAAAGACTGCGGAATCAGGTGCCACTGCATACGCTTGAAGGCGAGGCTCACTCCGAGCATCAGTACAATCATGGATAATGCGACCACGATCGTCTGGCCGATGCTGAACGTCTGGCGATAATCCGCAAAGAGACGACCATAAATGAGTGAGACGTGTGTCCAGTAGACCACGAGGGATGTCGTCCCGAGCTGGCGGACGAAGCTCCAGCCGGAGGCAAGATATTCCGTCCAAACAAACGCGGCAGAGCCCAAGAGCATCGCTACGCCCAGCTTGCAGAAGATCAGGCCCGGGCTGTTGATCCAGAAGTCCGACTTCGAATAAAGCGAGTACGGCAAGTTCGAGAAATACTGGCCGCCGAGCAGAAAGGCAAAGCCTAGGAGCGCGCTCCACTGCATCACGCGATTCCATTCCGTGCGCTGAACCAACGGAATCAGGCTGCCCACCGCGACGCCGAAAGCCAGAAACGCTCCCCAGGGGAAAATACTGAAGGTGTCGCCATTCGGGACGAAATAGCCGCGCAGCCATTCGGGAACACCTGCTGTGTCCAGCATCGCAATCAGCGGCGAGACGCACGCAATGGATACGCCCGCGAAGAACGCCCATCGAACACGCTGTATCCCGTTCGCCAATGCGAGCACGGAGAGCAGCGCCGCTGCTGCGCCCATAAGGTTGAGGATATCGACCTTGAGGAGATCTGCGACATGGCTGCGGGGATAGTCGAAAATCCAATTTTGCAGGCGGAAGATGACGGCCAATAGAAAGAGATAGCGTGCGCGACGTAGCGCCGCGAACACCCGTTTCCCGGGGGATAGGTCCTGCCGGCGATTCATCCCGAGCGCATACGTCACGCCCGTGAGCAGCAGGAAGATGGCCGCCGCTTCACCGCCGATGAATTGCGAATAAATGAAGAAGCCGTTGTTGCGCTGGTCCGGACGCGTGAAGGCATCGAACGAGTGCCCTTGGATCATGATCATGGCGGCCACGCCACGCAGCCAGTCCAGGAATAAGACGCGATTCGAAGAGCTTGATTGCATCACATTGGGGTGCATCAAATTTAAATACAAGAACGACGATGTGCTTTCAGTTTATCAGACGCGTATCGTTGCCCCTGCGTTTCCCCTCGACAAGCTTCTTCTCCATCGGGAATTGGCTGAAATCCACCGCCCGGTTGTTTTGCAGCACGGTTCCACGTCGGCTCATACCCCATTTTCAA
>CAITIX010000040.1 GCA_903892565.1 uncultured Acidobacteriia bacterium
ATCAATCGGTGGAGCATCAACTGAATAGTCGGCTAAGAAACACTTGATTCCTTTTTTAGTCAAATCATTTTCGAAATCAGAAGTGGTTGAAACGCCTGGTGAAAAGCAAGTATCAATACCTTTCAAGTCGTTTGGTATTAGATAACCCCCATCAGTATCACCGCCAATTCGAATTAATTCATAATTTGTTTCCATCGGCTTTAATAATGTTAAAAAAGATACAAGATTTGAATAGGGCGTCGTCTTGCTTACATAGATAGTGTTCTTAAGCAGATACGCTTTAATTACTTGCTTAAGGCTGTTCTTGAGTGTTTGTATCAACATTATTCCACCAAAATGTATCTTATCTTCTCAAACTCTACATTCCGCTAAACTTACGCTTAGAAGATTGGGCAAGCGTAGATTATAAGGTTAATAAGTTGTTTATGGGAAGTCAAGTAAGCAACGCAGTGAAGCAAACAACGCAAAAAAGCTAAAGCAAGTGTTGTGAAGTTGTGGTGTTCTGGCGTGAGCTAGAGCTTCTCAGCGGCCAGCGGCAGCACTTCAAACCACGGCGCACCGATGAAACAACATTTGCGGATGACGAGGTAGCCGCGTGAGCGACGAATCCAGCATCACAACCTCTAGCACCAGGGCGGAGATCATTCCGCCCCTGGAGCAAGTGCGGGAATTTATCCGTGCATCTAAGGCGGACTCGACGCTTCGGGGCTATCAAAGCGATTGGAAAGATTTTTGCGGATGGTGTCAGGCGCATGGCGTTTGTGCATTGCCTGCGATGCCCGAAACAGTTGCGTCCTACATCGCGGAATGCACAGCAAGATTAAAAGTCGGCAGCATTCAACGGAGACTAAATGCAATAACCGAAGCTCACAAGGCCATCGGCCATGAATCGCCAACACACAGCGCCATCGTCATGAACACCATGAAAGGAATTCGGCGGATGCTGGGCACTGCGCCAGCACAGAAAGCTCCTGCGCTCACCGATGACATCCGGGCCATGGTGGACGCTGCTGATGCGGGACTAATCGGCTTGCGGGATCGTGCGTTAATCTTGCTCGGATTTGCAGGAGCATTCCGGCGGTCTGAACTGGTCAGCTTGGATGTTGGCGATTGTGTGTTTGGTAGGGACGGCCTAACAGTGCTGCTCCGCCGATCAAAAACCGATCAAGACGCGAATGGCCGCAAGATCGGAATTCCATACGGCTCCAATCCCGAGACTTGTCCGGTGCGGGTGCTGCAAGAATGGCTGACGGCTAGCGCCATTTCTGCTGGCGCTGTGTTCCGCCCACTCAATCGCCACAGCCAGATTCAAACAGCGCGGCTAACACCCGGGCAAGTCGCAAGAATTGTGAAGAAGCTTGCGGAGCGTGCTGGGCTTGATCCCGAAAAGTACGCAGGTCACAGCCTTCGTGCTGGTCATGCGACTTCAGCAGCAGTTGCAGGGGCCAGTGAGCGCTCCATCATGAACCAGACCGGACACCGGAGTGTCCAGATGGTTCGACGGTACATCCGGGATGGGAGTCTGTTCCGGGAGAACAGCGCTGGGAAGTTGGGTCTATAGGCCGATCCAAGTGTGTTCAATGACACATGACGGATTCACCTGTCATTTTCTAAACTTTTCTTGGAGCAGTGCTGTAGAAAAAGTTCTAGAAATGACGGATAGATGTGTCATATGCGTCATGCGGAAGAGCCTTTGCGTAGGTTCAGATTTTGCTTGATTGTGGGATGGAACCCCTGTAGAATCAGGGTTATAACGCAGAGGCCGTCAGGCCGCTTGTAAGGCAGGCGCTCTAACCGGCTGAGCTAACCGCCCAAACGACGCGTCTTCTTGATTTTAGACTATTTCCCCGAAATAGCGAAGCTGCGCTCGTATTCCCGCCATCGGTGCTCTGCTATCCGTACTGTGGTGCGGCAGCCGTCATCGGTGTTAGTCTGGGGCGATGTCGAGCCTCATCGTAAACGGCGGTCGGGAATTAAACGGCAAGATCGTTCCTTCCGGCAACAAGAACTCCATTTTGCCGATGCTGTGTGCATCGCTCGTCGCCGGCGAACCCGTCACGATTCATAACGTCCCGGATATCACCGACGCTCGCAAAATCGTTGCCTTTCTGCAGCTGCTGGGCGCGCGGATCGAGGGCGATATTGAGTCCGGAACGCTGCGGATCGATACGCGTTCGTTGGTTGCTACGTTCGATCAAAAGTCTCTTCCGAGCGGGATGCGGTCTGCTGTGCTGTTGTTGCCGGGCTTGCTGCATCGCTACGGGCAAGTTACTCTTTCCGAAGCGAAGGGCTGTTTCTTGGGATCCCGTGAGATTGATCCGCACATTGCACTCTTTGTTGCCGGTGGTGCGGCGCTGAATTCTGCCAATGGGAACGGCTCCGTGCTATCCCTGCCCAAAAGTGGATTCAAAGCCGTGGATCTCTGGCCGGATTACGCATCGGTCACACTAACCGAAAACTTTCTGATGACGGCGGCGGTTGCCAAAGGGACATCCGTCCTCAGGAATGCGGCGAGCGAGCCGCATGTGCAGGATTTGTGCCGCATGCTTGTGGCGATGGGCTGTGACATTCAAGGAATCGGGACCAATGTTCTCACGGTCACGGGACGAAGTTCGCTCACGGGCGCGGACGTCACCGTTTCGCAGGATCATCACGAGATTGTGACGTTCCTGGCATTGGGCGCAATCTGCGGCGGAACCTTGACGATCGGGAATAGCGTTCAGGATCAGTTTCCGCTCATGGACCGATGCTTTCAGAAATTGGGTGTGAATATCGAGCACGCCGGCGAGGAGAGCACGGTCCGCGCGAATCAGTCGCTCGAAGTGGAGCGACCGTTCACTGCGAACATGATGCAAAAGATCGAGGGAGCTCCCTGGCCGTATTTTCCGGTGGATCTGCTGCCTCCGATGATGGCCTTGGCGACCCGCTGCCAGGGCGAGGTTCTCTTCTGGAATAAAGTGTACGAGGGCGCCTTCTTTTGGCTCCCGGAAATGGCGAAGTTTGGCGCGCTCAGCTTTCTTGCCGATCCACACCGCGCCATCGTTTTTGGAAATCGCCCACTGCACGCGGCTACGGTAGACGCCCCGTATATTATTCGCGCCGCTGTCGCCTTAATGATGATTGCGTTGAGCGTCCCTGGGAAGAGCGTGATTCAGAATGCCGATCCCATCCGCCGCGCTCATCCGCAATTCATCGAGAAGTTGCGAAGCTTAGGCGCCGATATCTCGTGGAGCGGCTCAGCAGAGTAGTTCCTTCGTACCTCAGTGCATTTTGCATCCGTTCTACGAGCAGGATGCGTGGCATCATATGGTGAGCCGTTGCCACGGTGTATTTTGCATGAAACGATTTGTATTTCGCACAGCCATCGGCCCGCTTGCAACCTTCTGCGTTGCAACCTTCTTCTCTGCGGCAATTCCGGCGCAGGACATCCTGCCGCAAACCAGCCCGCCGAGTTGGGCCTACGGCTATCTGGTTCCTCCTGCACCCGGCGTCTCTGCGCCCGCTTGCGCGGATGCGCGGCCCATCAGTTGTGCGTATCCTTCGACGCTGGTGAAGGTGCCCGAAGGAGGTCCGCTCCTCGAACTCCCCGGCGCGGCGAAAACCTTTCACTTGGTGGACGTGGCCGCCGACTACGGCCCCGCTGATTGGTATCCGAACGATCATCCAGTGATGCCCGATATCGTGGCGCACGGACGAGAAAAAGACGGCCTGCGAGCCTGCGGCCTGTGCCATTTCCCCAACGGCAAAGGAAAGATGGAAAACGGCGGCGTCGCCGGGCTTTCCTCGGGTTACATCCTAAAACAGTTGGCCGATTTCAAAAACGGCGTGCGGCACAGTTCCGATCCTCGTAAGGCCAACACCAACGAGATGGTGGCGATTGCGAAATCGCTCACCGATGCGGAAGCGAAGGCGGCCGCAGACTACTTCGCGTCCTTGCCGTGGACGCTTTGGATCAAGGTGATCGAGAGCGCCACCACGCCCAAAGTTCGCGGCACCACCAATGGCTTGTTCTTACCGCTCGACGGAGGGGCCACCGAGCCTCTTGGTCAACGCATTATCGAAGTCCCCGAAAATCCGGAGCGCACCGACAAGTATCGCGATCCTCACTCGGGATTTCTCGCTTACGTGCCCGTGGGCAGCCTCGCCAAGGGCCATGCCCTTGTGACGACGGGCGCCGATCCTGGGGTGGATGTGAAGGACACTGCGAACAAGAAGACCATCGCCTGTGGAGCCTGCCACGGCGCGGATTTAAAAGGAAAAGGTGATGTGCCTGGTATTGCGGGACGCTCCCCCAGTTACACGATGCGCCAGCTTTGGGACTTGCAACAAGGCACGCGCAACGGCCCAGCCGCGAAAATGATGAAGGGCGTGGTCGCCAAGTTATCGTTGGACGACATGATCGCCATCACTGCCTATGTCACGTCGCGGGAACCGTAAGGTGCCTCGTAAATGAAGCGCCAACGGCGAACTGGAATGCCAGCTCCGAAGTCCCAAGGGAGGCCCCGCATAATGCCCCCCCTTGACGTGGTATGCTGATCAGGCTCTAATGCCTCAGCGGACGCCATTTCCAAAAATCTGTATCGCGCTCGGGTTCCCGACCGTCGAAGAGCTAATCGATCACGCGCGCGCCGAATATCAGGCGGGAGAACGCTTTTTCGAGTTTCGCCTGGACTACCTTCCTCGCCCGGAGTTGGGCATTGCCGCCCTGCGCAAGTTTTTGCAGCGGTACTCGGATTGTGTGATCCTCGCCACCTGCCGTCGCCATCAAAATCACGGGAAATTTAACGGCAGCATCGAAGAACAGCTTCGCATTCTGGAATCGGCGATTGCGGCAGGCGCGCACGCCATCGACCTAGAGATTGAAAGCGCCGAAGAATGCGGACCTCGCCTGGAAGCGCTTCGCTCGCAGACCTACGTCCTGTTGTCGTATCACAACTACGGTGGCACGCCTCCGATGGAGCCGGTCATACGCCGGATGAAGCGCATCCCGGCCGACGGCTACAAGATCGTCACTACCGCGAAGAAGCCATCCGATAGTTGCCGCGTGCTGGAATTGGCCCGCGCGCACTCCAAGGTCCCTACCGTTCTTCTGGCGATGACCGAAACGGGATTTCCCACGCGCGTACTTTCGCCCGCCTTCGGAGGGCTGTACACCTATGCTGCTCCGAACGCCGCGGAGGGAACGGCTTCCGGACAAGTTTCGGCGCGCCAGCTGCGCAATCTCTACCGCATCGACAAAATATCGAAGGATGCCAAAATTTACGGCGTCATCGCCGATCCTGTGCGGCATTCCATTTCGCCCGCCGTGCACAACCGGGCGTTTCAAGCGCGCCGGATGGATGCCTCCTATATTCCGTTCCTGGTGAAGCCCGCGCAGCTCAAGGATTTCTTTATATTGGCCGGCCGGCTGCCGCTCGCGGGCTTTTCGGTCACCATCCCGCATAAGCAGAAGATCCTGCGCTACCTGGATCAGATTGACCCGCTCGCTCGCCGCATCGGCGCCGTGAATACCGTGTGGCGCAAGGCCGGGAAATGGCGGGGCACGAATACCGATATTGAAGGCGTTCGCCGGCCGCTCGAAAAACGGCTGCGCCTGGGAAAATCCACGGCCTTGATCGTCGGCAATGGAGGCGCTGCACGAGGCGCCGCTTACGCGCTTGCCGAAGCCGGCGCGAAACTGGCAATCACGGGACGCAATATCGATCGCGTCCGCGTTCTGGCGCGCAGTTGTGGCGCCGAGCTGCTGACGCGCCAGCAAGCCTCCGCGCGGATGTTTGACGTCCTGGTGCATGCCACGCCGCTCGGGATGACGCCGCGCGTCGATCAGTGTTTCTTCGACGACCACATCCCCGCCAAGCTGGTGTTCGATCTGGTCTACAATCCTCTGGAAACCTTGCTGCTCAAGCGAGCCCGCAGCCAGGGATGCGAGATCGTCGACGGCCTGGAAATGTTCCTGGAACAGGCCGCGCGGCAGTTCGAAATCTTCACGGGCGATAGTGCCCCGCGCGCTGTGATGGCGAAGGCTGCCCAAGAGGCACTCGCTCTACGATCCAAGTAGCGCGCATCCGGCGTGGCGCCTTTCTCTCCGCAAGACGGTCCCGCGTGCCTATAATGTCCGTATGAAAGTCACACGGCGCAGATTGGCTCAAGTGCTGGCGATTTCGGCCACTCTGCCTCATCGGGGATCGGCACAGGATCGCGGGGCCACAACTACGTCCACCACAGCTTCGTCCGCCGCTTCGGGATCCGATGCCGTCAGCGCCGCCCGCGAAGAATATCGAGCCGCAGGACGCGCGCTGGCAGCCGTCAAGATTCCACGATCCTTGGAGCCCGCTACGAGGTTCGAGGCCTAAGCAATGGCAGTCCCCACTGGCGACGTCTTTTACGCGACCATCACAGAACTCTCCAAGAGACTGCGTGCGAAAGAATTTTCCGCAGTGGAATTGACCAAGGCGTTTTGCGATCGTCTGGAATCCACCGGAGCCGAGCATCACGCCCTGGCGCATTCCCTGCGCGACACCGCAATCAAAAAAGCCAAGGACGTCGACCAAGAATTAAAGCGCGACCGCACGCGCGGTCCCCTGCAAGGAATTCCGTACGGCGCGAAAGATCTGCTCGCGGTAAAGAAGCAACCAACAACGTGGGGCTCGCGTATTTTCGCCGATCAAACGTTTCCCGAAGACGCCGCCGTGATTCAGAAGCTCGACGCCGCGGGCGCGATTTTAATCGGCAAGCTGGCGATGGTGGAGCTCGCGGGAGGTGTTCACTACAACACGCCGGCGGCCTCGCTGACCGGTGCGGCGCTGAATCCTTGGGACAAGACACGCTGGGCCGGAGGCTCCTCGAGCGGCTCGGGAATCGCGGTTGCCGCGGGTCTTGCGACGTTTGCTTTGGGCTCGGAAACGTCGGGATCGATTATCACTCCCAGCGCCTTTTGCGGCGTCACCGGATATCGTCCGACGTATGGATTAGTAAGCCGGCGCGGCGCCATGGCGCTCTCTTGGACTCTCGATAAAATCGGCCCCATGTGCCGCTCCGCCGAAGACTGCGCCCTCGTGTTGCACGAAATCGCCGGAGCCGACGATGACGATCCCGGATCCGCTCACAAAGGATATACGTACACGCCGCAGTTCGACCGCAAAGTTTCCGATTTCCGTGTTGGCTATTCGCCCGCCGATTTCAACGACGTGCCCGCCGACGCGCGGCCAGCGTTCGCGGCGGCTCTCGAGGCAGTGAAGGGCCTGGGCGTGAAACTGAAAGAAGTTTCGCTGCCCAAGTTTCCCTATGGTGCGCTCATTGAGACCATCATTGGCGCGGAAGCGGCATCGATCTTCGAGGACATCGTTCGTGATGGCCGCGTGGACCAACTCGCGGACCCCACGCAGGCGGCGTCTCTGAAAGCGGCGGTCGATATCCCCGCGATCGACTATTTAAAGGCCATGCGAATTCGCTCGCAAGTGCGGCAGGCCTTCGCGGATCTGCTCTACAAAGACGTGGATATGATGCTTGCTCCCGCTCGTTCCACGCCGGCGCCTTTGGCCACTTCGATCAGAACGGGGGCGCGAGAGAGTGAACTCATCCCAGCAGGAAATCTCGCCGGATTGCCCGCAATCTCACTTCCTTGCGGCTTCGCAGGCGGGCTTCCGGTTGCGATCAGCTTTGTCGGACGTCCCTTCTACGATAATCACGTCCTCGGGATCGGCCGGGCATTTCAAGCGCAAACCGACTGGCACCGTCGCAAGCCGGGCACGGCAAGCGCCTAGCTGCATATCTCAAATAAAACTTCATCGTTCTGTCGGCTCCCTGACGGTCGCGGTTCGGTGCTGTACACGAAAAACAAACTGGCCTTTTCGCAAAACTACCACCGAACCCCGACTGTAAAGGAGGGGACATAGTAGCGATGTCGTGTC
>CAITIX010000041.1 GCA_903892565.1 uncultured Acidobacteriia bacterium
CTCCTGACTTCTGACTCCTGACTTCTGACTCCTGACTTCTGACTCCTGACTTCTGACTCCTGACTTCTGACTCCTGACTTCTGACTCCTGACTCCTGACTCCTGACTCCTGACTTCTGACTCCTGACTTCTGACTCCCGTTTCCCGTTGTGTAACCTATAGGAAACCGCTCCTATGCCGGACACCACTCCCGATCTCTCGGCCCCCATCGCTGGCGCATCCATCGCAATTCTGGACGACGACGCGGATTTCCGCACGTACCTGGAAGACTTTCTGAAAGACGAAGGCTCCTATGCGGTGCGCGCGTTCGCGACCTCGCAGGAGTTGTTCGAGGGCTGCGAGGAAAGCTTACCGGATATCGTGCTGCTCGATATGAAAATGGGCGAGGCGAGCGGCGACAAAGTCCTGGAGCAGCTCATCACGCGCTGGCCCGGACTGTGCGTGATCATCATCACCGGCTATCCGTCGCTCGAAGATATGCGGACCACTTTCAAGCTGAAGGTCTTCGACTATCTGGCCAAGCCATTCTCACTTGCACAATTGCGGCAGACGCTGAAGAACGCGAGCGAGCAGTTCAAGCTCGGCAAATCCCCGCAAGATCGGTTGCGCGAAAAGCTCGGGCACGCGATCAAGATGCTGCGCGTGGAGCGCGACTGGTCGTTGAAAGATCTCGCAACACAGACCAAGCTGAGCGTGTCGCAGATCAGCGCGATCGAGCGCGGGACGAATTTACCGAGCATTGAAAGTTTGCTTGCGATTTCGAAGGCGTTCGAGAAGAAGCCGAGCGAGATTTTAGCGGGGATAGAGTTTTGACGATATAGGGGCGCCGGTGGACTCTTTCATACATACACCTCTCGGTGGTTTCACGCTGGTCCTCGGCGTGGCATTTCTTATCCCAGCGATCATGTTTGTATGTGGCAAGTGGATACTGAAGCGATTTTCTGATCCAAAGTGGCTGAAGAAATTCTCGCCACTATTTGCATTCGTCTTCGTAGCCTTCCAGGTGCTTCGTCTCGCAGTCAATACGAACGCACTCGCCGCGAAAGCCGTTGGATACTATATCGGACCAGAAATATTAGTTGGCGTCTTTCTTGCGGTGATCGCCGCTAGCATCATTGGTTGGAATCGCTATCTGAAAACGCATCCTGACGGTCCATCAGATCCTCCGCAATCACAAGCCGCAAGACCAGCGGAGGAAAACTCGCCAACGTTACTTAATCTGAACGCGGCGCCGAAGGATCACGAACCGCATCCCCGCCCTAACGGGACGGGGTTATAACCCCGCGGCGTGAGCCCGGGGATTCACTCCGGCTCGGCCTTCAATCGCGCGAGATAGTCATCGAGACCGTTTTCCGCGATTCCTTCGCCTCTGTCGAGTTCGGCGATGCCTTGCGCGATGCGCGCATCGATTGCCTCACGATTCGCAAGTAGCCATTCGCCCTGAGAGCGCAACATTTCTAGCGCTGATCCGACGGCGTCCTCGGCGTTCCGAAAGGCACCAGTGCCGATCATGTGGCGAACCAATTCTTCCTGTTCAGGCCGCAGTGTTATGGTCATAGGCTCTGCTGCTATTGTCTTACTCTGCCGCGAGATCAACAACCGGGTAGAACCCCGCGGCGCGAACCCGGGGATACAGCAGTTCGCTACGGTAGAATAAAGTTGCATGGCTGAAAGCCAAGTCCAGTACGTCTCGGATGACACCGGCAAACCGGTAAGCGTCATAGTGCCCATCGACTTGTGGCGCGAGATTGAATCCGAGCGAGAAACCGCCTATCTTCTCCGTAGCGCGAAGATGAAGGAGCGCCTCCTGCAGGCTATGAGCTGCCAGGACGACGGAATTCCCTTCGAGGACGCGCTTGAGAAGCTTGGAATTCGCCCCTAACGCCTTCGCAGACCTCGCGTGGTGGGCCGAAAACGACAAGGCGCAAGCACTGCGCATCATTCGCCTCATCGGTGACACCTTGCGCGATCCGTTCGGTGGCCTTGGCAAGCCCGAACCGTTGAAGCACGACCTCAAGGGCGCGTGGTCTCGTCGCATCGACCGCGAACATCGGCTCGTCTATCAAGTATTCGACAGCAAGATCCGCATCGTGGCTTGTCGCTACCACTACTGAGTTCCGCTACTCGTCCCTGAGGACTTCCAGCGGCTTTTGTCGCAAGATCCGGAAGCTCGCGAGCCAGCCCGACGTTTGCGCGAGCAGTGCGGTTAGCACCACGGCGACCAGCGTTGTCTTCCAATCGAAGGTATACGACGCGTCGAGCAGTTTCTTCAGCACGAGGCTGGAGAACACGCTGGCCAGCAGGGCTCCCATGATTCCGGCGACGATGCCGAGGGTTAGAAATTCCACCGAGAAGATGCGTCCCGCGGCGTGCTTCGTCGCGCCGAGGGTTTTCAGGATCACGACTTCGCGCACGCGGCGGAAGCGGGTTCCGGCGACGCTTGCGGCTAGGATGATGGCGCCCGCGAGGATCGCAAACCCCGAGAGGAAGCGGATCACAATCGCGATTTGATCGACAACCTGTTGCATGATCGCGAGCGCTTCAGCCACGTTAATCACCGTAACCGTGGGGAACGCCGCGTAGGCCGCGCGTTCGAGGGCTCCCACTTGCGAGGACTTCATGCGCACACCGCCGTAGAAGGTGGCAGGCATGCCTTGGAGCGACGGCGGATTGAACACCAGTTCGTTCACGAGGCCGCTGCGCATTTGCTGCACTTCGTGAAGAGCCACCACGCGCGCGGTGATGTCTTTGCCTCCGGCAGTGATCGTGATGGTGCTGCCCACGTTCACGCCCAAGCGCGCTGCGGCTTCTTTATCGATCGAGAGCACCGGTTGCGCTTCGTCTTTCGTCCACCACTCGCCTTGCGTGACTTTAATAGATCCCGGCTTTTCGGCGGCGAACATCACGGTGCGGCTGGCGCGGAAGCGGCGGCCTTCGGGTTGGTCGAGATCCTGAAACGGAGCTCCGTCGACGCTCGTGATCTGCACGGGCACGCTGGGCGCGAACTCGGGAGGAGCCTCCACGCCGGACTGCTTGGCGATCAACTGACGCAAGGGTTCGACTTGCTCCGGCGTGATGCCGATCAGAAACACGTTCGGCATGCCGGGCGGGGCGGTTTCGATAATTTCGGCGACGAGCGAATGCTGCACTAAGTAAACCGTCAGCGTAAACATGACGCCGAGGCCGAGCGCCACGAGAATCGAGCGCGCTTGATTTCCCTGACGATGCAGATTCGCGAGTCCTAGACGCGTGAGCGTGGGGATGCGAAAGGGCGCATGCTTCAAGAAGGCTTTGACGCCGCGCAGCAGAGCACCCGCGAGCAAGGTAAGCACGAGCAGCGCGACGGCGAGGCCTCCGGCGAAGTAGCCGCCGACTTTGGGCGATTCGGCGAGCCATCCGGCGATGACACCAATGCCCGCGAGGATCAGAACGCCGGAGGCAATCGAGGGTCCCGCATCGGCGAGGCGTTTGCTGAGGGAAGGCCGCGCCTCAGGCATATCGCGACGAAGAATCAGCGCGGGGCGAATTTTGCGGATCGCGAGCAGAGGAGGCAGCGTGAAGAGCAACGTGGTCAGCACGCCGATCGCAATGCCCTGCACCGCTGCGTCCAGATTCCAGCCGATTTTAAAATCCATCGGGAACAAGCGAGAGATCAAAAGAGGAAACGTGCGCTCGACCACTTTGCCGACGAGCACTCCGGCGATGCCGCCGAGTACGCCGAGCATCAACGTCTGGATGGCGTAGATCGCAATGACGTCGCGCGATGCCGCGCCGAGAGACTTCATCACCGCGATGTTATCCATCTTCTGTTGCAGGTGCGCGTGCATGGCCATCGCCACGCCGAGAGCTCCGACGATCATGGCGATCAAGCTCACGAGGCTGAGAAACGTAGTCGCGCGATCGAGGCCGCGCGTGATGACGGGCGTGGACTCGCGGAAATCGGCGATGAGCGCTTCGGGCAGTGCCGCCTTCAACTGCGCGCGGATTTCGTCCACAGGTGGGGCGTTCGGCGCGTTGCGAAATAGATAACGATAGGCGGCGCGGCTGCCGAATCCCATGAGTCCGGTGTGTTCGAACGCCTCGCGAGACATCATCAGTCGCAGGCCGACGTTCATGCTGCCGGACATGCGATCAGGCTCACTGAGCACCACGGCGGCGATCTTCATCTGCGACGTTCCGATGCGAATGGGATCGCCGACCTTGAGATTCAAGCGCAGCAAAATATCATTGGCGACGGCGATGGTGTCGGGCTTGAGCGCGTCTTTCAATGCACCCGGCGGGTCGAGCTTTACTTCGCCGTAATAGGGATACTTCGCGGGATCTACGGCTTTGATCGAAACCAGCGCAGGCGTGGCGGCATCGGTGCCCGCTGCAGCAACACCGGAGGACGCCATGGAGATGGTCTCCGTGATCAACGTATGCTCCACGCCGCGGCGCGCGAGCGCATCGAGCTGCGCGACTTGTGCATCGGTCGCGGGCATGAACTGGCGAGCCGTGAGATCGGCGGCCATCACGGTGCGCGATTCGTCCTTCAACGTGGCGCGAAAACTCTGACTGAATCCGCGAACTCCTGCGAGCGCACCCACTCCCGCGGCTACTGCGAGCACGACGAAGAGGAACTTCGCCATCGACGAACGCGTCTCGCGCCAAGCGATGCGCGATGCCGTGCGCAGAGAGATTCTCATTGCGCGGCCACCCCGGAAGGTTCTTTGGACGGCTGTTTGAGAACATCGCTGGTGACGACGCCGTCGCTCAGTGTGACGATGCGCCCGGCGCGCGCGGCGAGCGATTGATCGTGCGTGACGAGGATCAACGTCGTGCCTTCGCGACGATTGAGTTCGATGAGCAGGTCAAGAACGAGCGCCCCGTTTTTGCTATCGAGATTGCCGGTGGGCTCGTCGGCCATGAGCATGGGGGGCTTGACCATGAACGCGCGCGCAAGCGCCACGCGCTGCTGTTCGCCGCCGGAAAGCTGCACGGGATAGTGATCCATGCGATCGGCCAAGCCCACGCTGGTGAGGAGTTCACGCGCGCGGGCGGTACCGGCCGAAACATCGCCGCCCGAGAGTTCGTGCGGGAGCAGAACATTTTCTTCGGCAGTCAGAGTGGGGATGAGTTGGTAGGACTGAAACACGAAGCCGATCTTGCGGCCGCGCACGAGCGCAAGCGCGTCTTCGTTCAATCCGGTGATGTCGACGCCGTCGATGACGATGCGTCCCGCGGTGGGCGTGTCTAATCCGGCAAGTAATCCGAGCAGCGTGCTTTTGCCGCTGCCGGATGCGCCCATGATCGCGACGAACTGTCCGGCGGGCACTTGGAGATCGACGCCGCGCAGAATTTCCACGCGGTGTGTTCCTGTGTCGATTGATTTGAAAATCCCGGTCGCTTCGAGGATGGCCATCTATAGTTATTATGACGGCAGGCGCATTTACGGTGTATTTAATATGATGAATGCAGATGCGCTGCCTTCTCCTCCTCTTGATTTTTGTTGCTTCCGCGTTCGCCCAACAACCTGCCGCAGCCTCAAAATCGGCTGCTACGTCAAAAGCGGCTGCTGGTTCAAAAGAAGATACGAGGAAAGTGCTCGCCGTGTTCGGCGATAGTATCAGCGCGGGCTACGGAGTTCCGACGGGCCGCAGCTATCCCGACGATTTGCAACGCAAGATCGATGCCGGGGGCTACGCATGGCGCATCGTCAACATGGGCATCAGTGGAGATACGACACAGGGCGGAGTCGCGCGCATGAACACGGCTGTGGCCGCGAAGCCCGCGATGGTGCTGTTGGAGTTGGGCGGCAACGACGGACTGCGCGGCTTGCCGCTGGCGATGACGCGCATGAATCTGGATCAGATGATCACGGCGTTTCAACGCAGCGGCGCGAAGGTTGTGCTGGCAGGGATGACGCTGCCCGCGAACTACGGGCCCGACTACGTCCACGAATTTGAAAAGATCTATGCGGATCTGGCGGCCAAATATAAACTGCCGCTGATTCCGTTCATCCTTTCGGACATCATTACGCCGGACCTGCACTTCTTCCAACCGGATCACGTTCATCCAACGGCGGATGGGGCGGAGATCGTTTCAGAGACGGTCTTTAAAAAAATCAGACCGCTGCTCGGCGTAGCGCCTTAGCGGCTTGCAACTTCTGCGCTCGGGCGGGCACGGCATGTATTCTAATCGTTGGCTTAAAAATAATCTGGAGGCATTGCGGCATGAGGTTTTCCACACGGTTGTGTTCGGGCGCTTTTGGAGGGATCGTTCTCTTCCTGGGCGCAAGCGGGGCGGTCGCGCAGACGGCTGCGAAGAACAACTCCGATGCGCTCACAACCACCACCGGGCAGTTTATTGTGGATCGTCCCACGCTGATTTCGCTCGGCTTTGAATGGAAAATCCAGGGCGATGCGAATCGCAATGCGAAGGTGGATCTGGAGTATCGGAAGAAGGGCGAGACCACTTGGCGCAAAGGATTGCCACTGCTCCGGCTGTTCCATGAAAAGCTGGGCGATGCGCCCGCGGGGCTCTACGGAACTTATGCGACCGATCAGGCGAAAGGTCCTGCGCCGAACGCGTTTGCCGGAAGTATTTTCAATTTGGAGCCCGACACAACGTACGAGGCTCGCTTCACACTGAGCGATCCCGACGGCGTGAAGGGCGAAAAGATCCACATGGCGACGGCTCGCACGCGTCGCGAGCCGCAGCCCGCCACGGGCGGCAAAACGTATCACGTGTATCCCGTGGACTACAAGGGACCGAAGCAGGAACCCGCGTTCACAGGCCTGATGAACGCCTACAACATGGGCGCGTCGGCATCCGATCACGTCGATACGTATCCGGGACGAGTACAGCCCGGCGACGTCATCCTGATGCACGCCGGCTTGTACAAAGATTGCAAGGAGCCGTACGGCGGATGCTGGCGCGGACAAGGGACCACATTCGATAACACGTACTATTTGACGCAGAGCGGCACCGCCGAAAAACCCATCGTGATCAAAGCGGCGGGCGATGGCGAAGTGATTTTCGACGGCAACGGCAACGCGGTGTTGTTCGACGTGAGCGCGGCGAACTACAACTATTTCGAAGGCATCACGTTCCGCAACACAGACACGGCGTTTCTAGTGGGACGCAAAAACATCATTGGAGCGAGCGGCCTCACGATCAAGCACTGCCGCTTCGAAAACATCGGACGCGGCGTGCACGGCAGTTGGTCAGGATCGAAGGACGAATACATTGCGGACAACACGTTCATCGGCCGCCGCAATCCCGAAGTGCTGCTGAGCTGGGTGGCGCCGGATTTATTCGGCAAGCTGCCCGGGTATCCCGAAAAAATCAACGGACCGGAAGGCTCGGAGTACGCGGTAAAGATTTACGGACAAGGCCACGTGGTGGCCTACAATCGCATCATCGCGTTTCACGACGGGATCGACATCGATACTTATGGAGATCCGGACGGCGCGCCCAATTTCATTGAAGATCGCTTCCCGGCTTCGATGGATATCTACGGAAACGATCTGAACAATCTGGGCGACAACTGTTTTGAAACGGATGGCGGTGGCCGCAACATCCGGCTGTTCCGCAATCGCTGCTTCAACAGCGCGCAACCGGCGCTGAGCGCGCAGCCCTCGGTGGGCGGCCCCATTTACATGTTCCAGAATTTGATTTACAACAATCCCACGGGCGCGCTGAAGTTGACGTCGTCCTCCTCGGGCGTGCTGCTGTACAACAACACGATCGTCGGCGAAGCGCACGAGTGGGGAGCGTTCTCCAATCTGCACTTCCGCAACAATCTGATTCTCGGACAGGGTGCGGGTCCCGAATGGGCTCCTCGACCGTACGTCGCGGCGCCGGAATTATTCAGCTTCGATACGTACACCAGTTATTCGGATTCCGATTACAACGGCTTCCGTCCGAATCCCGGCGCGGCGGTGAGTTTTATTTGGACCTCGCCGGACAAAGGCACGCTGGTGGATTACACCGCGAATCGGAAGAAACAGCAGTTCAAAACGCTCGACGAATACAGCAAGGCCACGGGGCAAGACGCGCATAGCGTCCTGATCGACTACGACACGTTCGTGAAAGCGTCGATGCCCGATCGCAAGGACGTGTCCCATGTATACAAATCGGAGGACTTCGACTTCCGCTTAAAGCCGGGCTCGAAAGCGATTGACGCGGGCGACGTGATTCCGAACATCACGGATGGATTCACGGGGAAGGCTCCGGATTTGGGCGTATACGAAAGCGGCGTCGAGATTCCTCACTACGGGCCACGGCCGTAACGCCGCGCGCTGGGCTATTGCGAAAGCACGCAGACGTCTTTGAGATTGCGATAGTCCTCGGCGTAATCGAGGCCATAGCCGATGACGAATTCGTCGGGGATTTTGAAGCCGACGTAATTCACCTGCACCGGCGATTGGCGGCGGTCGGGCTTATCGAGGAACGTCGCGATGCGCAGGGTTTTCGGCTTGCGCTGGGCCATCAATTTCACCAGATAGCTGAGCGTAAGGCCGGTGTCGAGGATATCCTCCACGATAATTACGTGATGGCCTTCGACGCTTACATCCAGATCTTTGGTTACCTTGACCTCACCCGATGAGCTCTTGCCTTTGCCGTAGCTGGAGATGCCGATGAATTCGATGCGGGCGGGAACGTTCGTGGCGCGTGCGAGGTCGGCGAGAAAGATGCACGCACCTTTTAATACGCCGATTAAATAGACGGGCTCGCCGCCGGGATAATCGCGATCGATCTCGGCCCCCAGTTCGGCAATACGCTCTTGAATCTTCGCGGCGGGAATCAGCACCTTCATGGAAGACATAGGGCGATTGTAGCGAAAATACGCGATGGCGAAGAAGCAAATTCGCACAAAAGCCGAAGCTCCGGGTCGGCGGAAGATGGGTGGTGTGAGTGAGGGGTGTAGTACGATACGAGCAGGAGACAATTCCAAACTGCCACGCCCGCCAAAAACACCCACCGACGCGCCCGCCAAAACGGCCCGCGCTCCCAAGAAGAAGATCGTCGTAAAACGCGCGCCTTTAAAGCGTACGGCTGCGAGCAAAGCTGCAAGCGCGGAAGCGAAAGCGGAATCCAAAAAAGCGAAGGCTGCCGCAAAGCCGGTACAGGCTCCCGCATCGCAGAATTGGCGTATCGCGGTGGAAGCCGCAGAGTCGAAACAAGCCAAAGACATTCTGGTGCTGGATCTACGCGACGTGACCAGTTTCACCAACACGCTGGTGATCTGCAGCGCGTCCAACTCACGCCAGGCGCAGGCCATTTCCGACGCCGTGGAGTTCGAGATGAAGAACGAAGGCGAGTATCCGCTGAGCATTGAAGGCTATAAAAATGCGGAATGGGTGCTGGTGGATTACGGCGATCTCGTGGTGAACATCTTTACGGAGAAAGCTCGCGAGTATTACGACCTGGAGCGCCTGTGGCGCGACGCGAAGCCGTTGACGGTGTGATTGCCTGTGGCGCGACGCGAAGGCGTTGACGGTGTGATTGCCTGTGGCGCGACGCGAAGGCGTTGACGGTGTGATTGCCTGTGGCGCGACGCGAAGGCGTTGACGGTGTGA
>CAITIX010000042.1 GCA_903892565.1 uncultured Acidobacteriia bacterium
ACTACCATGGGATTCTTTTCGGCATCGCTCGGGATCAGCTGCGGTGATTGCCACACCGCGGAAAGCGGCGGCGATTGGACGAAATACGCCGATGACAACGCGCTGAAACGCCGCACGCGCGGCATGATCGCGATGGTCAATACCATGAATAAGAACTTCTTCGCCGGCAAGCGCGTGTTGACCTGCTACACCTGCCATCGTGGGAGTACATCGCCGGAGATCACGCCGGATTTGACGCAGTTCTACGCGACGCTGCGCTATCGTGAGCCGGATAAGATGGTGACTCCGTTTCCTGGCGCTCCTGAAGCGGGCGAGGTCATTGAAAAGTACCTGAAGGCGATCGGTGGTGAACAGAAGGCCGCCGCGTTGACCAGCATCGTCGCGAAGGGGACGTTTCAGACTTACGGCATTCCGACGAAGTATGCGATGGACTTTTATGCGAAGGCTCCCGCGCAGAAGAGTCTTGTGGTCCACAATCTCGCGGATGCGGATTTGATTGATACGTTCGACGGACGCGAAGCGTGGGTTTCCGAATCCACCCAATTGGCTCCGTTTAAGATGATGGAGCGCACCGGCGGCGAGGTGGACGGCATGAAGCTGACCGCATCGCTGATTTTCCCCGCGCAGCTCAAGAAATTGTTAGCCGAATGGAGAGTGGGCAGCCCGGCGAATTTCGACGATCGCGATTTCACGATGGTGCAGGGCACCATCAACGGCAAATTCCCAGTGAATCTTTACTTCGACGACGAAACCGGCTTGCTGGCGCGAACCGTGACCTTTGCGGATTCGCCCGTGGGTCTTACGCCGATGCAGGTGGATTATTCGGATTACAAGGCATTAGACGGCCTGAAGGTGCCTTACAAGATGATTGTGACGTGGCTGGATGGAAAATCGATCATCATCTTCACCGATATAAAAGCGAACGCGCCCGTTGATGCTTCTCGATTTGCACGGCCTGCAAAGTAGCGCGCCGGTTGACACGTTCCGGTTGATTCGATACAACTGATATTGCTAATGAAGGGTTCTCACCATGTGATAACGGAGGGTTACAAGTGAAACATCGATTCGGAATCATGACGTTGGTTGCCGCTTTTGGCTTGATTTGCGCTCCCGTCGCAATGTTGGCTCATCATGGAGCCGCCATTTATGACGAGACAAAAGCCGTGAAGGTGACGGGTGTAGTCACGGACTGGCTGTGGGCAAATCCGCATTGTCTGCTGGAGTTCGACGTGAAGGATGACAAGGGCGTGTCGGTGCACTGGACGGCCGAAGTGAGTAATCCGCCGGATATGGTGGCGCGTGGCTGGAGCCGCAAGATGTTCAAGCCGGGCGACGAAATCACGGCCTGGATGATTGCAGCCAAGAACGGCGAGCCGGTGGGTCGCATTGCACGCGTGATGGTCGCGGGCAAAACCTACGAAGGAATGGGCCGCGTCCCCGGGGAAGCTGCCAGGAAGTAGTGTCGGCACATCGAAGGCGATGAAGCCTGACATCCGAAACGCTAGTGTAGAGGTCAAGATCCGTATGCTTCGTCGCTTGAAACTCAAGCGTCCCTTGCTGGGGCGCGTCCTATTGTTGTCGGCCTTCGCCGCGTTCGCGTTGCCGCTGTTTGCCCAGAACGCGAGCCCGGCCACGGCGAAACCCGCGCCACCTCGCGATCTCACCGGAATTTGGGAGCCCATTCGCGGACTGGAAGGCATCCAGCCAAATGGGGCGAACAATATGCCGGCCGATGGCAAACCCGAGCACGATTTGCACCTCACGCCCTATGGGCGCGAGCTTGCCAAGACACACAAGTCTTCGAACGGGCCTGACGAGGTGCCTCCGAGCGAAGAAAACGATCCCGCGCACGCGTGTGAGCCGATGGGTTTCCCTCGCCAGAATCTGTTCGAAGTGCGCGCGACGGAGTTCATGCAGACGCCCACTCAAATGGTTCTGCTGTACACGTTCAATCGCATCTGGCGCGTCATTTGGACGGACGGACGCCCGCTGCAGAAGGATCCCGATCCGCGCTGGTACGGATATTCCGTCGGCAAGTGGACGGACGACTATACCTTCGTCGCGCAATCGAACGGTACGGATGAGCGAACCTGGCTCGATAATGCGGGCCGTCCCCACAGCGAAGACTTGCGTGTGGAGGAAGTGTTCCATCGTGTGGATCAGGATCATATGGAATTAACCATGACGATCGACGATCCGAAGGTTTACGAGAAGCCCTGGGTCGCGCTGAATAAGCTGCAGTTCCGCTTGAAGCCGGCAAACACCGAACTGGTGGAAATGATGTGCTCGCCTTCCGAGCTCAACGAGTATAACCGCAGACACGCGACGCGCGGAGCCATTAAGAAATAGCGCCGATGATGACGCCTCGTTTTGGTTCGAGTGCGAAGACCGTTCTATGCATCGCGGTAGGACTGGCGTGCTCTGTCGGCGCCATCGCGCAGGCACCCCCATTGAGTGGAGCTCCCGCCCCGCGTCGCGACATCAACGGCATCTGGCGGCCGCTGGTTGGCGCGCAAGGCACCGGTGCCGCGGAGATGCCCGCCGATGGCAAACCAGAACACCAGTTGTTGTTCACGCCCTATGGCGCGGAGATGGCAAAGCGCAACAAGTCTTCGAACGGGCCGGATGCGGTGGCGGCGGTCGATGAAAACGATCCGGCGCACGCCTGCGATCCACAGGGCTTTCCGCGCGAAGATTTGTTCGAGCTGCGCACCACACAATTTATCCAGACGCCGATCAAGACCGTGCTGATGTACACCTACGGCAAGGTGTACCGCGTTGTTTGGACCGACGGCCGTGCATTGCCGAAGGATCCCGATCCGCGCTGGTACGGATACTCGGTCGGCAAGTGGACGGACGATTTTACGTTTGTCATCGATACGAATGGCACGGATCCGCGCACTTGGGTGGATAACGCGGGGCGTCCTCACAGTGAGGATTTGCATGTGACCGAAACGTTCCATCGGGTGGATCGAGACAATATGACGCTTACCGTCATGCTCGTTGATCCGACGGTATATCAGAAGCCGTGGTACGGGTTGAAGGACGTGCGGCTCACCCTGATGCCGCCCACCACCGACCTCGTCGAGATGATGTGCTCGCCCTCGGAATTGGCGGCCTACAACAAGCGGTACGCTCCCAGTACCAAGAAAAAGTAAAATGCGGATGCGGCGCAATATCTGCAGGCTTGTCGTGGCGACAAGCCTGTGTGTGTCCGCAGTAGCGCAAACCGAGCCCGCTCCCCGGCGCGATCTTTCCGGGCACTGGCAGCCGATGGGTGGCGTGCAAGCGCTGGGTGCGCAGGCGATGCCGAGCGACGGGAAGCCCGAGCACGAGCCGCCATACACGCCCTACGGCCTGGAGCTGTTCTCGAAAAACCGGCCCACGCGAGGCATCCACGAAATTGCGCCCACCACGGAGAACGATCCTTCCCACGGCTGCGATCCACAGGGCTTTCCGCGCGAAAATCTGTTCGAACTGCGGACCATTCAGATTCTGCAGACGCCCGTGAAAACAGCTCTGCTCTATACGTTCGGAAAAGCGTACCGGATCATTTGGACTGACGGACGAGAGCTTCCGAAAGATCCTGATCCGCGCTGGTTTGGATATTCCGTCGGCGCCTGGAGCAACGACACCACGTTTGTTGTTCGTACGAATGGGACGGACGCGCGAACATGGATCGATAACGCGGGCCGTCCGCATAGCGAAGATCTGCGCACCGAGGAAACGTTTCATCGCGTGGATCGCGATCATCTGGAACTTTCCATGACCATCGACGATCCGAAGGTATATACGCGTCCATGGGTCGCACTGGATAAGCTGCGGTTCACGAGCGTTGCTCCCACTACCGAGCTTTCGGAAATGCTCTGTTCGCCATCGGAGATCGAAATCTACAACCAAAAGTACGCCCCGGGAGCACGACAGAAATAGCGGACCGCACGTGAACCAAACGAGATTATCCGGTAAGCTGGTACCCATGCGTCTCATCCCCGCGCAACCCGCGCACGCTGTCTTATTTCTTTTGGCTCCGGCCATGTTTTTCGCACAGGCTATGGTTTTCGCGCAGGGCACGGGTTCGCTCAGCGGAACCGTATTCGATCCCATCGGAGAGCCGACGCTCGGTGCAGACGTGCAGGCAAGTATCGGCGCCGGCAAAGTGTCTCACGCGACAACGTCCGCCAAAGGCGCCTACACGATCACCGGTCTGCCTGCGGGAAGCTATCGCGTCGCGGTGGTTGTTTACGGAGACGAGAAGTTCGTCCAGCAAGGGATTGCGATTGCCGCGGGGAAAGCCGCAAAGCTGGACATCCGCTTGAAGGACGATTCGCAATTGGGCGCCATCGGTGACAACGCGTTCTCGTCCCTGGCCATGGCGCGCAAACCTCTGCCGAAAGGTCCAACGCCGAAATCGCTCGACGGGCATCCGGATCTTTCCGGCGTGTGGGCGCCCGTGCAGTGGGTGGATCACGGCAAGCCGGAGATGTTGCCGTGGGCCGACAAGCTGGTGAAGGAACGCTTCGCCAATGATATGAGGGATATTCCAACGTCGTCGTGCCTACCCTGGGGACCCACGTTCGACGTTCCTGTGACGTTCAAGTTTATTCAATCGCCCAAAACCATCGTGATGCTGCGTGAGGACGTTTATCCGTATCGCCAGTTCCACATGGATGGCCGCGCGCACCCGAAGGACGCCGATCCCACTTGGATGGGGCACTCCATTGCGAAGTGGGAGGGCGACACACTGGTGGTGGATACCGTCGCGTTGAACGATAAGGGCTGGTCCCCGATACCGTTCCCGCGCACCGAAAAATATCACATGGTGGAACGCATTCGCCGACCGGACGCAGGGCATCTGCAGATCGACACAACGGTGGAAGATCCGGGGACGTACGCCAAGCCGTGGACCTTCAAGCTTTCCTCCACGCTTTTAGAAAATGACGAAATTGGCGAATACGTTTGTGCGGAAAATAATCAATATGCGGGCCATGCACGTTAGTCGGATTAGAAGTATCGCGATCGTTCGTATCACAATGATCGCCTGCCTCGCAGCCGCGACCGTTTGGGCGCAAGACGCGCCAGGCACAATCGCGGGAATCACGATGGACGATTTCGGTTATCCCGTAAGCCAGGTGGACGTCCTTGCCAAGAATGCCACCACGGGAATGGTCTATCGCACGGCATCAGGCGCAAAGGGCGAATATAAACTCGGCGGCTTGCCGCCGGGTACATACGAATTTTCCACGCTCGTGCATGGCGTGGCGCTGTTCAATGACAAGAACGTGCGCGTCGCCGCAGGCGCAACCACGCAGCTCGATGCTCGCATGCACGAGGGGAGCATCAACGCGATTGGCGATAACGCGTTCGCCGCCGCGGCCATGGAGCAGCGGGCCATTCCTAAGGGCCCTACGCCGCGCTCGCTCGACGGGCATCCCGATTTTTCGGGCGTGTGGGCCACCATGCGGCAACTCAGTGTGACTGAGACGGAGGTACTGCCGTGGGCGCAAGCGGAGATGAAGCAGCCGGGCCGCATCAGTCCTAACGCGTTCTGTTTGCCGCAAGGTCCCAGGCTCGGCGGCGCGAATCCCTTCAAGCTCATTCAGTCTCCGAAAACGATTGTCGCGCTGATTGAAGATATTTTTGTGTATCGTCAAATCCACATGGATGGACGCGCGCGTCCCAAGGATGCGGATCCCACCTGGATGGGCTATTCCATAGGGCACTGGGAAGGCGAAACGCTGGTGGTGGAAACGGCCAACATGAACGACAAGAGCTGGCTCCCCTTCAATCGGCCGCACAAAGAAAGCATCGTCGTCACCGAACGCCTTCGCCGCCCGGATGAAGGGCATCTGGAATACGAATTCATCGTCAACGATCCTCAGACGTTCACAAAACCGTGGAGCGTGAAATACGCCACCACGCTGCTGGCGAATGATGAAATCGGCGAGTATGTTTGCGCCGAAAACGAACAGGACGTCGGGCATTACAAGGTCCAGTAACGGGTCCAAGAACGGCAACCCCGCCACTTCTGGCACAATAAGAACTTGCAACCGCAGATCACCGTTCTCGACGCCGGAGGACAATACTGCCATCTCATTGCCCGAAAAGTCCGCGAACTCGGCGTCTATGCGGATGTGGCTCCGAGCGAAACTCCCGCGTCGGAACTGAAGGGGCGGAAGGGCATCATTATTTCCGGAGGACCGTCCAGCGTCTACGATGCTGGCAGTCCAACCATTGACCCAGCGCTGCTTACCGCTGGCATCCCCGTCTTTGGTATTTGCTACGGGTTGCAATTGATCGCGCACCAGCTTGGCGGCACGGTCGAAAAGGGCGAACGCGGCGAGTACGGATTCGCGGAGTTAGATGTTTTAGACGAGGATACTTTGCTCCGTGGCGTGAGCGGAACCCCTGGCGTTTCAATTCCCGTATGGATGAGCCATCGCGATCTCGTCGCCAAGCCGCCCGCGGGATTTCGCGGGCTCGCATCCACCGATACTTGTCCCATTGCGGCGATGGGCTCGGAAGAGAAGCGCATCTACGGTGTGCAGTTTCATCCCGAAGTGGCGCATACGCCGTGTGGCCAGACGATCCTGGCGAATTTTGTCGAGACCATTTGCGGATGCACCAAGGACTGGGATCCCGCGCGCCAGATCGAATCCATCGAGGAGCACATCCGCCAAGTTGCAGGCTCCCGCAATATCTTCTTCTTCGTTAGCGGCGGTGTGGATTCCACAGTCGCGTACACGCTTTGCCTGAAAGCGCTCGGTCCAGATCGCGTCCACGGAACTTACGTGGATAGTGGACTCATGCGCGAGGGCGAGACCGAATTCGTTCGCGAGAGTTTCGCGAAGCTCGGCGCGAAGGGATTCTTCGTCGAAGACGCGCGAAAGCGCTTTCTGACTGCGCTCGCGGGGATTGTCGAACCCGAGCGCAAGCGTCATGTGATTGGCGAAAAATTCGTTGAGGTGCAGGAGCGCATCCTCGAAGGCGACAACTACATGGACGGCGGCTGGATTCTGGGGCAGGGAACCATCTACCCTGACACGATTGAATCCGGCGGATCCGCGAAAGCGGACCTGATCAAGACGCATCACAATCGCGTTGCAGGGATTCAAAAGCTGATCGACGCGGGGCGCATTATTGAACCCCTGTCGTCGTTCTACAAGGACGAAGTGCGCGCCATCGGTCGCCAGCTTGGCATTCCCGCCGAGATGCTGGATCGCCATCCTTTCCCCGGTCCCGGCCTCGCCATTCGCTGCTTGTGCTCAGAGTACGAAGGCGCGTCACAAAAAGTGGAAGAAGGCTGGATCCTGCCGATTAAGTCCGTTGGCGTGCAAGGCGACTCGCGGACGTATCGTCCCGTGCTCGCCCTGGATCGTTTCCCCGCGTCGGAAGCGGAAGCGGCCGCGTTGATCAATCGCCGTAGCGACGTAAATCGCGTATTGGCCACGGCCTACTCGCAGGTTCCTCTTGGCGAGCTGCGCGGCCATGCGGCGCAGCTCACGGCAGAGCGTCTGGATCGTCTTCGCCGTGCTGACGCCATCGTTCGAAGACTGTCGCTCGCTGGCGGATTTGAAAAAGAAGTCTGGCAATTCCCCGTGGTGCTCATTCCGCTGGGCACCGCGACGCATCCCGATTCTGTCGTGCTCCGGCCCATTGATTCCGTCGATGGGATGACGGCTCGTGCGGTCAGAATGCCGGACGCGCTGCTGCAGGAGATGTCGAAGGAATTGGCCGCGGTGGAAGGTGTGGCCGCCGTATTCTACGACTTAACGAACAAGCCGCCCGGGACGATTGAGTGGGAATAGCAGCCGGCGAGTGGGCGTAACAGCCGCTGAATTCGCCTGAGCCTGCGGCATCGCAAACAAAAAACGCGAGGCAGCGCTTTGTAGCACCGGCCCCGCGCTTTGTTCTTTTAGAACTACTGCTTCTTCTTGCCTTCCATCTGCGGACGATCCGCCGTCGACGGAGGAACCATGTTCTTCAAACGCATGTACACGGCGATGCTGCCATAGACTTCGTTGTCGTGAACCACGTTGAACTCCAGCGCTCCCACGCGCGTGCGCATGCCGCCAAACATCGAAACCATTTCGTTCGCGTTCGCGTCCGTAAGGGCTGCATAGGCGCTGTCGCAGAAATCGTTGGATTCCTTTAGTGCGGCAACCAACTCAGCCTTGGTCTTCTTTTGCGCAGCTCCGATCCTCTTCTGTTCGCCTTTCGCAGCGCCGCACATGGCACCCTGCGCATCGGCAACGTGAGCGATCAAGTCACCGAAGGTACGGGGTTCGCCTTCGGGCTTAAACGCGTAATCGGCGTCGGACATGCGGTCCGCAGCCTTGGTGATGATGACTTTGACATCGGTCCACTGACTCTTCACTTCGGTTGCAATGGTCTGCGCGGACAGCCCGGACGCGCATAGTACGGTAGCGATGAAAATCGTCGCGGTTTTCATGAGGTATTGTTTCTCCATGGCCAAATATAGCCTCCATTATTTTAGCCGATGGGGCGGCTGAGTGCCTGGAAATAGGTGTTACGAAGAGATCAATTGTGGGGAGTACGGTATCCGAACTGGGTCAGTATGGCTTTCCCATCGCCGCGCAAGAGGAAATCGACAAAGCGGCGAGCTTCCGCCTTCTGGCTGGAGCTCCCGAATATACCGATGGCCTGGTCGATGGACGGATAGAGCTTTGGATCGATCTGCACGATGGTGCCGCTTTCCTTGAACACCAGCGCGTAGGCCGTGAGCACAGCGTCGGCATTTCCCGATGCCCCATATTGCCGGGCCATATTGATGTTCTCTGCATAGACTACTTTGGATTGCACACGGTCCCATATGCCAGCGCTCTTGAGGGCCGCGACAGCAGCTGCGCCGTACGGTGCAAGTTCCGGTTTCGCCAGTGCGATAATCTTGACCTGATTCGAGGTTAGATCGTTAAGCCCATGCACGAGCGCGGGGCCAGCGGCAGGAATCCACAGCGCGAGCAGGCCGCGAGCGTAGATGGCGCGTGAGGCGGGTAGCAGAAGACCTTTCCGATCCAGGGCATCGATGTGCTCCGTGTCGGCGGCGGCGATGAGGTCGAAGGGAGCTCCGTGCTCCGCCTGCTGCGCGATTTGCGCCGTAGATCCGAAACTGAACACGACGTGAATGCCGGTTTCCATTTCGAAACGCGCCCCGGCCTGCTCGAACGCATTCGTAAGATTGGAAGCCGCGGCCACCACAATCTCCGCCCGCGGTTGGGCCGACGCCACGCCGAAGGCGAAAAACAGGGCTAAAACGGGCTTGGCCTGCCTGATCCAACGCGCGACTGTGTGTACGGTATGCAAGACGTTGTCTCTTACATCATACAGACTCCGGGGATTCTGAACCGTAGGCTAGGGGTCGCGAGTATCTCCCGCGATTATGGCTCGCCCGTGCGGCGAGGAATTGGCGAAAGCCCCGCTCGCCGTTATACTGAAGCCGTTTGACTGCAAAAACTCAATCCACAAACCCCGCCATCCACGTGCCCGCGAACGATTTGGGACGCCAGTGGCGCGATCTGCGCGGCGCGTTGACCGCCGCTTTTGAAGACGTCGGCGAAAGCGGCTGGTACGTGCTGGGTCGCGAGGTTTCTACGTTTGAAGAAAAGCTCGCGCGGATGTGGGGCGTCGGGCACGCCGTCGGCGTGGCCAGTGGACTGGACGCGCTGGAAATTTCATTGCGGCTGTTCGGTTGTCAGGCGGGCGACAAGGTTCTGACGACGCCCGTGAGCGCCTTCGCGACTACTCTTGCCATTCTCAAGATCGGCGCAGTCCCCGTTTTCGTTGATTGCGATCCCAGTGGTTTAATTTCATTGGATGCTTGTGAAGCGCTGCTCGAACGCGCATCGGACATCCGCTACTTTGTTCCCGTTCATCTCTACGGGCACAGTCTGGATCTGGAGCGCCTTGCAGTGCTTCGCGATCGCTTCGGACTGCGCATCGTGGAAGATTGCGCGCAATCGATCGGCGCAAACTGGCGGAGCGAAAATTCTCTCATGAGAACCGGCACTGTCGGCCAGATCGCGGCGACCAGCTTCTATCCCACAAAAAATTTGGGAGCGTTCGGCGATGGCGGGGCGATCCTTACGTCTGACGCCGAACTCGCGCAACGGGCGCGGCAATTTCGCGACTATGGACAAAGCTCCAAGTACCGGCACGAACTCATCGGATATAACAGCCGCCTGGACGAGTTGCAGGCCGCGCTACTGGGACGCGTCCTCCTGCCTGAAGTAGAGGGTTGGATCGAGAAACGCCGCAGCATCGCGCGCAGGTATTTGGCTGCGCTGAAGCATCCTGGAATTGTCCCGGTAGGCGCCGATATTGTTGCCGACGGCGATACTCCCGGCTCGGAATCCAGCTGGCATCTGTTTCCCGTTGCAGTTTCGCAGGAGCGCAAGGCGGCGTTCTTAAATTACCTGAAAGAACACTGGATCACGCCGGGCGAGCACTATCCGATTGCGATCCCCGATCAGCCCGCCATGGAGCGCGTCGCGTACGAAGAACACGGGTGTTCCTCGGCGCGGCTGCTGTGCGCGTCGGAAGTCAGTCTGCCGATTCAACCGTATATAACCGAAGAAGAGGTCCAGCACGTCATCGACGTGTGCAACCATTGGCGCGGCTAAAGCGCCTTTGCACGCGGCGCTACTTGCTAACCCCCTACTTGCCAACCCCTACTTACCAACCAGGTGCGGGACGTCTCGATTATTTTCCGTGCACAGGAACTCACGAACTGCGTGACCTGCCGCGAGGTCCGAAACACGCTTGAACGTCCACGGTTTGGCCAGCACTTTGGGATCTTCCACGGTGATCTCCGTCTCCAAGTGCCCGAGGTCAGGGCGGCGGTAGCGCTCCACGATGTGCAAGTTCTCGCCGTGAGGATGCGAATCCTGATCTAGCCACGCAGCTTCTTCGAAATTCACTCGATCCACCACTAACGTATCGCCATCCCAGCGGTCCACGGAATCGCCATACCAAAGAATGTCGGGATCCTTCGGATGCTCGCGGCCAAAATAGATGTGATGAAAGCCCGGGCTATCGTCATCGGAAACTTCCACGATCATCTCTTTGGATTGCACGAACTCGTACAGCGGACCACGACGTAGCGTCGCACCCGGTAGGCAGTGAGCCTGCGGAGCGTCCTTGCGGTTATTCTCGGTGCGCTCTTGCGCAATCTTTTGCGCGTAGGGCGTCCACTCGGGCTTTCCCGGATCCACCATGACAGGAGACCACCACACGCCCGTCAGATCGGGCTTGCCATCGGCCGTGCGCGGCGTCGGCCCCGACGGCGGCTTGTGGTTTTTTTGATCCGCCACGATGGCTTCGCCATCTTCGCCGAGCGTACTCATCTGCGTGCCCTCCTGCAAGCGCACGTTCAGCGCGGTTGCTTTACCCGCCTGCACGAGGACGCCCTTCTTCTCGAATGGACGAACGCCCGGAGTATTCACGCTGACGTCGTAGGTGCCTGCGGCAAGGTCGGCCAACTGGTAGCTGCCGTTCGCGGTGGCGGAAGCTTTGGCGATTGCTCCGGTGGCCGTATTATTCGCCTGCAGTGCCGCGAGCCTAGCGGGCTTGCCGAAGGGGTCCAGCACTGTCCCCGAAATGGATCCTTTATCGCTCTGGGCAAGCGCGGTGATGCACAGCGTCGCAAAGCAAAAACAAATCTTGAAAATGCGCATACTGGGCCAGTATACATGGCCCAGAGCGCCAAAGGGTCTGTCTTACGCCGTTCGCATCATGTCGGATTTGACCCCGTCGGACTTGTCGCCCGTGATGGCCGCTTGCGCCGCTGCCAGCCGCGCGATCGGTACCCGATAAGGCGAGCACGAAACGTAGTCCATGCCGAGCCGATAGCAGAACTCCACCGAACTGGGATCGCCGCCATGCTCGCCGCAAATCCCGAGTTCGATGTTGGGCCGCGTTTTACGGCCCAATTCGATGGCCGTCTTCATCATGCGCCCGACGCCATCCTGATCGATGGACGTGAACGGATCCGTCTTGAAGATTTTCAAGGCTTCGTATTGCTTGGAGAACTTCGTGTAATCGTCGCGCGACAGAGCCATCGTGGTCTGCGTCAAGTCGTTCGTGCCGAAGCTGAAAAACTCGGCGTGTTTCGCGACTTCGTCGGCCGTGATGGCCGCGCGCGGGATCTCGATCATGGTGCCGATCAAATACTTCAGATCGGAGAGACCGGCTTTCGCCAACACTTCCTTCGCCACGCGGTCCACAATGGCTTTTTGATTTTCCAGCTCTTTGGCGTTGCCGACAAGCGGGATCATCACTTCGGGAATCACTTTGATCCCCTTCTTCGCCACCAACACGACGGCTTCGAAAATCGCACGGGCCTGCATTTCCGTGATGTCCGGATACGTGATTCCCAAACGGCAGCCACGATGGCCCAGCATCGGGTTGAACTCGTGCAACTCCTCCACGCGCTTAAGCAATTCAGGGAGCGCCTTCTTCAATTGGCCCGCCGGGATGCCATACTTCTCGGAAAAGTGTTTCTTCATCGGCGCGCCGGCGTGCGGCAGATGCGCGAGATCCACCATCAGGTCTTCGCGTTTCGGGAGAAATTCGTGCAACGGGGGATCCAGCGTACGGATCGTTACCGGGAACCCGTCCATCACACTGAAAAGCCCCGCGAAATCCTTGCGCTGCATGGGCAGTAGCTTCAGGAGCTCCTTCTTGCGGGTTTTTTCGTCGCGCGCCAGGATCATCGCCTGCATGTGCGGGATTCGATCCTCCGCGAAGAACATGTGCTCTGTACGGCACAAGCCGATGCCTTCTGCGCCGAACAGCCGAGCGGCCTTCGCATCGCGCGGAATATCGGCATTGGCGCGAACGCCAAATTTGCCGCGGAATTCATCGGCCCATTTCATCAACTCGCCGAAATACGACGAGGTCGGATCCGGATCGCGCGTTTCGGCTTTGCCCAAATAGACGTTCGCCGTGGTGCCGTCGATGGAAATCCATTCGCCTTGTTTTACGACCAGCTTTTTGCCCTTCGACTGAATCGTAAACCGGGAGGCGTGTTCGTCGATTTCGATCTGGCCGGCACCGACCACGCACGGGCGTCCCATGCCGCGCGCCACAACAGCCGCGTGGCTTGATTTTCCTCCGACCGCCGTGAGAATTCCTTTGGCGACGTCCATGCCGTGGATGTCATCCGGCGTGGTTTCTCTGCGGACCAAAATAACGGGATCCTTCGCGCCGAGTTCAATGGCGGCTTCTGTCGAGAAAACCGCACGGCCCACAGCGGCGCCAGGCGACGCAGCGATACCGTTCGCAATGATCCGCAATTTCTTGAGCGATGCGGCATTGAACAGAGGATGCAGCAACTGATCGAGCTGCGAGGGCTGCACGCGCAGAACGGCTTCTTTCTTGTCGATGAGGCCTTCGTGCACCATCTCCACCGCGACGCGAACCGCGGCCGCGCCGGTGCGCTTGCCGTTGCGCGTTTGCAGCATGTACAGCTTGTTGTCTTCGATCGTAAACTCGAAGTCCTGCATGTCGCGGTAGTGCTTTTCCAAGCTGCTGGTGATCTCGCGGAGCTGTGTATACGCTGCGGGCATCACCTTTTCCAGATCGTGGATGGGCTGTGGCGTGCGAATGCCGGCCACGACGTCCTCGCCCTGTGCGTTGATCAAAAACTCGCCGTAGAAGAGTTTCTCGCCGGTCGCGGGATCGCGCGTAAAACCAACGCCTGTCGCCGACGTATCGCCCAGGTTGCCGAACACCATCGCCTGGACGTTCGCCGCCGTGCCGATATCATCCGGAATCTTTTCCATCTTGCGGTAATAGCCCGCCTTGGGATTCCACCATGAGCGGAACACCGCGTCGCGCGCCATCGCCAGTTGTTCGTGCGTGTCCTGCGGGAATGCTTTCTTGGTTTCCTTCTGGACCAGCTTGAGATAGTCCGCGATGATCACCTGTAGGTCCGCGGCGGTCAGGTCCGTGTCTAGCTTGACCTTGGCCTTGGCCTTACGCGCGTCGAAGATGTGATCGAACTTTTCCATCTCGATGTTCAAGGCCACTTCGCCGAACATCTGAATGAAGCGCCGGTAGGAATCGTATGCAAAGCGCGGATTGCCGCTCAGCTTTGCCAGCCCTTCCACAGTCTTATCGTTCAGGCCCAAATTGAGGATCGTGTTCATCATCCCCGGCATGGAAAATTTTGCGCCGCTGCGCACGCTGACCAGCAGAGGATTCGACGCATCGCCCAGCTTCTTGCCGATTTGTTTTTCCAGCTTGACGAGCGCGCGCTTTACTTGGTCGTTAATCTCACTCGGGACCTGATTGCCATTTTGAAAATAAATATTGCAGACTTCTGTCGAGATCGTAAACCCGGGGGGCACCGGAATCCCGACCTTGCTCATCTCGGCGAGGCCGGCGCCCTTGCCACCGAGAATATCTTTCATGCTTCCGTTGCCGATTGTCTGGCCCCCGCCGAAGCTGTATACGTAATTCTTCATACGATTCCTTATGATTTATTTGCCGGATCGCCCGTTGTTACAATTTCCGAAAAATCGGCGATCGTCGAGAACTCTGTGAGTATATTGTTTAAAAATGCCAAACGATTGGATCGGACGCTTTCGTCCTGAGCGTTAACCAAAACTTTGTCGAAAAACAGATCGACCTGAGGACGTATCGATGCGATGGCCTCCAGGGCTTCGCGATAACTCTTGCCGGACAAGTCGCCCTGCGCCTTCAAGAAGGCCTGATGTAGGTCCCATTCGGGGCCAGCTTCCAGGAGTTTGACGTCGAAAAGCCAGCTATCTGGATTGAATGCTGCCTGCTTCAGGATGTTGCGAATGCGTTTGAAGCTGGCGGCCAGGGGTTCGAAGTTTTCCGTGGGACGAACCGCCGATAGCGCGATCAAACGGTCTTCGACGTCGGCCAATGTCTTCGCGCCCGATGCCAGCACCGCATTGACTTCGTCGTACTTGTAGCGGCGGACTTCGCGGAAATAGTGCTGAAGACGATCCAGCATGAACGCGCGCAATTCGCCGTCGAACAAAGAATCAAATGCGTACGGCAGCTTCGCTTCCACCAGGATCTTCACCACGCCCTGTGCTGCACGGCGCAGGGCGAATGGATCTTTCGAGCCCGTGGGAACCAATCCAATGCGGAAGCACTCGCGCAGCGTATCGAGCTTGTCTGCCAGCGCCACGATCTGCCCTTCGGGTGTGGAGGGAATCGAGTCCTCCATGCTGAGCGGCTTGTAGTGTTCGTAAATCGCTTGCGATACGGCTTCCGGCTCGCCCTGATGCTTGGCGTAAAGGCCGCCGACGATGCCTTGTAGATCGGTGAATTCTTTCACCATCTCCGTGGGCAGATCGGCTTTGCACAACAGCGCCGCGCGTTGCGCATTCGCATCGCCGCCCAGTGTTTTCACCAGCTCGACCACACGATTGGTCTTCTCTAAATACGACCCCAGCTTCGCTTGGAACGTCACGTGCGATAAATCCTGCACGCGATCCGCCAGCTTCTTCTGCTGATCCACATTCCAGAAGAACCGAGCGTCGTTGAAGCGAGCCTTTGTCACGCGCTCGTTGCCCTTTTTGACGAGGCCTTCGGGATCGCCGCTCGTGTTCATTACCGCGACAAAATGCGCGGCGAGTTTGCCGGGCGCCGATTCCACCGAGAAATACTTCTGGTGAAACCGCATCACCGTGGTGAGAACTTCTGCGGGAAGCTCCAAATACGCCGGATCGAAATCGCCGCGGATCGCCGCCGGATATTCCGTGATGAACGTCAGCGTCTCAAGTAAATCGGCATCCGGCTTCGCACCTAAAGCGGTTATCTCCGTCTGAATCTTGCTGCGTCTTTCCGCTGAGGACAGGATCACAAAGTTGCGCCGTAATTCGCTTTCGTAAGTCGCGAACGTCACGGGAATGGACGACGCTCCCAGGATGCGATGGCCCTTCGTTACGTTGCCGCTTTTCACGCCAGCGATCTCAAACGGAACGACTTGATCGCCCAAGAGCGCCACCATCCAGCGGATCGGCCGGATAAACCGCGCGCCAGTGGATTCCCAGAACATCGTCTTAGGCCACTGCAATCCAAGGACCGCGGCGGGGAGCGATTCGGTCAGTAGCTCGCCCACCAGGCGCCCGGGGATATTCTTCGTCAATTCCCAGTAATCGCCGACCTTGGTCATCGCCGAAAGGTCGACGCCCTGCTTCTTGGCGAATCCCGCGGCCGCTTTTTCACCAGCCGTGATCGGCGGACCCTTTACGACGAGTGTCTGATCGGCCGTGCGCATCGGCAATCCTGTGGCGCGAACCACCAGTCTGCGCGGCGTCGCGTCCACTTGCGGAGTTGCTCCGAACAGGTCGAGCTTTTCCAGTTGCGCCACGGCGCTCGGGATCATCCAGTGCGGAATTTCCTCAGTGCCGATTTCCAGAAGGAAGTTCAGACCGGAGCTCATGCGGCCTCCTTCGAATTTTCAGGCGCGGGATTTTGTTGATCTACCCACAGCTTGGCTGTGCCGACGGCCAAATCGCGCACGCGCTTGATGACGCCGACGCGTTCGGTGACGGAGATTGCTCCTCGCGCATCGAGCAAGTTAAACAAGTTCGAGCACTTCAGCACCTGATCGTAAGCGGCGAGAAGAGGGTAACGCCGGGGCTGCAGCGTCTCGTTGCCGAGGGTCTCGCGAGTCTCATATTTTGCGAGCAACTCCTTGCATTCTGCTTCGTGCTCTGCAAACAAGCGCCACAGGCGATCGACGTTGGCCATCTCGAAGTTGTAAACGGAATATTGCAATTCGTCCTGAAAACGGACATCGCGATATGTCACGCCCTTGGTCCATACGATGTCGTAAACGCTCTCGACGCCTTGCAGAAACGCGACCAGGCGCTCCAGTCCATAGGTAATCTCTGCCGGGACCAGAACGAGATCAATGCCGCCGCACTGCTGGAAATAGGTGAACTGCGTGATCTCCATGCCGTCCAGCATCACCTGCCAGCCGACGCCCCAAGCCCCCAACGTGGGTGCCTCCCAGTTGTCTTCCTCGAACTTAATATCGTGCTTCGAAAGATCGATGCCGATGGCTTCCAGGCTGCCGAGATATTGTTCCAGAATATCGTCAGGCGACGGTTTCAGGATCACCTGCAACTGCTGGTGCTTGTACAGACGATTCGGATTCTCTCCATAACGGCCGTCCGCCGCGCGCCGACTGGGCTGCACATACGCGACCTTGTACGGTTTCTTCCCGAGCACGCGCAGAAAAGTTTCCGGCGCCATCGTACCCGCGCCTACTTCCACATCGTGGGGTTCCTGGATGATCGCGCCGCGCTCATCCCAGTAGCGTTTCAGCTTAAAAAGTGTCTGTTGAAAGGTGTCCATGTTGTTTTTGGGCCGTGGAACAGGCGTCGCTTACAACGCCTCCAATAACGGTACAGTCATGAATCGGCGCTCGGCGTGTTGTTCCATAGTGCGAATCAGCAAACGACGCAGGTCGGATGCTGTTGTTTTGGTCCATCCGCGCGGTTTTAACTCGCCAATCGGGGTGACGAACATCTCCTCGGCGATCTCCACGGATTCATGACTCACCCGGAAATCAGGCCAAACACCGGCCAGGCGAACGGCCCAGATGCTGACGTAAGTGATCGCCGTCCACATGCGGGCGTGACGGTCGGATTCGCCGGTTTCTGGAGCCTCGCGCAGGTACGCCAGTACGGACGCGAGCAGGCGGAAGTACCGCTCGTTCGGCTCGTGCAAGGGCATGAGCTGCTCGGTGACCTCTGTAATATAGTCCAACGCCATACTTACGGCGTAGTCGGATTGCAACGCGAACTGCGATTCGATCAACTCACAGCTCGACAAGTTTACCAACTCCGCGTTCTCTCTCTGAAAATACGCCATCCTCACCCTGGACAAGCGTTCCAAGCCCGAGCCGAACGCGCTTTTCGGGCGGCGCGCTCGGCGCGCAATTCCACGCAACTTACCCAAGTCGCGGGAGAAGAAACTCACAACAAGATCCGCTTCCCGAAAAGGATATGTGCGCAGGACGAAGGACTCGCTTACCCGCGCTGGCATAGGTCAGGCTTTAAAAAATAGGGTAACATGACGCGGCTGCATACGTGGCTGATCTAAGTGCAATATTGTTAAGCCTTTGTAAGCGTGTAGAATTATCCTAATGGGACGGCTGCGTCAGCCGTCGCCAAGCTCGGCTGCGTAACTTGACGCCAAGCAAAGCCAACGTCGGTATTTGATTCTGGAAGTTCATCGATCCAACAAGGAGGGAAGATGAAGCGCAGAGAGTTTTTATCCACAGCCGGGGTGCTGGCGACGGGAGTGGCAAGCGGTTTGATCGTGCCTTCGCGCTTGGCGGCCGCGTCGAAAGCGGACCACACCATCCACATCGCACCAGTTTCGTTTGACATTGCGCCGGGGAAAACCATCAAGACCATTGGCTATAACGGAACCGTTCCAGGACCGCTGCTGCGGATGAAGGAAGGCAAGCCCGTCACGATCGATATCTTCAACGATACCGACAGCCCCGAACTGGTCCACTGGCACGGCATCGACGTCCCCACGAAAGCTGATGGCTCCGAAGAAGAAGGCAGCCCCTTCGTTCCGCCGCACGGCCACCTGCGCGTGAACTTCACGCCCAAGTCGGCCGGCAATCGCTGGTATCACACCCACAGCATGGCCATGGATG
>CAITIX010000043.1 GCA_903892565.1 uncultured Acidobacteriia bacterium
ACTCAACTATCCCAACTGCTGTCCTTTAGGTGCAATGATACCTGCTCTCACTCTTTTGCTGAATACATTGCGCCGCCCCGCCGTGCCCCACATACTGGATGCGCGAATCGCCGTCAGCCTGTTTTGTGGCCGGTTTCCGGTGTTGTCAGCGATCTCCTTCGGTCCTTTGAACCCCCTCTTCGTGCATCGTCTTGCCCCTGCCATGCGCGTGCGCTTCTCGCGTAAACAGGAAGCCTCGGTTCCCCCTGAAGGTCTCCCCCAATTTTCCTGTTGACGCTGCGCCCTGGCGGTCTTCAAGGGCGTGGCGACCATCGCCACCGCCCGCCAGATCTACGGCATCCGCAACCCAGAGGAAAAGCAGCTCGCCCTCTTCTGAGCGGCTCGCCTACTTCAGCGGAAGCCTTCCATGGGTAATGTAGGTCTCGACACGGTCGGTAAGGGCATGGACTTCCTGCTCTGTGAATCCCGCGTACCCGCAGATGTGGTTCATTGCCGGAAACAAGCGCCTTGTCAGCAGCTCGCCGATCCGCGCAGGGAAAATCTCAGCACGTGCTTCCTCAGTGAGCGATGGAGGCAGAAAGCAGAGCAACACACACTGAAGCCCAAGATGATGCTTTGAAAGGAAGAAGAGCCAATAAGGGAACTTCTCGTCTAGTTTAACCACAAAGGAACGAACCTTTGGCATCTCAAAAAGCTCAAGCGTAACGTCATCATAGCCATGGAAGGCAATGTCAACGCGCTCTGTGAATTGCCTGGCCGTTTTCGGAGACTCAAGCAGTCTGCCTAAGACGCCCAAAGGTGCAGAAATGTCTCCTGATTCAACTTCATCCTTTGAAATCACGATCGTGAGAAAATCCACGATCTCGCCCAATTCGTGTGGTGGTGTCGGATCTGCCGGCCGGGCAACGAGTTGGCGAAGTCCTACGATTTCCCACCTCTGCAGTAGGTGCCGGGCGAGAGGTGTCACCGCATCAAGGAACTCTGGCGATACTTCGTCAGGGACCGTCCCCATAAATAGTGCAATCAACTGCTGGAGGTCATCGCAATAGGCACGGCCCCTTGACCCTCTTCGGAAATCCCGATCTTTAGTTTTCTCTCGATGAATGCTACGAGCGTATGTGATCTCGGCAGACGCCGCCTCCATCACCTGCATCGGATCTTTGCCGAACATGAACCGGCAGAATTCCTGGAAATTATATTCAGGACTGACCAGGCTGATCATCAGCGGGATTCCCTCGCACGGCGTGCCGCGATCGCTTTTTCGGTTAAGAGAGCTTCTCGTTCGCTCCGCGTGAGACGTTTGGCGATGAGTTGAGACAGTTCAGTGTATTCATCCGCCGACAGCTCTTGCCTAGAGAGTTCCAGCAGCCAATCCGCCCGGCGATCCCGAAATCTCACAATGGCTTGTTCTCTGCCCAAATATTCACCGTAGAACCTGGCTTCGACGTCCACGTCTTCGAGCGCTGAAATCGCGGCTATTCGAGATTCGACGGCGGACAACGATTCCGGCGTGAGGCGAATCTCCACGCCGTCGTGTCCTTGCTTCCGGGCGGATCTAATGATCATCAGTACGTTCTCGAAATGATCCTCGCCCAGGCTAACCTCTGCATCCACGAATTCATTGGAACCGCGATAGGTTGCGCCCTGCGCGACTAACCAAGCGCCAAGCGGATGAATGGAAGAGCCACGCTTTCTTATTCGCCCGGCCAGCGCATCTCCGTAGTTGATTTGGCTGATTCCGCTCATCTCTGATGTCCGAACTGTTCTGACCCATTGTGCCCTGATCGCTGTCCTCGGCAAAACAAACCATTTCCGTTTTGTTTTAGAGTGTGATAACGCGTGCTTATCACACCCTATCCGGCAGCAACTGCCTTTTGCGCGATACCGAAGGCGCAGAGGTTCTAATTCGGAGTGCTTGCTTCCTCGATCACCACTCCTTCTTCATCCAACAAACAGTAACGGCTCGATCGATCTCCCAGATCCATCCCGATCGTCACCTTCTTCTTTGCCGCTTGGTTCTTGATTGTTGTAGTGCTAATTTTTTCAACGCCAGTCTCTTCTTCCGCGCCTGAGGCGCTTCTTTGGGAGCTTATCGCATCCCGTCTCGGAGACCGGCCTTCTCATTCCATCTGGGTTGTCGAACACTCTTCCGCTACTTTTTGGCGCTGCCGAGACTCCACGGCAAACCGCGAATTTGAGTACGTAGTGTCCAGATAGCGCTCTAACGTACTTGGCTTAACGGCATAAACGGCATAACGAGGAATCGGTGGTGTTTGCAAGTTGCTGAAAGCTGCAGCGGGAACCAGTACTAAAATCCGCAACATCCAACTTGGCAAGCTGCGGCGGGTATTTCAGGCGGGTATTTCAATGGTTGCGAATCCGGCTGATGTCGCGGCCAAGTGGCGCCGGGCCCCTCCGATCGGCGATAATGGTCAATTCACCGGAAACATTAGGGATCTGCCTCGGGAGACCCCAGATTCTTCCGCCTTGCACGAATTGATTCGTGCTCCCGGAAGAGTGTGTCTATCTCGGCTCGCAGTAGTCCCCGATTCTCCGATATTCATCACAGGGAGCACCGCACTTAAATGGCTAAGATTAAAGTTCTGAACCCCGTCGTGGAGATGGACGGCGACGAAATGACACGGATCATCTGGCAGTGGATTCGCCAGCGCCTGATCCTCCCCTACCTCGACATCGATCTCAAGTACTACGACCTCTCCGTCGAGAAGCGCGACGAAACCAACGATCAGATCACCATCGATTCGGCCAACGCCACCAAGCAGTACGGCATCGCCGTCAAGTGCGCGACCATCACTCCCGATGAAGCCCGCGTGAAGGAGTTCAACCTCAAGCAAATGTGGCGCAGCCCCAACGGCACCATCCGCAACATCCTCGATGGCACCATCTTCCGCGAACCCATCGTTTGCACCAACGTCCCGCGCATCGTGCCCCACTGGAATTTGCCCGTCGTCGTCGCCCGTCACGGTTTTGGCGATCAGTACCGCGCGCAGGATTTCGCCTTCCCCGGCGCTGGCTCCCTGAAGCTTACCTGGACCCCTGCCGCTGGTGGCGATCCTATCGAGCGAGAAATCATCAAAGCCCCCAGCGCCGGCATCGCCCTCGGCATGTTCAACCTGGACGCCTCCATTGCCGGCTTCGCCCGCGCTTGCTTCACCTACGCGCTTGGCCGCAACTATCCCGTCTATCTGTCCACGAAGAACACCATTCTCAAGGCCTACGACGGACGCTTCAAGAACCTCTTCCAGGAAATCTTCGACGCCGAATTCAAGTCGGCCTTCGATGCCAAGAAGCTCACCTACGAGCACCGCTTGATCGACGACATGGTCGCCTCGAACCTCAAATGGAACGGCGGCTATCTCTGGGCTTGCAAGAACTACGATGGCGACGTTCAGTCGGACACCGTTGCGCAGGGCTACGGCTCGCTCGGCTTGATGACCTCAGTTCTGATGTCGCCCGATGGCAAAACCATTGAAGCCGAAGCCGCCCACGGCACCGTCACGCGCCACTACCGCATGCACCAGCAAGGTAAGCCGACCTCCACGAATCCGATCGCCTCGATCTACGCGTGGACCCGCGGCCTCTACTATCGCGGCATCTTCGACAAGACTCCGGACGTCGTCCGCTTCGCCGAAACTCTCGAGAAGGTCTGCGTCGATGTCGTTGAATCCGGCAAAATGACCAAGGATCTCGCGACGCTCATCCGCGCCGATCACCCCTACCTGACCACAGAAGCGTTCATGGACGCCATCGATCAGGAACTGAAGAACCGCTTGGCATAGACCGCATCAAGCAAGCGACCGAAAACAAGAAAGCGAGCGGAATCTACCGCTCGCTTTTTTATTGAACCCTCGCCTTTTTTGAAGATGTCGCGTATCTTACGGCGTTGGCGACGTGATTTCCGCGTCAGCCTTCAAGAATTGCCAGTCCGGTAGTTCGTAAACCTTTAGCTTCGTCACCGCAGTCCCAACCCCGTCCTTCACTTCCTGTGGACCCAGCGCCGGCACCTTCGCGTCAAACACCGCCACCGGCGGATCTTCCGGTTTCGCGGCAGTCGTCGTAAGCGTGACCTTCACTGTGAGATCGCCGATATCCGCATCGGAATGATTGATCACCGCGAACTTCACCGTGAGCTTCCCCGCTCCGCCCTCCGTCACCCGAAATCCGGCGATTTCCAAATATTTCGCAAGCGGATGCTTGCCGGAAATCACGGACACCACGGCCATCGGCGCGCCTGCCTGTTTCGTAGCCTTTGTTTCCGGAGGCGGCGAGGAACAGCCAACAAGAATCACGGGGAGAAGAAGGAAAATTGCTCTCACGACTCCCAGCATAATACAGCGCGACACGTTTACCGACATCCGCCATTCACATCCGCCGATCAACCCGGCGATAATGAGTACAAGCAAAGCACAGCCCGTCGCATTTATGTTTCAACACGTCCGCGAACAGATTGACACAATCTTCCGCCGCGATCCCGCGGCCCGCAGCGTCTTGGAAATTTTCCTCTGTTATCCGGGCTTTCACGCCGTGCTCTTGCATCGCATTGCGCACAGACTCTACAAGAGCGGATGGTTTACTCTGGGGCGCGTCGTTTCCCAGTTTTCGCGCACTTGGACCGGCATCGAGATTCACCCCGGCGCGACCATCGGACGCCGCTTCTTCATCGATCACGGCATGGGCATCGTCATCGGCGAAACCTGCGAAATTGGCGACGATGTTCTGGTCTATCAAGGCGTCACGCTAGGCGGCACCGGCAAGGATTCCGGCAAGCGACATCCCACCATCGGCAATGGCGTGGTCATCGGCACGGGCGCGGCCATTCTGGGAAACATCCGCATCGGCGATCACGTCAAGATCGGCGCGGGCAGCGTCGTCGTACAGCCCGTACCCGATCATTCTACCGTCGTCGGCATTCCAGGACGCGTCGTTGGCGATGATCAGGAATTCGAACCGCTGGCGCATGGCGATCTCCCCGATCCCGAAGGCGACAAGATCAAAGAGCTTTCACGCCGCGTCGCCGAAATGGAAGCACTGGTCAAAGCCTTGCAGAATGAAAAAGCCTCGCGTTAGTCTCGTTAGCCTGTTGCTATTCTGCGTGGCAGGAATGGCGGCTGCCCAAGAAGCAGCCAAAGACATCACGTACTTTGTAGAGCCATGCAGGACGCCAGCACTCGCCTGCGCTCCGGAAGATATGGATCTCGCACGCTGGGCCTTCGCCGCGTGGCAAGACGCCTCACAAGGCAAACTGCATCTCATCGAAAGCAAGGACCGCTCGACGGCCTTGATCCGCCTCCGCTGGGCGCCCAAAAACGGCGGCCTTTATGGCGAAACCATGCGCATTTCCGTCCAGGGACGCGAGGGTGCCGAAATTCACGTCCGCGCCGAAGCTCCTCCGGAACAGGGCCAGGGCGATCATCTTCTGCGCGACGCGATCGTCTATCTTACCTGTCTGCACGAATCGGGCCACGCACTCGGGCTCGACCATACGCGCGCCTTCGCCGACATCATGTACAGCTTCGAATATGGCGGCGACATCGAGGAATATTTCGCCCGCTACCGCCGCAAGCTTACCGCCCGCGAAGACATTCGCAAGAACGCTGGCATGTCGCCCGCTGATCGCGCGGCACTACTTTCCGAAATCGCCGCCAAAAGCAAAGGCGAAGGCGTTCTGCGCTAGCCCCTGCAACTGTTGCGACGTAAATCCGAATTCCCTTCCCGCGAGTTCGAATTCGCTCGTCAGCGTGCAATCGAACAACGCCGGATCGTCGGTATTCAAGAGAATCGGCACACCCGCATCGTACAACCGCTTCACCGGATGCGCCGCAAGCGATGCCACCGCGCCCGTGCGCAAGTTGCTCGTGATACAAACTTCGAGCGGTATCTTTTTCGCGGCGAGATGCGCAACCAACGCGGGATCGTCAATCGCGTGAATTCCGTGCCCAATCCGTTCCGCACCGATTTCCAGCGCGTGCCACACACTCTCCGCACCCGCGATTTCTCCCGCATGGCACGTCAACCGCAAACCCTTGTCCCTGGCTTCGCGAAATAGCTCGCCGAAGAGCGTCGCGGGACCGCGCACTTCATCGCCACCAATGCCGATCGCCACGACGCCTTCATTCACTCGCTCCGCGGCAAGCTCGAAAACGGGCTTCGCAGGCTCCGGCCCAAACTGCCGGATCGCATCCAGGATCCAGCGAACCTGTATCGGACTACGCGCAGCTTCCCTCTGTAGCGCCTCATAAATTGGTGCGAACTCCTGTTGCTTCCACAGAACAACTCCCACCGAAAGCGTCACTTCGGCATACGAAACGCCCTCACCCGCCAGTCGTTCGAACAACCGTTTCGCGACCCTTGCATAGTCTTCAGGCTGTTTCAGAAATCGATTGACCCACACGAAAGATTTCAGAAATCCCCCGAAATCGGCGTAGGACGTCGCGGCATCGATCTCCGCACGCGTCAGCGATGGATCGATCTCCAACAGCGTTTCCGGCTCGACAGAACCTTCCAGATGGACGTGCAATTCGGCGAGCGGGTACGGCGAAACACTCATTCTTGTCATAATAGCGGTGTGCAAGCTGTAGATTCTCCTCCCCTCCTGACTTCGTTTGAGCTCCATCTTCACGGCGAAGGCACGCACCACGAAAGTTATCGAACCCTAGGTGCGCATCTGGTCACAGCAGATGGCGTCAACGGCGTTCGTTTTGCCGTCTGGGCGCCCAATGCCGAAAGTGTCACGCTCATCGGCGACTTCAACGGTTGGGATCGCACCACGCACGCGATGACGCATCGCAGCGGCGGCGTATGGGAAATCTTCGTCCCCGGCTTGGGACAAGGCACGCACTACAAGTACTTTGTGCGTTCGCACACCGGACACGAACAGGAAAAGAGCGACCCCTACGCCTTCTTCGCCGAAGTTCCTCCACGCACCGCATCCATCGTCTGGGGCCTGAAGAACTACGCGTGGAGCGATTCCGCGTGGATGGAACAGCGCGCGCGTACCAACTATTTACGCGAACCCGTTTCCATTTACGAAATGCATTTGGAGTCGTGGCTCCGCGGCCCCAGCAACGAATGGCTGGGCTATCGCGAACTGGCGAACAAGCTGGCCGAATACGTCACGCGCCTGGGCTACACACACGTGGAACTGATGCCGCCGATGGAGCATCCTTTCTCCGGCTCCTGGGGCTATCAAGTCACCGGCTATTACGCGCCGACCTCGCGCTTCGGCACTCCCGACGATTTCCGCTACTTCGTCGATCACCTGCATCAGCAAGGCATCGGCGTGATTCTCGATTGGGTGCCCGCGCACTTCCCGCGCGACGCGCACGGCCTGCGCCAGTTCGATGGCACGGCGCTTTACGAGCACGAGGATCCCCGCAAGGGTGAGCACCGCGATTGGGGAACGCTGATCTTTAATTACGGGCGCAACGAGGTCCGCAATTTCCTGCTGTCGAATGCCCTGTACTGGCTGCGCGAGTTTCACATTGACGGCCTGCGCGTGGATGCAGTGGCGTCCATGTTGTATCTGGACTACTCGCGTCAACCGGGCGACTGGGTTCCCAACATTTATGGCGGCCGCGAAAACCTGGAAGCCATCGACTTCTTAAAACGCTTCAACGAGCTCGTTCATTTGGAACCTGGCGCCATCAGCATCGCCGAGGAATCCACGTCCTGGCCCGGCGTCTCCCGCCCCGTTTACGCCGGTGGCCTGGGATTCACCATGAAGTGGAACATGGGCTGGATGCACGACATGTTCGACTATTTCTCCAAGCAGCCCGTCTATCGCAAGTATCATCAGCAGTTGGTGACGTTCAGCATGCTCTATGCGTTTACCGAAAACTTCTTGCTGCCGGTGTCGCATGACGAGGTCGTCCACGGCAAGGCCGCGTTGGTTTCAAAAATGCCGGGCGACGAATGGCAGCGCTTCGCCAACACGCGCGCGTTTCTGGCCTACATGTTTGCGCATCCCGGCAAGAAGCTGATGTTCATGGGAACCGAGTTCGGGCAGACTACCGAATGGAATCACGACACGGGGCTTCCCTGGTGGCTACTGCAATATCCGGTGCATGCACGCCTGCAAACTCTGGTGCAGGAACTGAACCGGATGTACCGCCGCGAGCCGGCACTGTATCAAGTGGACGACCAGTACAGCGGCTTTGAGTGGATCGACATTCAAGACGCAGAATCGTCCGTGATTTCTTTCGCGCGGTTTGCGCAGGATCGCGAAGACATGATCGTCTTCGCGTGCAACTTCACTCCCGTGCCTCGTACAGGATATCGACTGGGCGTTCCGAAGGGCGGCCTCTATCGCGAGATCCTGAACACGGACGCGGAGATGTTCGGAGGCTCGAACATGGGCAACGCGGGAGCCGTGATGGCCGAGGAAACGGCACACCACGGACGCCCCGCCAGCATCGTTCTCACGCTGCCGCCACTGGCGGTTGTCGCGTTCAAGTTGTAGGAGTCAGAAGCCAGAAGGAGCCACAGCGCAAAACATTGTGGCTCCTGTCTTGTGAATTCTTGCCTTACGATTTCCACATCACGCGTTCCAAGGCTTCGCAGAAAAAGTACTCGCCCCAGATCACGGATTCATCGACGCCCAATCCTTCGCGGATGTGATACACACCACCCTTGAGGATGCCTTCCCATTTGGGATCGGACTTCGCCAGATGCTTCTCGCACAGCGACCGCAGGATGCGCACCGCGGCGGACCAATACAAGTGGCCCTTCATCGTATCCGGCACCATGCGGCACAAGCGCAGGAGCCCAGCAGCGAAGATCGCGGCCGCCGAAGTATCCAACAGCATGCGATTTTCCAACGGCGCATTGAAGTCCCACGAAGGGACGCCGTCTGCCGGCGCGTGGATCAAATAGTAATCCGCGCATGCCTGCGCCGTCTCGATAAACGCAGGATCGCGGCTATATTCGTAGCATGTTGTGAATCCGTACATCGCCCACGCCAGGCCTCGGGACCAACACGAATCTCCGCGGAACCCTTGGTGTGTGGTTTGGCGGAGGAATTCGCCGGTGTCGGTATCAAACAAGCCTTCGTGCGCGGTCGACCCATCGCCACGAACCAGAACCCGGCGCGTCGTCATGGCGTGACGCAAGGCGATATCGCGCAACTTACGATCACCGGTTTCACGGGCGGCATAGAAAACTATGCCGACGTTCATTATCGTGTCGATGAACAAGGAGTTCTCGGCCACAAAGGAACGCAGGTAGTTCCCTTTGTCCTGAAAACGCATCGCCAGCGTGCGCCCCGCTTCAATCAGGACGTCGCGTTGCGCAGCCTCGTGCGTCAGGCGATACCAGCGATGGTAGGTGGACAGGAACAGGAAGCCGAGATCGTGCGAATCCTGATCCTTCTTGCGTGGCTCAATCTCTTTGGAATAGCGCACTGCATGCTCGAACCAATATTTCGCCTCAGCCGAATCCGGCACGGCGTGCTTGTAGAAAATCCACATCATGCCGGGCAGGAATCCATCCGCCCAGTGGGTCCAGACCTGGCCTTCGTGGGCCCAGCGTCCGTCCTTGGTGTGTAAAGGAAACATCATGGGCTGCTTTTCGATCAGCTTGCGCAACTGCTTCTGCGCGAATTGATAGGACTGCTCGAAAAGTTCCCCGGTATCGGTCGAAAGATGAATCACAATTCCTTTCATTATAGGACCGGGCGCGCCTCGTGTACGGAACACGCAAGCAAATGATTGGACCGCGCGTCTGTTACGATCAAAAAGAATGTCAACTAAAATTACGGTCAACAGCAACGGCTCGCTTCGCGTGGAAGGCGATTTCGTGATTCAAGACGCCGAGGGAAATCCGTTCGGCTTGGGAGGACGCTCCACCATCGGCCTGTGCCGCTGCGGCCACTCCGAAAACAAGCCCTTCTGCGATGGCGCGCATCGCAAAGCAGGCTTCCAGTCGACCTGCGCGGCGCGCGAACTGCCCCCTCCGGCGCCAAAATAGGCCCCGTGTTCGCCTCATCTTCGTCGCCAATACTCCGGGGGAGTTTTATTGCCCGCCGGTATAAGTTGGCTACGGCGCAATCCGACCCTGTGGATTAAGAGATAATCCGTTCGCCTTCAGAACCAAGTATCAAAGCGAACCATTTGAAGTTCGCTTTGATTGGAGGATTATGAGGACGCAAGGGTATTTTAGATTTCTTTTGGGACTTGCAGTGGCCGCGATTCCGGCATCGGCGACCATCAGCTACAGCAATTGCGATTCCGGATGTGGAGCCTCAGGAGGTACATACAGTAGCTGGCAATCGCAGTTCGCCACCTCGGGGCAATCCCTCAGCGCTAGCACTTTGCTCAGCTTCGTGGGTGCAAATCTTTCCGGTTCTCCGGCGCTTTATACGGATCCCACAACAGGAGCTGTGTTCTACGGATACAACAATACTGCTCTCGATTCTTTAAACGTCTCGGGTACCCAAGTAACGCAGACGATCTCAGGCACTGGCTCCTCGATCGAAGTCTCACTCCCAGCGAATACGTACGCTATTGCGATGGTGATCGGGGCAGGCAGCTTTGCGAATCCATGGGTGGAGTTGGTGTCGTCACCCAGTAATCTCAATACAACTTCAAACGCGCAGTACCAGGCGTTGATTACCAGCAGCTCCAGCCCTTCATTCTTCGGAATCGTCAGCACTGCACCGATTACCAGTTTGTTCGTCTGGAACTCCGGCTTCGGCGGAACCTTAAACATTCAGAGCTTCGAGCTGGGCTCGCCGTCGGGTGGTAGCAACTCGTCTACCCCCGAGCCCTCGACGTTCCTCCTTATCGGAGGCGGATTCGCGGGGCTCTATGTTTGGCGACGCCGCACCACGGCTTGACAGGAAGCCAGCATTCTTCTTAAGGACGAATGACCCTTGCGATGCCGTACGCCACGGCAGCCGCTAATCCGCCAATGATCGTGGTGCGGATGGCGCTACGGAAGCGCGGGGCTCCCGTAAAATAGCCTTTTCCGTAGCCGAAGAATGCAAGCGCGACAATCGTAGCCACCACGGAATAACGCAGGGCCATTGGCGCGTCGGCTACCAACATATAAGGCGCCAAGGGGATTAGCCCGCCAGCGACGTAAGAAAGCGCAATCGTCACCGCGCTCTGCAGCGCACGTTTCGGATCCGGCTCTTCTAATCCCAGCTCAAAGCGCATCATCCATTCGACCCACTTTTTCGGATTCTTTTCAAAGGCGTCGACGATGGGCTGGCTATGTTCGCGACTGATGCCGTAGGATTCCAGAATCTCGCGCACCTCGCGGCGCTCGTCTTCCGTGCGCTCAATAATTTCGCGTTCTTCGCGATGTACTTCGCTCGCGTAATGATCGCAGTCGCTGCGCGCGGCGAGATAGCCGCCCAATCCCATGGCGATGGATCCGGCGGCAATTTCCGCCAAGCCTGCCACGACGACTAATCGCGAGGCAGCAATCGCGCCCGAAAGCCCCGCAGCCAACGCGAATGGAACAGTTAATCCATCGGACATCCCGATGACGATGTCGCGCACGACGGCCGACGATTCAAAATGATGTTCAACGTGAGGAGTGCTCGGCATGAAACTCCCTTCTCAAGTATTCTCCCGTATGTGAGTGCACGATATCAGCAATCTGCTCCGGCGTCCCTTCGCCCACGATGCGTCCACCGGCGGCGCCGCCTTCTGGCCCAAGATCGATCACCCAATCCGCGCTACGAATCACGTCGAGATTGTGTTCGATCACCAGGATACTGCCGCCTGCTTTGATGAGGCGCTCGAACGCAGAGAGGAGCTTGGCGATGTCGTCGAAGTGCAAACCCGTGGTCGGCTCATCCAAGAT
>CAITIX010000044.1 GCA_903892565.1 uncultured Acidobacteriia bacterium
ATTCTCCCTCAACACATGCGCCATGTAGCTCAACTTCGACTCGCTGCCGCGCGACTTCTTGAACAGCCGCGCCTCGGGATCGGTCGTGGATCGATGCGTGTCATTGCGCCGCTCCTCGCCGTGAAAGATTACCGTCGGATTGCTGCCGCCGTCTTCCGGTGGCGGCGTCTTGCCATCCTTGCGTTGAAAACTTTTCTGGCCCGCCCAGGCTTCCATCAGCGTGCCGTCCACCGTGAAGTGATCAGCCGAGAGCAACTGCTGCGCCCGCGCCTGTTTCAATACTTGTTCGAACAAGCCATCCGCCACTTCGCTCTTCAATAGCCGCTCGCGATTCTTCGTGAACACGGTCACCTCCCACACCACGTCGTCCATGTCGAGCCCAACGAACCAGCGATAAAGAAGGTTGTAGTCGAGTTGCTCCATCAACTGCCGCTCGCTGCGAATCGTATAGAGCACCTGCAGCAGCAGCGCCCGCAACAGCTTCTCCGGCGCAATCGACGGCCGCCCGTTCTTCGAATACATCCGCGCAAACCGCGACGACAACCCGCGCAACGCCTCATCCACCATCCGCCTCATCGCCCGCAACGGATGATCTTGCGGCACGCGCTCCTCCGCTGTCCGGTAGCTAAATATCCCGCTTTGCTGTTTGTCGTCGCCTCGCATAATACAGACACGCTTCGCCTTGTTTTAAGGTGTCAGTCTATGTGGACTTTTTCCGCAGCCTGCTAATCGAGGAATTACGCGATGGCGCGCAGCGGACTCAGTATCGTCGACAAAAACCCTCCGTCCGAGGCGGAGAGTTTGGCGCGTTGCGCACTCGAACAGAGCGCGGACCGACGACTCTCGGACCGAGAATGGGCTGAGCGGCGCCGGAGACTGGTAGAATTCGGTTTGTCACTGGCCCGTTGGGACGCCGAACAGCAGCGCAAAGGTAACTCTGTGTCCACAGTCATCACGCTGGGCTTGGGAGATAGCGACAATCAATGCAATCCAATCAATCATCCAAAAACCTGAACGTGGTCATCTACGCGAGGGTAAGCAGCAAGGAACAAGAGCGCGAAGGTTTTTCCATCCCTGCGCAGCTGGAGCTGTTGCGCGACTATGCCAGGCAGCAGGGCATGATAATCCTCCAGGAGTTTGTCGATGTCGAATCGGCGAGCGTCGGCGGCAGAACCGGGTTCGGTCAGATGCTGGCATTCCTGAAGAAGAGCGGCAGCAAATGCCGAACCATCCTCGTGGAGAAAACCGACCGCCTCTATCGGAACATAACAGACTATGGAACGGTGGATGGGTTTGGGTTGACGATACATTTTGTCAAAGAAGGCTGCACGCTTTCTCCCGACTCGCGATCGTCTGAGCAGTTCATCCACGGCATCAAAGTGCTCATGGCGCGGAACTATTCGCAGAACTTGGGGGAGGAAACCCTCAAGGGGATGTTGCAGAAAGCCAAGGCTGGCCTTTATCCGAGCTGCGCACCGGCGGGTTATCGCAACGCTGAGGGTGCGGATGGTAGGAACGTCATCGTTCCGAATGATGATGCTCCCACCATCCGGTTGTTGTACGAAGCATTTGCCACAGGAAAGTATTCGCTGAAGGACCTCACCGCTCGAGCCATGTTGGAAGGCTGGACCGTTCGGAGTCACCCGCTGCAGAAAAGCTTGCTGCATCAGATCCTTCGAAAGCGCATTTACAATGGCGATTTCGACTGGAACGGCGTGACGTACAAGGGCACGCACCAAGCGCTGGTGGACCGAGAGACATGGGAGCAAGTGCAAACGTTGCTCAATCGTCGCGCCGAAACAAGACAGCACCGGATCAAACACGATTTTGCATTCACCGGCTTTGTTCGTTGCGGTCATTGCCAGTGCTGCCTCGTTGGAGAGCTGAAGAAGCAGAAGTACGTTTACTATCACTGCACAGGCCACCGTGGGAAGTGCCCAGAGCCTTATACGCGAGAGGAGGCGATGCGGGATCAGTTCGCGGCCTCCTTGCGAAACTTAGTGGTGCCGCCCCAAGTCCTCACTTGGTTGCAAGAGGCTGTTGCTGGCTCTGATCTGAACGAGCGTGCTGCCCGTGAAAACGAAGTGAAGCGACTCGAAGAGGAGCATCGCCGGGTTAAAGCAAAGCTGGAGGCGTCGTACGAGGATCGCTTGGAAGGTCGAATCACGACCGAAATGTATGACCGGAAGGCTCGAGAACTTCAGTCACAGAGTCTGGAACTGTTGCGTCGTGTGAATGAGATCCGTGCCAGTGCGCCAACGCCAGCGGTGGAGGCGATAGATCTGATACGTTTGACCACCAGGGCTGCCGATCTCTTTGCTGTACAGCCCGTCCAGGAAAAACAGCGATTTCTGAGGCTGGTATTGAAAACCGCAATCTGGCAGGGCGGCCAGTTGCACACCGAGTTCGAAGAGCCGTCCGAAAATCTGAGGCGCTCGAACCAGCTAAGTACAAGGAAATATAAGGAGAACGGTATGGCGACCGCTCAAAATGAAATTTGGCTCCTCAGGTAGGATTCGAACCTACAACCCTTCGGTTAACAGCTACCCAGTGGTACGCTTGGCGGCTCAATCAAACGGCTGCCAAAAGTTCTCTTCCATTGCTCTATCTTGTTAACTAGTAATAACTTCACTAGCGCCGTACCACTCGATTTTCTGTGCAGCGCCGGCTCAATGCCGCTAACGATTACGAACGGAACTACAACAGATTTCAAGGAGTGTTTCTACAAAAATCACTACATCAGAGGCGGTGAACTGAAAATAGGGCTACTGGGCGTCTCTAACTCTATGAAAGTTTTGGCTCCTCAGGTAGGATTCGAACCTACAACCCTTCGGTTAACA
>CAITIX010000045.1 GCA_903892565.1 uncultured Acidobacteriia bacterium
CAAAATCGGGAATTTTATGTGCAATTGACGACGATGTTGTTGTGGAGAAAGCAAAATCCGAAAAGCGCACACGTGCAGAGTGTGCAATGGAACGCTTGGTTCATAGTTTGAATGGCGCCGTTGCCGCGATCACCGCCATGGGTAAGGTCGGCGGCAAGATCACCAACGTGCTGACCAACGTCTCGAACGCGATGACCTGATTCTTCGTGCTACACGAAGAGACAGCGGGGCGGTCGATCTGGAAACGGGTCGGCCGCTTCTGCTTTTGGCACGAAGCAGACCTGGCAATCGCACGGGCCGATGCCTGCAACCGACCCGAAGCGGTAATGACGTAGATGTCTAGTTGTCGCTTACAGATTGTTCCGACAGCCAAGCGCGCGCATCGTGGATGCTGCGGAATGTCTTGGCGGAAAGGCCATCGCCCGCGAGAGTGGTGAAGAGATGGGCCAGCTCTCCCCGCTTTGGATCGGCGACAATAGCGAGCGGCCCATACTGCCGATCCTTGCGAGCGTTACTCAATACCTGGGCGAAGGCCGCGACTTCCGCTTCGCCGAACCCCGCAATGCAGTCAGTTACGTCAATCAGCTTGCGATAGCGTGTAGCTCGGGCGCTCATCACGCCCTCCATAAACTTCGCGATTTCCGACATCGTCAGCGTCCCGGTAGCGACACCAACGACCAGCCGTTCAAGGGGGTTTATCGTCTGCTTGATCGGCATGCGGGCGCTGTTGAGGCTTTCTTGGAATGTTGCGGTTAGATGGAGTTGACTAAGTCACTTTCACTGACCAGCGCCGCTGCTTGCGATAGTACTTTACGATGAACGATATAGTCTGGGTGGAATGGACGAGAAGCACAGCCAGTATCCCAAAGATAAGCGCGATAGCCTGTAGCGATTGCGGAACCCGGTTCAAATTGACGAGCAGTATGAACAACATCCCTGAGCAAGCGAGACTCAGAAGAACCGCGCGGGCAATGCAGCCGGGGCCAGCTTTAAAGGCGACGTAAAATGGACCGGACATGCACGCCCAGAGGTAGGACCACTTCCCTATGTGGAACTCCTCGTCAGTAACCATATTCTTTAAGCGATAAGTCTTGAACATCCTGCCGCTCGCCATCCGTCAAAGGCAAAGGCAGATGAGCATTTCTTGGGCCAACAACCTCGACACTTTCGCTGAGTGCCACTGAATAGGCTCTCTTCGGAATGTTGCGATCAGATGACCTTGATTATCCAGGCCGCGATAGCCCCATGCACAAGCAGCCCGCCAAGTACCTTCAGGACGAACGTGGTCTCGGACCGGCGAAATGCTTTTTCTTCGTCGTCTTGCACGACAGAAGCTTGGCCCGCCTCTCGGCGCTACTCCATTGTTTTTATTGCGGTGCAAATGCAAATAAGGGGAAAACAATGGTACGAACCCGGACAGTAGTGTGGTGCCCGCCGCTAACTAAATTTGCTCGGATGACGGGGACGATTATCGTTCACGACGTCGCCAGCAGGTCCCCGTGGAGACTTGGACGAAGTGCTGACTGCTTATTGAAGATGCCGAATGGCATCTAACACCATTGGACTTCCGCTGCTGGCCCTTAACGGACATCTCGTGATGTTCGCTCCATGTCTGCCATCAAGGGGTAACCAGACAGCCTGACACGCGGATAGATCCGCTCCCTGAGGCCCTGCCGAAATTGCGGAAATCGATTCGCGCAAATCCGGCAGCCCCCGCATCACTCCGCCCACAACGCCGGGTTGACGTCGTAGCGCTTCGACGGGCGGCCGGCGCTCCCGGGGGACAGGCGCTTGGCCGGGCGGAGGAAGGCGGCGTCTTCGAGGCGCAGGATAGTCGCGCAAACCACCAGCAGAAATTGCCGGAATCGATTCCGGCAAAGATCGG
>CAITIX010000046.1 GCA_903892565.1 uncultured Acidobacteriia bacterium
CCCAGGCGGTTGAAGACCACGTTTTCGTTGCCGCCTTTGCCCTTGGCCGTCACTTCGACGCCCAGCAACTTGCCGCCCGTGAAGTTCAGGAGGTGTTTTTCGCGCAGGTCTTTGGCCGTCTTGTCGAACGTGACCTTGTGGCTTGACGGCATGGTGAACAGCCTTGGATCGCCGTCCAGCCGCGCGTAGACTCCGCTTTCCGTCGGCGTTCGTTCGCCCACCAGAAGCTTGGTTACCTTGCCGTCCTTCGATGTTACGTCGACTTCCAACTGTGCGGGTGCTAGTCCATAGGAAGCCCAATCGGTCGCATTCGCATCCACCAAGCGTTGTGAATTCAAGTTACTAAGATCCGTCGTGATCTTGGCGACTTCCGTTGGATCGGCAGACAAAGGCGTCGGCGCTGTGATGTCCCACTTGCCCTTGTCGTTGAAGCGCACCGATGTCGCCTCGCCCGCGGGGCGTTTGATATCGATTTGCTTTACCTGATCCGGCTTGATGGCCAGAATCTGGGGCGGGGCATCGGCCGATGGCTTACCCTCTTTGGCCTTTTCGTCCTTGTTTGACCACCACACAACGCCTGTCAGGCCGGCGAGTAATACAGCGGCAATCAGCATGCGAACCGGATTCATGGATGAACTCAATCTCCGTCAAAAGTGTCGTTATAAATCGATCCGTGCAGTCTACTGCGAAACTCTACCTGCGGCGCCACCAAACGCCGAAGCCGGCGGCGAGAATGATCAACGGAATCGCCACGACGCTGGAATAAAACACCAGCATCATTTGGCGCGCGGTCAGGCTCAGGCGGCGATCTTCCGGCTCCTTGGGGCGAATCGAAATCAGATCTTCGTCCGAAGAGAGCCAGTTCAGCATGTTGAGGAACAGGTCGCGATTTCCGTTGAAGCGCAGGAAGGAATTATCGATCCAGCGCGAGGATCCCACCACGACAAACATTCCCTTGGTGCTGCCGCCGTTATAGTTGCCTGCGGCACCCAGCGTCAAAGGACCTTTTTTGTCGGTCGGGCTGGGTTTAATATCGGCGGACTTCAGATTCGCGGTCGCGAAACTGTTGTCGCTGGTTTCGAACAGCTTCTCTACTGTCGTCTTTTCGCCGTTCTTGATCGTGATAGACCGCGAGATCGGGAAGCCCGATGGCACGTCCTTCATGGTCCGCACAATGGCGTGCGACGCGTAGCTGGTGACCAGCGGAATCTCTGGGCCCATGCCGAACACTTGTCCGACGCCGCTCGTATCCAGCACCAGATCCTTATCCATGATGACGCCCCAGCTGGCCAGGACGTCGGTTAGCGCCTTGTTTTCGTCGATCTCCTGCTTCGCGAACATCAAAGGAGGATCCAGCATAAACATCGCGCGTCCGCCCTCTTCCACGAACTTCTTGAGCGCTTCCACTTCGGGCGCAATGTAATCGTGCGTGGGACCCGCCACAATCACCAGCATGCATTCTTTCGGAACTTCAGGCTTTTCCAGCAACTTCAGACTTTGCGTCTTATAATTGTTGGATTCGATGATCTGGCGCACTGCCGAATAACCCGTGCGATCCGCGTCGTCCACCGAATGTTCGCCGGACCCGAGCACGAAACACGCCCGGCGTTCGCCGCCCTTGACCGCCCGCACCAGCGCTCCCGTGATTTCTTCTTCCGTGAGGCCTTTGGCTTCCTGATGCTTGCCCGCGACATCCACATAAATCGTGGGGATCTGCTTAATTCCCGCCGCGATCGCTTGCGTGCGGTTCTTGTCCGTATCCTGATACTTCACTTCCAGCTTCGAGTTCAGGTTCTTGTACCGATCCAGCAAATCGTGCGCGGCCTGAAAACGCGTCGGCTGATCCCAGTAGGTGATCGTAGCGTCAGTCTTCAGTTCGCTCACTACTTTATCGGTCTGATCGGACAACGTGAACTTCTTGTTCGCTGTCAGGTCCACCGTCTTGTTATAGCGATTGGCCAGAAAATTGACTGCGCCAATCACGGCCAGGACCACCAAAACGTACACCGCGGTGTACGCCATGAATTTCGTTTGACGGGCTTGCATATTTTGCGCCATCGATTAAGCCCTCCACCGTAGAGATTCCAGCGACCGGGCCGTCAGGAACAGGCCAATGAAGATCGCCGAAAGATAATAGACCACGTCGCGTGAATCGATCACGCCTTTTGCGAAAGAATCAAAATGCTGCAGCACGGAGATGTAGGAAAGTATCTTGCCTGCCACCGAGTCCTGGAAGGAAGACATCCAATCGAGCACCCACAGCAGCAGGCATACGCTGAATCCCGCGACACCCGCCACGATCTGGTTTTTCGTGCACGTGGAAATGAACGTTCCGATTGCCAGCAGTGATCCGCCGAGCAGCAGCAGCCCGAGGTATCCGGTCATAATCGGCCGTAGATCCGGCTTGCCGTAGAAGAACAGCGTCGCCATGCTGAATAGCGATAGCCCCAGCATCGATGCGTAGAGCGTGAGTGCCGCCAGCCACTTGCCCATGATGATCGCTAGATCTTTCACCGGCGACGTGATGAGCAGTTCGATCGTGCCACTACGTTTTTCTTCCGCGAACAGCCGCATAGTGATCATCGGAATCAGGAACAACCCGATGACGCTGATGTTGCCGAGCAAGGGCCGCACCACCGATTCGTTCACGCTCATCGGTTGGCTTTGGCCCATCATGGAGCTCTGTACGCTGGCGCGCACGAAATAAACCACGCCGACATAAAAGAAGTACCCGGTGATGAGCGAAAAAAACGCCAGCACTCCGTAGGCAATCGGCGAGCGGAAATAACTTTGCAGTTCTTTGCGCCAGATGGTTATGGTGTTCGACATTTATTTTTCTCCCGTCCCCGTATTTTCCGAAGGCGCATCTTCCGCCGGAAGCGCCGCGCTGATGGTTGTCGCGTGCGCGGAGTTGATATCTTGCTTCGGCGCGCCCGTCAGCTCCAGGAAGATTTCTTCCAGGCTGAGGCCCACCGCGTGGAGTTCGTTCAAATTCCAGCCGGATTCCACGATCGCTCGTGCCAATTGCGGCCGTACGTGCTGGCCCTCCTGGCTTTCGACGACGAAGGATAGTAATCCGTCACGGCCATCGCGCCCATCGCGAAGCGACACGCGGCTTACGCCCGCGACCGCCGCAAGCTTTTGCTGGACGCCTGCTGCATCTGTGTTGGCGCCGGTGATTTCCACCGAAACCGTTTCCGATCCACGCAGGCGGCTCGTCAGGTTCGCCACCGAATCCGTTGCGACCAGTCTGCCGCGCGCGATGATGATGACGCGCTCGCAAATCTGTTCCACTTCCGGAAGGATGTGGGTGGAAAGAATAATGGTGTGATCGCCCGCCAGGCTCTTGATCAAGTCGCGGGTTTCGATGATCTGCTGCGGATCGAGGCCCGAGGTCGGCTCGTCCAGAATCAGCACATCCGGATTGTGGATGATCGCCTGCGCCAGGCCCACGCGCTGGCGGTAGCCCTTCGATAGCTTCGCGATCATCTTCTTCTTCACGTCGCCCACGGCGCAGCGCTCGGCCACTTCATCCACGCGCGCGGCAAGGCTCGCCGAAGGGATGCCTTTCAGGCGTCCTACGAAGTCCAGATATTCGCCGACTTCCATTTCCGGAGAGAGCGGGGGAGTTTCGGGCAGATAACCGATGCGCTTCTTTACCTCCATGGGATGCTCTACCACGTCATATCCCGCGACGCTGGCGGAGCCGCCCGAGGGTGGCATAAAGCACGTCAGAACTCGCATGGTCGTGGTTTTCCCGGCGCCATTTGGACCCAGGAATCCGACGATCTGCCCTTTTTCGACTTGAAACGAAATGCCGTTTACGGCGCTGTAATTGGCGTAGCGCTTGGTCAAGCCTTCGACTTTAATCATATGTTTAGTTGCCCGGCGGACACGGTACTCTCTCCTGCATCCCGAGCCTCTGGTTCGGAACGCCGCAATCTGCGACGGACCTTGATCTAGACGAGCGAGAACCGATTTTGGTTAGCAGCCCGCGTGATGCCTAGTGGCCCAGCCCAAGAATCCAAACCTCAGATCCCAAGCCAGGAATGCATGGTAGAGGACCGTTCATCATGATAATGAGGCCAGTGCCCAGGTGTCAATCGCCGAATCATCTCCATACAGGGCTCAAATAGCAGATGTGACGGCCCTCGGCTTATTCGTACCGTAGCGATTCCGCCGGTGCCACGCGTGAGGCGCTTCTCGCCGGATAAAGCGTCGCCACGATACTGACTGCCATGGCCGCCGCCGCGATCCACAATCCGTCAATGGGCCGCGGTTGGAACGGCACGTAGGCGATCGAATAAACCTGTTGATCCAACTGCACCCAGTGATATTTATCGGCGAAATAGCATAGCGTGTATCCGGTCACGAGGCCGATGGCCGTTCCCACCGCGCCAATCAATATCCCTTCATATACGAAAATGTTGCGGATCTGGCGAGCCTTCGCGCCCATCGACATGAGAATCGCGATGTCGCGATGCTTTTCCATCACCATCATGACGAGCGTGATCAAAATATTCAGCGCCGCTACCAATTGGATGAGTCCAATGGTAATCACCGTGACCATCCGTTCCATGGAAAGCGCATTCAGGATCTGTTTGTTTTGCTCACCCCAGGTGGTTGCCGCGAGCTTCGGGCCGATGATTTTATCCGCGGCCTTCGCCACATTGGGAGCCTCGTAGATATCGTCCAGCATCAGTTCCACGCTGTTGACGACGTCCGTCAGATCGAACGC
>CAITIX010000047.1 GCA_903892565.1 uncultured Acidobacteriia bacterium
AAGGCCGGAGCGCTTAATCCGACTTCGTCCTTGTGAGTCTTTTCCTTCTGTTTGAGAGACAATTTTGCCTCAATGACCGTATGAATATTCGATAGGCCGAGGCTGACAGGGGGATGCCCAATTTTGCCCAGACAAAGTCGCCATAGAAGCCGAAGCGGCCCTTGTCCGCCTCGAAATGGGCATCGAACGCCGCCAACGAATCACTTTTCTGGACGATGTCGATGAAGCTGGCGTTGATGTCGACGGTCTGTCCCCTCGCCGTCACGTTCCCGGAGATACTGGTCAACCAGCCATAAAGCGTAAGACCGAAACGCCAGTCATTCTCCGACGCGCCACCAGATCCAGGATTGGCCACGGATGGTTGCTGCACCTCGGGTGCCGCCGGGGCGGTCTGGGCATGAGCAATGGAGTTAGTCAGCCCGAGATAGCCTGCTGTCGCGAAGACGGCGATGAGCTTTTTCAAGAGTCCCTCCCTTTTAGCACCGCGTATGGACGCGGCCGTAGATATCGACTGCCTGCGTACAGACGGGGACGACGACCACAGGTGCGACAACCACCGGGGCAACGACGACCGGCGCCATTCCCGCGCCGTAAGCGCGGCGGGTCGTGCGGCGGGCAACGCCGGCATAGCTTATAGGCGTAAGAGGTCGGCCGATTACCGCATATGCCGAAGATATCAACGGGCCCTGCGAAACAAGCGGAACCGAACCGCTCGACAGAAGAACGACGCCGCCGATCAATCCCGCCAACATGCCGTGCGAGATAAATGACACGATGCGCCTCATTTTTTCTCCCTTGATGCCACGATGCCGGGGGGTACTTCGTCGATGTTTTCGAGCGCCTCGAGGGAAACCTTTGCCGCTCCGGGTGCCGGATTGAACACAAAGGCACTGGCAGGTGCTTCATTCCGCCATTCCCGAATTCGCAGCGTGTATTGAGGCGCACCGGTTACGGACTTATTCGTGATCACGTACTTGCGGGGTATCGGCTCGGCCCCCAGGGCAATCCAGATCTGCCAGTCCACATCGGGCGTCCGGAACGCCAGATGGTCGCATTCAACGCCGTCGACGACGCCGCGACCGACTGTCTTGGCATCCACCACGTCGCCCATCATCTCGTCGAACACGCGCTTCAGGAGCAGGTCTGCACCGGGCAGAGCCACGGCGTACTTGTCCCGAAGCGTTTCAATCAATTGGTCCACCGAACCCGCTACCTCGAGCTGCGCAAATCTGTTCTGGTCCTTGCTGTTCAGCGAGAGCGTCTTGCCATCGAACACCATCTCTACATCCGAATATCCACCGACGCGAGTCGCACGGATTTTGTCCGGACGGTTCAGCTGAACCTGGCCCGAGCTGGTGAACTGAATCTTCTGGAGGTCCGACGTCAGAACCTCGATGTCGGTGTCGAATTGAATCGAAAGCGATTTTTGCGTTGTCACATAGTCGGACATTTTCTTCATGATGGCGCTTGCGTCGGTCGATTGCGACCGAGCGGGCGTAGTCGCCAGAATGCAAAGGCTTGCAATCGATATCCAGTGTACCGGGTTCACACTGGTCAGTATTCGAATCCTGTCAATTACGGCCAGAACCATATTCTCCCCCCGGAGATCAGGCCCCGCATGAAGTGCAATTTGATTCGCCGGACGCCCGCCTATCAAATCAACTGCGCGTACAACCTAGAACGGTATTCATTTAGGGCATTCGTCGGGCAACGGCTTGACTGTTCGCGACAAAGTTCGCACTGCAGGAGCATTGTTCATCGAAGATTCTTAAACTTGCATTGTCTCGTGCCGGTCCCAGCCGAGTGTCACTGTATCGGGACCGAGAAAAAAAGTTTCCTCAATTGCCCTTCCCCCATGACTGCATTCAGTTGCCGCAACGCCACGTAGGGGAGCAGAACAAGAAACAGGATCAAGCTCTGAACGAGACTTCGAGCAAGCGAGTTCGCGCTGACTGCTACAATTCCCGCGGACATCGATCGCCCATGAATCGCCCCCTCGACAAATTGCTCGATCAGCGACAGGACAATCAACAGTCCCCAGATTGATACGGCTTGGTAGACGACACTATAGATCACCGGTTTGTCGCGCCTGCCTTCACCGAGATGAAGCCAGTGGCCGAGAAGAATGAACTTGGCCAAAACGAGCGCCTTGATGGCGGCATACCCGGCATGGGCGAAGCCGATGTTCGACACCCCGGCAATCGAGACGGTGTATAGAAGGAGCGCCCCGAGGCA
>CAITIX010000048.1 GCA_903892565.1 uncultured Acidobacteriia bacterium
CGCTGCTGAAAATCGCGCTGCACCAACTGCGCGAGCAGTGCGCGGCGCTCCACTAGGTTGCGCAGGAACATTCGTCCCGGAATACGGTTCACGATTAAAAGTGTAAACTGATTCCTGTGCGTTATGTCTTCGCCCTGGCGGGCGCTCTTGTGTTCGCTTCGCTTCCCAGCCCCGCAGCGGAGGCGCCGCCGTTTACCTGGGACAAGCTGACCTACGGCGTAGAATGGCGTTTAGTGCGCTCCGGCAGCGTGGTTGTCGAGCCTGGTTCCACGGAGACCAGGATGCGCATGCAATCGGCTGGATTGCTTTCTGCGCTATTCAGAGTGGAGGACCAGTACACCGTGCGCTATGACGCCAATTCCTGCGCCACCGACAGTGTGTTCAATTCTGTCGAAGGGAGCCATCATCGCCAGACGACCGTGTTGTACGATCGCAGCCAGCATAAGTCGACCTATGTGCAGCGCGACATCACCAATAATACGGTGACGCGCAGCGCGCAAGCCGATATTCCGGATTGTCCGCACGATATGCTTGCCGGATTGATGGTCCTGCGCGGAAGTCGTCTGGAGCCCGGCCAATCGGTGAATGTGGTGTTGAGCGACGGACGCAAGACCGGTACAGTGAAGCTGGAAGCGCAGGAGCGTGAGGAGATCACCACGCCTGCGGGAACGTTCAAAACCATTCGCTATGAAGCGGATATCTTCGGTGGTGTCATTTACATGCGCAAAGGCCGGGCGCTGATTTGGGTGACGGACGATGCCGAACGTGTGCCTGTCGAAATCAAGCTGCGTTTCGCGTTCCCCATTGGAACCGTCACGCTCGACCTTGAGAAAGACACACCTGCGGCGAAACCTGCGGCGCACTAAATCGCGTCTAATAAGAATAGCGGTCTAATAGGAAGAGAAGGCCGCATCGAAGAGGCGGGTTCCCAAAAGACCACATGACTCGAATTGTCCGGCAAACCTGCTTGTTCCTGCTGCTGGCCGTGGCCGCCCACGCGCAGATGAAGTTGACCTCGGATCAATTGGTCAGCTTCATTAAATCCTCGCTGCAACTGAAGCACGACGATGTCAAAGTGGCCGAGTATGTCAAGAAGATCAAGTTGTCCGACAAGCTCGAAGCCCGCACGGTGGAGATGCTCCAAGGGATGGGCGCGGGCCCTCGCACGGTGACCGCGTTGAAAGCCCTGATGACGGAATCTTCCGCGCTGGCCGCCGCGCCTCCGCCTCCGCCGAAGCCCGTCTACGTTCCTCCACCGCCCCCGAACTCCATTGAGCAGAAAGCCATTCTTGCGGAGATCACCGATTCCGCGCTCAACTACAGCCGCAATCTGCCCAACTTTATCTGTTTGCAGGTGACGCGCCGTTATTTCGATCAGGGCGGCAAGGGCAATTTTTCGTTGATGGATACGATTGCCGAAAGCCTCACCTACTACGAGCAAAAGGAAGAATATAAGGTCGTCTCCAAGAACGGGATTCCGGTCACCGGCATGAAGCACGAGCAGATGGGCGGAGCGACCTCGTCCGGCGAATTTGGCAGCATGCTCAGCGAAATCTTCGAGCCCAGTTCCAGCACGTCCTTCGAATGGGATCGATGGGCCACGTTGCGCGGCAAGCGCATGCACGTGTATTCGTTCCGCGTTCCGCAGGCAACGTCCAAATATACGATCTACGCGGATTCCGTGAAGCGCCAGATTCTGGTGGGCTATCACGGTCTGATTTACGCCGACCGCGATACGAAGATGGTCATGCGCATCACGATGGAAGCCGATGACATCCCCGCGGATTTCCCCGTCCAGGAAGTCGCCCTGGATTTGAACTACGACTACACCACGATCTCGGGCGAGAGATTCCTGCTGCCTATGAAATCCGAACTGCATTCCAAGGAAGGCCGCTACCTGACGAAGAACGAAACCGAGTTCCGGCTGTATAACAAGTACGGCACGGAAAGTCAGATCAAGTTCGACGTCCCGGATGCCCTACCGGACGAGCAAACGAAAGAGCAGCCCGCAAGGTAGAGCCCTAGAAACGGATTCGCGTGGCGCAGCGCTTCTGGGCTGCTCCACGGGCTTCCGCTGGGATCCATCCTTACACCTGCATCGACCCCTACGGCCTTTATGGGTGCTTCACGTTCTTTGTGAAAACGCTCTGGTGGCCTGACCCAAAGAAGACGCCATCGTTCTGTCCGCTCCCTGACGATCGCGGTTCGGTGCGGACCACGATAAACAAGCCGCACTTTTCGCAACACGAGCACCGAACCGCGACTGTCAAGGAGCGGACAAAGCAATATCGTCCCGACAAGCTGCTCGTTGGGCATGCCTGCCTCGGCGTACGCCTATGACTGATTCTGCCGCTACTGCTTCTGCAGCGCCGGAATGGTGCTGAAGCCGCCGGTGACGGTGTTGTATTGAATCCCCAGGATGCTAATCTGGCCCGGGACCGGTGAATCGAGCTCTACGGTGCCTCTGGCATTCGCCGTAAATCCGTAACTCGAAGGCAGCACGAATGTCGTGCTCCCCATAGGTAGAACCGTAATGGAGCTGGAATACACCGTGTCACCTCTATCGTTGCGGATAGTGAACGTGACGGCTGCCGAGGTCGTGCCCGTATTCGTGAGCGCGATTCCGTCGGCGAACCCGTTGGTGTTGTCGAACGGCAGCAAGTACTGCGTGACGTTCCGGTTCTCAAACGGGATGAGTGCCTGATGGTCCAGGCTGCCCACGTTGAAGCGGAACGTGGCGAAGCCATTCATGGCGCCGTTGGCGAGTACTTGTACCCATCCGGAGGTTGTCGCTTGCGACGTTGGTCCGGTCATGTTGACTTGCAGTACGGCGCCGGGATTCAGTGTGCGGTCAATCGCCGAGGCCATCAGCGGTCCTGAGCCTGCGGGAGACTGCGGGAAGGTCAGCGGAATGGTCAGCGGATTTCCGTTGCCGTCGAAGAAGCTGAGACGGAACTGCGTCGCCGTAGTCGACGGGTTTACGATCGTAATCCCCGTGGACCAGCCGCCGGCAACTGTGAGATCGGGCATGGTCCCCGCGTTTGTGAAGCCCGAGATCGACGATGCGCCCTGCTCCACCGAATAAGAGATTCCGGAAATGTTGATGGTGGCGGCGCGCGCCGGACCAGTGTTGGCTTGGACTTGGAATACCACCGCTCCGTTGCCCGTACCCGTGCTGGACGATGTGATCCAGAACGCCGTGCTGGCCGCAGTCCAGGCGCAGTTTCCAGGTGCAGTAACGGTAAACGACCCGCTTCCGCCGCCTCCGCCAAACGCTTGGCCTCCGTTGCCCAGAGCGGTCACGCAGGAAACGACCGCCGTGCCTCCCTGATTCACCGTAAGGCCAATGCCGCCGATGGAGATCACGGCGCTTTGCGTTGGCCCGGTATTGGCCGACACCACCAACAGGATCGTCGTGGGTCCGGTTCCGGACGTGGCTCCGTTAATGTTGATCCAATTGGGCAGCCCACTTACGGTCCACGCGCATCCGGCGTTCGTAAGAATGCCGATGGGGAACGTGCCTCCGGCGGCCGTCGGAGAAAGTAGATTGGGCGAAAGAGTAAATGTGCAACCGCTGCCCGTCGTGCCTGCTTGCGTCACGCTCAACGATGTGCCGGCAATCGATAGCGTCGCGCTTTGTGACACGCCCGTATTCGCGGCGACTACAAGTGTCACGGTTGCAGGACCGGTGCCGGAGGAGGCACCGGAAACGGTAATCCAACTCGGGAGTCCCGTAACACTCCACGAGCAACTGGTGCCGGTCTGAATGCCGACGGGGAATGTCCCGCCGGATGTGCCGGGCTGTAATGACGTCGGCGAGAGCGTATACGTGCATCCGACGGTCGTGCCCGAGGAGATCACTCGAATCCGGTTGTTTCCTGTGTCCGCGATGTAGATATTTCCCGAGGCGTCCAAAGCGATGTCTTCGGGGAGATAGAATTGCGCAGTCGTCGGGCTCCCTCCATCGCCTAAGAATCCGAACTGTCCATTTCCCGCGATCGTGGTGATCACGCCAGAACTGTTGATCTTGCGGATGCGGCTGTTAAAGAGATCCACCGTATAAACATTGCCTGCGGAATCCACGCGAACCGCAATGGGGCTCATTCCTGCGCTAGTGGCCTGTCCTCCATCGCCGCTGAAAGAGGCGGCTCCGGTTCCGCCCACTGTCGTAATGATGCCGCCCACCACCTTGCGAACCTTGCGATTGAGCGAATCGGCGATGTACACGTTATTCGCGGAATCCACCGCGACACCTACTGGCGAGATTTGCGCGCCCGTCGCTACAATGCCATCGCTCGTGGAAGAGCCGCCGCCCGCAAAAGTATTAATGATCCCGGTGGTAGAGACCACGCGAATCCGATTGCTGAATTGATCGGCGATATACAGATTCCCGTTCGTATCCACCGCCAGGCTGACGGGCCATCCGATTTGTGCGCTGGAAGCTGGTCCTCCGTCGCCTGAAAACCCGGCTGCCCCATTTCCCGCCACCGTAGTAATGACGTTGCCGCTAATCTTGCGGACGCGGCTTGCGCCGGTATCGGCAATATAGACGTTTCCTGAAGCATCCACCGCGACGGCTTCCGGCTGCAGGAGCTGCGCGGCATTCGGGTTGCCGCCATCGCCCAACGACGCTCCACCGCCTGCGAAAGTGGTGATAATTCCCCCCGAGACTTTACGGACGCGTTGGTTGAGCTGATCCGCAATGTATAAATTGCCGCTCGAATCCGCCGCGATTCCGGTCGGATAGCCGAGTTGTCCGTTTGTAGGTGCGCCCCCGTCTCCGATGACGGCGCCACCTCCCAGGACCACGGAAACCCCGCCCGTCGACACTTTAATGATTCGATTATTGCCCGCGTCGAGCACATAAACATTGCCCAAATTGTCGGCCGCAACCGCGCTCGGCTGCCAAAACGCTGCGGCCGTGGCGGTGCCGCTGGTGGTGAAGCCCTGCGTGCCGTTGCCCGCAATCGTGCTGATGGTGCCGCCGCTCGTGACCTTGCGGATTCTGTGATTGCCGAGGTCGGCGATATACATATTGCCGGCCGAATCCACCGCCACGTCGGTGGGAAACGCAACTTGCGCAGTGGTAGCGGCGCCCAAATCGCCCGAGAAGCCGAAGGTTCCGTTTCCGGCCACGGTGGAGATGTTTCCAGTGGAAATCGTCACTTTGCGAATGCGGTTGTTTAAGCGATCGTCGATATACAGATTGCCGGCGGCATCTACGGCAAGTCCTTGCGGGCCGCTTAGAACCGCACTCGTTGCGGGGCCGCCATCGCCGAGAGTTGAGCCTCCGCCAGCGACGGTGCTGATCGTGCCGCTCGAAATCTTACGGATGACGTTCGCGCTTTGATCGGCGAAATATACGTTGCCTGAGGAGTCCACCGCGATCCCCGCCGGTTGGCTCAGTTGAGCGGTGAGGGCTGAGCCGCCGTCGCCGCTATAGCCCTTCGATCCGTTGCCTGCAATGGTCGTGATAAGGCCGGAAGTCGCAACCTTGCGGATCCGAAAATTATTCGTGTCGGAGATGTAAACGTTTCCCGCCGAATCCACGGCCACGGCAAATGGGTTATTTAATTGAGCCCCCGGCGCCAGATTGTTGTCTCCGCTGAAGCCGACCGTTCCGTTGCCCGCAATCAGCGAAACAATGCCCGTATTGGCGTTTAGCTGCATCACGGCGTTATAAGCGATGAAGTAGAGATTTCCGTTGGAGTCCACCGATCCACGGCCCAGGGCTCCTGTATAATTCTGCAGAGAGAACGTCAATTGTGAGGCCAATGCCCCAACATTTGCGGATGTGCCCGGAATATTCACAGGCAGACCGCCTCCCGCGAAGGTGGAGATGACGGGGTTCTGGGCAAGCGCTAACGCGCTGCAAAACAGGGCGGCACACGTGGCCTGAATCAAGGCTTTTCGCATGGCGAACTCCTAAGCGGCGAAGTTGCAAAATAGCCGCTGTTACGAATGTAACAAATTCAGATGGAAACGTTCTAGCCGATACGGAACCCCCGACCTACTTTATCCATGGGAACGACCGCGGATTAGGGTGCCGCCGGATTCTTCGCCTTCGAATCCTTACGGAATTGCGGCGTCCCTAGTAACGACGCGGGGACGAACACGATGCCGCTCGCGTTGCCTGCCTCATCCGCCGTGATGACCGTGGCCACGCGCACAATCCGTTTTTGCGACGCGAAAAAGCGTTCAATATAGCGGACGTAAAATGCGAGAGCCTTCTGCGTTCGCGGCAATTGACGCGTAAACACGGGGTCGATACTGTGCAGGTACGCCCACACGTCTTCGGCATCCGCGTCGGGGATTTCAATGGTAGCCGGAAGCAGCGGAGCCTCGTCGGTAATCGTGAACTCCAGTTCCACCGAGCGCTCGCTGCTGAGAGATTGATACTGATAGCCGACGTTCTTCACCAGGCCCGAATCCGCAATCCGTCCGGCAGCCTTGCGCACCGCGGCCTCATTTACTTTCATGCCCGGGCGCATTCCGGAGAGAAACTGCACCGAACCGAGTTCCAGGCGCGATCCACTCACCTTCACGCGTTCGATCACTACGATTTCGTCGGCCGCGCTGCTTGGTTGTTGTGAAGCTTGCGGTGCACCAACGAGACAAGTGACCTGCGCGAAAACGTACGTCACAAGCAGACCTCTGCCGATGGCCTTCAAGAACATTCTCTTTAGTCTACGATTGCACGGCGTGAACGCGGAAGCCTCGGCCTCGTCGGAGGCGAACGCGCAAGCCCATGCCCGAAACGCGTACAATCTTTCCCATAAGCAAATGGGGACAAGCAAAATTGTTTTATCCGCCGCGGTCGTGCTTCTGGCAGCTGCCGGATTACTGGACCTGTATCAAATCACGGCGGCGCAGGCGCAGCAGGGCGACCCGTATCAGGTCGAGACACAGCTCATGCGCATGCAGGCCGCTGTTGCGGCGCTCCCCGCGCGCGCTCCAGTCGGTTATGTCACCGACATGGACGTCGCGACTCCTCGCGGGCTTCTCGCGTTCAGTGCCGCGCGCTATGCGCTAGCGCCGCGTTTGTTGGTTCCCGGCGCAAATACCGACGCCGTCGGATGGGTGCTCGGCAATTTCTCCCAGCCGCAGGATTATCAAGCCTTCGCCGCGCAGCGCGGCTTGGCTTTTTCTAAGGATCTGGGCGAAGGTGTCGTTCTATTCCAGAAGGGAGCCCGGAAATGATCGCGCTCGCGTCTCTTCTTCTGCCCATCGCCGCCGGATGGGTGTGGTGCTCCGCTCTGCGATTGCGCTTCGGCAAGGGACTCATGGCTCTCGCGTTGCAGGCGGGGCTCGCCATTGCTTTGGGCTTCGGTGTCTCGTCCGCATTGTTCTTTCTGCTGAATCTCGCGGGACTCGCGAATGTCGGCCTTGTCGCGCTTTGTGAAATGGCGTGGCTTACAGGTGGTGTTTTCGCGCTGCGCCGAAGTTTCCCGGCGAAAGACGCCACAAATGACGGGACGACAAACACTGCCGCGCAGGAGTCCTCGCCCGAGCGGACATGGAAATGGACCGGCGTCCACATGGCCTCGCCGCGGCTGTTATTTTGATGGCGTGCTTAGCGTGTGCGATTGCGGCGAATGCGTACTCCGCCGCGCCTCATGGACGTTGGGATGCTTGGGCGATCTGGAATCTGCGTGCGAAGTACATCGCGGGAGATCACACTTGGTCGAACGCCGTTTCTCCGCTGCTGGCCCAGACGCATCCTGAATATCCGCTCGGGACCTCTTCGCTCATCGCCAGAACTTGGGTCTATGGCGGCCGCGATTTCGATCCATCGGTTCCTGCCGGTATCGCGGGGCTCTATGCCTTGGCGACGCTGCTCGTGGTGATCGGCGGCCTCGGGGTCACGCGCGGGCCCACCATCGGGCTCCTCGCGGGGTGCATCCTGCTCAGTGCGCAAAGCTGGGTGGGCGAGGTCGGCGCGCAATACGCGGACATCCCCCTCGGTCTCTATTTCGTATCCGCACTGACACTACTCGCGTTGGCGTTCGCCGATGAGAGCGATGCAACTGCGAACGCGCGCCACGCGAACACACGTGCTGCCATCCAAGCCGGCGTGTTCGCCGCATTCGCCGCGTTCACGAAAAACGAGGGCCTGGCGTTCGTCGCGGCCCTCTTGTTCGCAATCGTGCTTGCGGTATTGTTGACCTCCGCAGGAAGGCGCCAGTTGCGCGGCTTCGCGCTCGGTCTGGCTCCGGGACTCGTGCTGGCGTTGCTGTTCAAGGTCTTTATCGCAGCCCACGATCCCGAAGTCTCACAAAGCGTCGGCGCGATGCTGTCGAAGATGGGGACATTCTCTCGCTGGGGCTCCATCTTGAGCGTGTTGGGCGCACGCCTTCTCACGCTCGGTGAATGGTACGCGCACCCTGTGGTGCTAGCCGCCGCCGTGTGGTTCGTCTTCCGCCGCGCAGCTACTCCGGCACGCAATGAGGACGGCAAGGCCCCTTTCCCCAAGCAAGCACTTCCCCTGTGGATTGCTTCGTCGCTCATGATGGCGATGTATTTCGGAGCCTATCTGATTACTCCCGCCGATCTCAAATGGCAGCTCGATACCTCGATGGATCGCCTGTTAGTTCAGATGTTGCCTGCGGTGCTCGTCAGTCTTCTGCTGGCGACCGCCATGGAACAGACCGAGCCTCTCGAGCTTCCAGCAGCAGCCGACGCAAACGCGCGGAACACGTCCACTCGTAAATTCCGAAAAAAGGCGGAGTCGAAGCTTTAGCAGGATGTTGAAAACTGGTTTGGCAGCTCGATGACTTTAGCGGCTCGGCTCCGCGCGTTTTGAATGCAACCATGAAACGGAGCCTTGACAGTAATGGAGCGGGGCTCTTTGACTTTTCGCGTCGTCTTTAACGTGCGGCGGAGCCCCAACTCCGCGGAGCACCGAACCGCGAATGTAAATGAGCGGACAACGAGCCCCATGCGCCGGCTGTTTTTCAGCAAACGCCTGGGGCTTACAATGAAGGCCCGCAGCACCTCATTCTGACTCCTGTCTCCTGACTTCTGACTCCTTTTTCCTAAACCCCCTCAATCACTTCGCACGTTCACTCCCTCACAACTTCGCACACCACCCCTTATGTTCTAAGCAAGGAGTTCGCGCGCTCATCCATCGGAGGGCCGATTCGACCAAGACTGGTTTTCTAGATAAATCAGGGCGGGTCTGCGGGTGATGGAAGTTCTGTTGGTCCTAAACCAACCCTAGCCACGAAAAGGTTAACGTGCGCGGCGCGGTGTTCGCTGAAAACGACATCATCTCAACCGAGAGATTGAAAAACGGCTGGAAGAGCTCTTCTATAAGAATTTTTGGGATTCGTGTGTCTGCAAGCGCCTCAGTTGCGTTCGCATGTTTGTGCTGTCTCGCCGCGGCGGTCAATGCCCCGCGGCGGAACTTGCAAGCGCCGCGTGATTCGCGTCGCTTTTTACATCGTTGGAGGACACGGCAGCGTCGCCAGCCACCGCGGCCGAATACGCCATTCGCGTTGCGGGCTTCACGTTCGGATCCACCCACCACACCGTCCTGCCCGCGAAGTAGCGGATCAATTCCGTATTGCGCTCCGGACCCATGTCGCGCGCCCACACAATCTTCTGCGCGTCGATCTCCGCGCTATTGAAGATCCACTGATAGAAATTGTACGGATCGGTCTTGGCCTTCACGATCACCAAATGATTGCCCGGCGTGTGTTCTAATTCGGTGGACATACTGGCTTTCGACAGATCGCCCTTCACGCGGCAGCACCACGATTGATAATTTACGGATTGCGTGTATGGCAGCCCCGCTTGCTCCAATCCGATTCGTAATACCAGCACTGCGGCCATCCCCACCAGTAGCAGCGGCGCGATTCGCACGCGCAGGCCTTCCAGGTATCGGCATCCTTCCACCACAATCGCAACGATCACGGCTGTTGCCGGCGCCAAGTAATGCGGCGATGCACCTTCTGTCAAGATCGCCAAGATGGCAAACGCCGCGCCCATCAGCAGCATGGGTCGGCGTTTCCACATCCGCCCCAGCATCAGTAATGGAATCGTCAGCAGTGGGCCCAGAAAGAAACGCCAATACTCCTGCATGCGTAACAGCAGATACTCCAGAAATCCGCCGACGGAGCCTACTTTTTCGAACTCGCTGAGTTCGTATTCGTAATACTGCTTCTGCTCCAGGTGACGATGCTCGATGTGCGCGGGAGCCTTCCACACTAGTCCCATCGGCCACCCGTAGGTTTTCTGGCTGATTTGGTAGGTCGTTACGAATGGGCTTCCGGTGATGTGCTGGAAGTATGCGCCCAAGCCCGCGAGCGCCGGCAGCGCGACCAACACCACTGCGATACTCACCAGCGCCAGCGTCGCAACTCGCTTCCGCATGTCCCACGCCAGAGCCGCAGCGAACGGCGTGGCGAAGATCAGACCTTCAAACGGACGCGTTGCCGCTAGAATCGCCAATCCCAAGCCGAATGCGAGCCCCAGCGCTGCGTTTCGCAACGACGTATTTTCAGCGAAGGTCTTCAATCGGGGATACGCGCCGAACAATAACGCCCCGCCGACTGCCGCCAGGAATCCGGCATGAAACGCATTGATCCAATAGCTGGCGATCGCGAAGCGCAGCGCCGCGAGCACCATTCCGAAGATCGCCCAGCGCGGCGGCATCCACGCGCGCAGCGCCCAGTAGAGTGCAGCCAGAAAGAGCGCGCATTCGGCCAACACACCCGCCCACGGATTTGCGAATGCGATTCTTCCCGCGGCCAGCATGATGGCGTGGCCCGGAAAATAATTCGATACGTAAAACGGTTGTTGAATAATGTGCAGGCTTTCGAAGTGCTGCCAAAACGCATGCGTCGGATTCGCCACGCGTCCGTGCAGCAACGTATCGGCGAGCAGCAAATGGCTGAACTCGTCGTTAATCAAAGGAATCGGAACGGGCAGCACGGGGAGCAGCGCAAGGCGGAGCGCGATCGCGCCCACGACGATCCCGCATGCAACAATCGCAGGCCTGCGGAACGCAGGAACGGCGGGAACGCCGCGCATGCGCCAGCCGCGCTTTTTCCAGCAGTAAAAGCCGATGGCGATGGCCGCGAGCTCAAGGACGTTTAGATCCTGACGGGCGGCCTGCAACACTCCTGCGCCGGAGGCAATGATGCATTCAAGAAGCCACAGCGCGGGATTCATAGAGGATGTGGTCGCGAGACGCGCGTCGCGCTATCGCGCCGGACCGCACGTTCGCTTGCAATTGTTGCGATTCACCAGGCACTGCTTCTTGCCGAATTTGCCGATCGCCGTCTGCATGCAGAATCGATACGAAATGTCGCACGAATTCTTGCACTGTTGTAGTTTGCTGGGTGCCGCGGTGAGCGTCAGTGCCATCAGAATGAGTGCAGCTATTTGTCGGCGCATCGTCGTAACTCCCAGTAAGCTCTCGTTAACTTCCTTCGGTCTCGGTCACAAACTTTTCGACGGCCATCCAGTAAATCGCAGGCTTCCCGTGGCGGTCGCTTTGAAACACCAGGGATTGGCTATTGGGCGTAAACATCGGCGCCACCATGCGCGGATCCTTAGCTTTATGTTCGGCCAAAGTGAACTCTCTCTTTACAGCGCGCGCCAGTAATAATAGGTACGGAGATGCCTTAGTTCCACTGGCGCCCGCGAAAACGCTGCCATCGGCGTTGGCGGAAAACGCCGCAAATTGCGAAGTATTGGCCACCCAGACGTCTTTGGCGCCCTCTGGAGTAAACTGCCGGATCGCTACCAGCTGTTTCGGATCCGACGGCCGATTCAGATACAGCAGCGCGCTCCCATCCGCCGTCCACTGGCCTTGCGACGTTTCGCCTTCGGCTAGCGCCAGCTTCTGCTTCTTGCGCGCGCCGGTATCTATCAGCCACCACGAGTCTCCCGAACGGTACACCGCCGCCGCATGTTTGGGACGCAGCAGCACGTCGCGGATTTCGTCCGGCGATTCCACTACGTTCCGCGCTGCGCCGCGCACCAGATCCACCCACCGTAGGCGGAATCCCGCATCCCCTTTTTCGACAAAACTCGCGGACTGGCCGTCGAGCGAATAACTCACGCCGGGCAGTGTTTCGAAATGCTCCGGCGTGCGATATATCTCGCGGGTTTTGTTGCCGGAAAAAATCGTTTCGATCAAGCGTCCGCCGTCGACATGTAAAAATCCTTTTTCTCCCGCGAGAAAACTCAAGGACTGCGGATCGAGCGCCGTGGCATCCGTCAGTTGTTGCGATGCATACGTGTGCAAATCCATGCGCAGCGCTTGCCAGGTGCCTGTTTCGTCCGAAGCGTAGAGCATCGAACGATTGGTCAGCGGTCGCGTTCCGCCCGCAGGCAACAGCGCGGAATACTGCGGATCCGTCAAGCGAATCACGACGAATTCGGTCGCCGGATCCAGATAGCGTTTGGCAGCCGAGGGCAGCTCGCGCCCTTTTTGCGACTGGGCTTGTATTCGCGTGGCTCCCGCCGCGCCGGCGAGCGTCGCCAGAAAGCTCCGGCGTGAAACTCTCGCGAAGCTGACTCGGCCCGACCCCTGCATGCTTCGATTGTAAATCACGCGTACCCAATTCAGCCTCTGTCTTGTCATCCCGAGCGAAAGCCGAGGGATCTGCTTTTTTCGCGGGAGTTCCTCGTATCCCATGCTGCGAGACACTGTGGCGAATTTACTCACTGGGGTGCCGTTATTTACAAGCGTCACGCGCCTTCTTTCCTCCCTTGTCGCGAAAAGTGCTCGAAACTCGATCTAAATAATGTTTGGCATTCCAGGTGCAAGGTTAATTTTGATGTCTCAACAGGCCCTGCACGCCAAACGCTCGATCCTTTGCGCCGTACTCCTTTCGATCACGCCACTTGTGGCGCAGACGACGGCTACGATAACCGAATTCCCCAACATCCCCGGCAACCCGGTGTCGATCACCAGTGGTCCCGACGGCGCCCTGTGGTTTGCCGGAGCGCAGATCGGCAGGATCAGCACCAGTGGTGTGGTGACCACTCCCGGATCCAGTCCAGGGACGTGCATTCCAATCATCGGCTGCACCGGCGGTGGGAATCCCACGAATCTTCTTGCGGCCGGCATCGTCACCGGATCTGACGGAGCGCTTTGGTTCACCAACGCGAATCCGCAAGCGCCCTTCATAGGGCGAATGACCACGGCTGGCGCATTCACGCAATTTCCGCTGACCGCGGCGGCGGGCGTTCCGCGTAGAATCGCAGCGGGCGCGGATGGCAACTTGTGGTTTGGCGAATCGAATTCGACTGCGATCTGGCGCATTACCACTTCCGGAACGGTGACTTCTTTCCCGATCAGAGGGATACCCGACGGAATAACAAAAGGCCCGGACGGGGCGATTTGGTTCACGGAGGGGACGTCGCTCGCGCCGCTCAACTTCTGGATCGGCCGCATCGACGGCACGGGCGCGCTCACCGAGTATCCCCTCGGCACTACCCCGGCAGCGAGCATTACTGCAGGGCCAGATGGAGCGTTGTGGTTTATCTATGCGAATCAGCAAACGCCGACCATTGGCCGCATTACTACGGCGGGAGTGATTACGTCTTTTTCCGTCCCGAGTGCCGCCGTCAATGGCATTACTGCCGGAGCCGACGGCGCCCTCTGGTACACCCAAGCGCCGGCAAATATCTCGCGGATCACGACGGCCGGCGCGGTTAGCACCTATTCCACTCCAACGGCCAACAGCTCACCGACTTCCGTCACTTCTGGACCCGACGGCAACATCTGGTTTGCGGAAGGCACCGGCGCCATCGGACGCCTCATGCCCGCCACCGCAACGCCACCGGGACAAGTACAAATCACGACGTCGTCGCCGCTGCCCGCGGGAATCGTTGGTACGCCTTATTCGCAAACGCTCGCGGCTGCGGGAGGCACGCCGCCCTACACGTGGTCCCTTACATCCGGAGCGCTTCCCACTGGACTAACGATTTCAACCGCTGGCGTTATCGGCGGGACGCCGAGCATTTTCGGAGTATTTCCCTTCACAATCCAGGTAACGGATTCCACATCGGCCACGGCATCCCAGAGTCTGGTGTTGACGATCAACTCGCTCACTTGCTCGTATACGACGACCAGTTCGTTTACGGACGGCACGGGGAATAACTCCGCCGGCCCGTTCGCATTTCTTCCCTCCGGCAACGGGCAAGGAATCGTCAACATTTCGACCGGCGCGGGTTGTCCCTGGAGTGTCTCCGGGGCGCCGAGTTGGGTTACGATCAATCTCGGCGGAGGGCAATCCGGACTCACGGGAACCGGTTCTGCCTCCGTGGTCGTTGCGGCTGCGCCGAATTACGGCCCAACCCCGCGTAGCGGAACAATCACGGTCGCGGGAACTACAATCTCGATCACACAACCGGCAGGTTTGATTCCCAGTTCCGGATACATGCCCCATCTAGCGGCCGAAGGCGGTTGGACGACAACCTTCACGCTGGTCAATAAAGGATCGTTCGCCGCCAATACGCAATTCAGCCTGTCGGATAACAACGGCAATCCGCTCCCGCTGCCGCTGACGTTTCTGCAGCAGCCTCCGTTTCCGCAGCAGCCTCCGTTTCCGCAGCAGCCGAGCGGTCCTGTTACGGAAGCATTGTTCGGTCAGACCATCAATCCGAACGCGTCGCTTGTCGTGCAAGCCTCGGGACCCGCCAACGTCCCCTACCTGGAAGGTTCCGCGCAAGTGACTTCCGCGGGAGCCGTGGATGGTTTCGCGATCTTTCATTTCAATCCCAGCGGTCAAGAGGCGGTAGTTCCTCTTACGTCCATCGTGTTTTCGACGGGATTTGGGATCGGGGTCGGGGCCGTCATACCGTTCGACAACACCAATGGCGTGCTCACGGGAATTGCCGTCGAAAACGCCGGCAAGACTTCTCCGTTTCCCGTCATCCTGCGTGATGACACCGGCGCGCGAATCGGAACCGGCAATGAAACCGTCACCGTGACGCCGGGAGGTCACACCTCGTTTGTGCTCTCCACGCAATTTCCGGTTACGGCCAACATTCGCGGCACGATTGAATTCCTGGGCTCTCAATGCCCCCCTGGTCTGGGTCCAGGTGCATGCCTCGCAGCCTCGACACCCTATTACCCCGCGGTGCTGGCGATTCGATATACGCCGCCCGGGACGTTGACCACCGTTCCGCCGTTAGCAGAGCTTGGCGGCGGTTCCCAAGGCGGGATGTTCCCGCACATCGCGGCTGGCAACGGTTGGCAAACGACATTTGTTCTCGTCAATACGGGCGGAACGGGTCAACAGCAGCCGCAGCTCAATTTCTTCGATAACAACGGAAACCCTCTGGCCATTCCACTCACGGTTCTCGAAACGGGCGGAAGTACGACCACCTCATCGTTGACCTTGAGCATTCCTCCGAACGCTTCCCGCTGGATTCAGACCACCTCCGCCACGACGGATGCTTTGCTCTCGGGCTCCGCGCAACTGAGCGCGGGTGCGAGCGGCTTTGCGATTTATCGCTACAATCCCAATGGACAGGAAGCCGTGGTGCCGCTTGAAACGCGGAACGCCGGGTCTTATCTAATCGCCTTCGACAACACCAACGGGACGAACACGGGCATCGCGATCAGCTTGTCCTCGTCGCAGCCTTCGGGCACGCCCATCGGCGTTCCGGTCCTGGTGCGGGACGATACGGGCAATCAGGTCGCGGCCGCAACGATTCCGATCGCGTCTAACGGGCACCTTTCGCAGGGGCTCACCACGCTCTTCCCGACGACGTCGAACATCCGAGGGACGATCGAATTCGACACACCGCCGGGAGCCTCGCTCAGCGTCCTGGGCATTCGTTCGCCACCCGCGCTGACCTTTACGACGCTGCCTGCGCTGGCGCGATAGCAACGCATTTTATTCCACGCGATTGTCATCCCGAGCGAAGTCAAGAGGGATCTGCTTTTTCTTCGTGATTCAGGAGTGTCCTCTGTTGGGACACTCCTGCGATTCGTTGGTAATGATAGCCGCAGTGATAAACTCAAATGACCGGGGCTGTGGCGGAATTGGCAGACGCACCAGATTTAGGTTCTGGCGTTCGAAAGGACGTAAGAGTTCAAGTCTCTTCAGCCCCACCAATTTTCTTTCGCCGTTACGCCCGCGCGCTTAAGGCCGCTTTTACGCGTTCCGGCGTCAACGGGATTTCGCGGACTCTTGCGCCCGTCGCATCGTAAATCGCATTGGCGATGGCTGCGCCGATCACGGTAATCGTCGTCTCACCCGCGCCCGTTGCTTCCTCATCCGGACGATTGATCAACACGCATTCCATCTTCGGGATGTCAAAACCCAAGGGCAAGGAGTGAAAGGTCCGCCAGTCGACGGACGTGACCTTTTCGTTATCCCACGTGACTTCTTCGCCCAGCGCGCGGCTCATGCCTTGCAGCGCTCCGCCTTCGGCCTGATTGCGCAGGCCGTCGGGATTCGTGATCGGACCCGCGTCAATCGCCACCCAAATTTTGCGTACGGCCACTTTGCCCGTATCTTGATTGACCTCGGCTTCCACCGCGATGCCCGTGTATCCGTTGTCGCCTTCGTACGCCACGCAAGCCACGCCGCGTCCTGTGACCACGCCCGTGCGCTTGTTGCCCGGCTTCGGCGATGGACGCGTTTCCCAATTCGCGAGCTTCGCCGCGCCCTTCAGCACGTCGATCACGCGCTCTTCTTTCAAATGCCGCAAGCGATATTCCACGGGATCGGCCTTAACTGAGGCCGCCACTTCATCGATAAAGCTCTCATGCGCGAACGTATTCTGAATGCGCGAAGGCGAGCGTAGAGGTCCAGTCCAGAAAGGCGACGCGACAGTATGCGTGAGCACCTTTTCGCTTTTGATCGTGCCCGCGCCTTGGTCTTTATCTCCCACGCGTCCGGCAACGTAGGACGGAATGCTGTTCAGATTATTGGTGTAGCGCGTCGGTTCCGTCGCAGGGCCCGGCTTGAACTCCTGCGAAGGAAATCCGAGCAACCCGCCGGTGACGACGTTGCCTGGGAACGTATACAACGGGCGAGCACCCAATGTGGGCGACCACGACTCGTGCTCCCACGCGACGATGTTGTTCTTGGCGTCGAGCGCCGCGCGCTGCTCCAGCACGAAGGCGAAGCCGTAGTTCTCCCACGCCATTTCGTCTTTGCGCGTCAGCTGCACGCGCACCGGCTTGCCCACGGCCTGCGAAAGCACTGCGGCGTCGAACGTCACGGCATCCGAGCCGTTGATGCCGTAGCAGCCCGATCCGCGACGGTAAATCACGCGGACGTTTTCGGGCTTCAATCCCAGAACCATGGCGGACGAACTGCGCTGGTGCCACACGCCTTGCGTTGGCGAATAGAGCGTCGCGTGATCGCCCTGCACGTCGGCCACGGCGCAGGAGGCTCCGAGCGAGCCGTGCATCTGGTACGCGTACTTATACGTGGCGTTTACTTTCGTAGCACCACCGGCCAGCGTCTGCTCGGTGTCTTTCGAATTCACCATCAGGGCATCGCGCGACGGCTGCTTCTTCATCCAGTCGTGGATATCCTGCGGCAGTCCCGTGCCCGCGCTCCAATTGACCTTGAGCTTCGCAGCGGCCTGCGCGGCGTACATTTGCTTTTCCGCCACGACGCCGACGAAATCCTTCTTGACGACCACTTTCACCAGGCCCGGAATATCTTTCACCGAGCTTTCGTCCACGCTCATCACTTTCGCGCCGACAACCGGAGGACGCACCACGCGCCCGTGCAGCATTCCGGGTAAGCGCACGTTGTGGACGTATTCCATCCGGCCCGTCATGATTTCCGGGAAATCCACGCGCTTGACGGGCGTGCCCATGATCTTCCATTCGCCGGGTGCCTTGCGCTTGGCGGCCTTGTTCACGGCGAGCGCAAATTTCTTGCCGCCGATCAGTTCGCCGTAGGTGACCTTCTTCGACGCGTCGTTTTTGACGCTGATCACGCTGTCCCACGCGGTCAACTGATCCACGGGAACGCCGAGCTTCTGCGACGCCATCTGCAGGAGCGCTTCGCGCGCCGTGGCTCCGGCTTGCGCGAGATTCTCATGATTAAAATTGGCGATGTGCGATTGGCTGCCCGACGTCACGCCTTGATCCGGCGTCATCGACGTATCGCAATAGATCAGTGTCACGTGCTCCACGGGAACCGCAAGCTCTTCGGCCACCAGTTGCACTTGCGCCGTGACGATCCCTTGCCCCAGCTCTTCCTTACCCGTGTAGCCGATCACGCGGCCATCGGCGGCAATCGCGATCCACGAATCCACTTGCCCCGCCGGAGGAGATCCCGCCGCCGCGCGCTCCTGCGCGTTCAGCGTCTCTGAATCGGCCAATGAAAATCCGACGATCAACGCGCCTGTGGCTTTCAGGAAATCGCGACGGTTGGAGCCAAGACCCGTTTTGTCCAGCGCGGTTTGTGCCTCGTGTGTGAAGAGGTTGCGGATGTTCTTCATCGCGCACCTCCTTTGGCGATTTGCGCATATTTTCCAATAGCCCGGTGCATTCTGGTGTGCGAGAAGCAGCGGCACAGGATGCCGGAGAGCGCCTGTTGAATATCCTTCTCACTCGCCTTGGGATTCTTGTCCAAGAATGCCTTGGTCGTCAGCACCACGCCGTTCACGCAGAATCCGCACTGCGCGGCTTGTTCGTCGATGAATGCCTGCTGCAGGGCATGCGGCTTTTCGGGCGATCCCAGCCCTTCGAGCGTCGTGATATCTTTACCCACCACCGTGCTCACCGGCGTCACGCAGGTGCGGATCGCGGTGCCGTTGACGATCGCCGTGCAAGCGCCGCATTGACCGAGTCCGCAGCCGAACTTGGGACCGCGCAAGGCGAGCTCATCGCTCAAAACGTACAGGAGAGGCGTGGAGGGATCAACGTCCACCGAGTGGCTTTGGCCGTTGACCTTAATTGTGAGTGCCATATCATTGTTCAGCGTATGCGGTTGTGCGGCGGGGGTCAACTGCGCGAGCGATCCACCCGCGAGTTATCCGCGATGGATTGCCCGCACGGCGAGCCTCGGTTCCGACGCTATTATCCGCAGCAAAGCAGCCGCAGGGCCCGTCGGCTTCCGCCGCTCTTGCTCCCAATTCTGGAGCGTCTTGACGCTTACGCCAATGAGTGCCGCGAACTCTGACTGCGATAGCTCGGTCTTCTCGCGGACCGCGCGCACTCCGGCGGAGTCGATCGAGAATCTGCGCGAGGCTTTCTTCTCGCCGCGTACGATGGACCCTCCCTCGCGGACGCTCGTCAGTAGTTCGTCAAACATGCTAGCTTTCATTTCCGAATTCCTCCCGGACCACTTTCGCAAGCAGCGCAACCTGCTTCGGCGTTAGGTCGGCCGTTTCATTCTTGGGATACGCGTAGAGAAACAAAATCAAATCGTTCGCAACGGCCCAGTAGTAAATGATCCGGGCCCCGCCACGCTTGCCCCGCGAACGAGCTGCAATTCTGACTTTGCGAACGCCTCCGCTCCCGCGGATGATCGCGCCCTCTTCCGGATTTGCGGCCAGCCGTACCTGAAATCTCGCATAGTCCTCATCGCTTAACAGCGCTACGATTTGTTTCGTGAACGTGGAAGTCTCTATAATCTCCACATCCTGAGTATACGCCAATGGCGTATATGTCAAAAACGAACGCCGCCAAACACGCTACAGTTGAGTGGGAGCTTATTCGATTGGCTAAGAAAAAAGAACAAGAAGAAGCAGTAGCAAAAGCGCCGGTGAAACACACAGGAGTGCGTGCGGCAAAGGTCGCACGTCCGGGCAAGCTGCCGCCGAAGAACAAAGCCCGTCTTCCGCGTTTAGTGAAGAAGGCGAAGAAAAAGGCTGAAGCCAAGGCCGCCGCGAAATAAGCGGTTAATTGCGTTCCGGCGCGTAGACCTGGAACCGATCGGACGAAACTTCCGCGACGCGGTCGTCTACCAGGACCACCGTGCCG
>CAITIX010000049.1 GCA_903892565.1 uncultured Acidobacteriia bacterium
GTTCGGCAACGCGGGCCGCAACTCGGCGGTTGGGCCGCGCTTCATCAGCACGGACATTTCGCTTTCCAAGCGCTTCTCGGTCCGCGAGAAGTGGGCGGCGGAATTCCGCGGCGAGCTGTTCAACATGTTTAATCATCCGATCTTCGCGCAGCCGAGCAACGCGTTCGGTACGCCGACCTTCGGACAGATTACGAATACGCGCGGCGACAATCGCCAGATCCAATTGGGTCTGAAGATCAGCCGTTAACGCAGGAGAGCGGAGCATCACAGCCCCGAGCCGAGGCGTTCGCACAAGCCTTCGCTCGGGGCTTTTTCATTAGGCAGTAGGTAAAAGGAAAATACGTTATGAAGAAATCCCCTTCCATCACTCGTCGCCAAGTGCTGGCCGCTGGCGCCGTGACGCCGCTGGCGTTGATGTCGAGCTCGCAGAAGGCGGTTGCCGCAGATGCGCAGCCAAACATTCTCTACATCATGGCGGACGACATGGGCTACGCCGATGTCAGCTGCTACGGACGTCGCGAATATACGACGACGAACATCGATAAGCTCGCGGCGGGCGGGGCGAAGCTGTTGCAGGCGTACGCGAACTCGGCGGTGTGTTCGGCGACGCGCACGGCGCTGATTACGGGACGTTATCAATATCGCCTGCCTGTGGGCCTGGAAGAGCCGATTAACGGACGTAGCAAGGGCAAGCCGGGGCTTTCGCCAGATCATCCCACGCTGCCTTCGTTGTTGAAGAAGGCGGGCTATGGGACGGCGCTCGTGGGCAAGTGGCATCTCGGCTCGCTGCCGGAATACGGACCGCTCAAGAGCGGCTACGACCATTTCTGGGGATTCCGCGGCGGCTCGGTGGACTACTTCACACACAAGGCAGGCACGGCGAACACGAACTCCGGCGACCTGTGGGACGGCGATATGAAGATCGAGGAATCTGGCTATTTGACGGACTTGCTTGCGACGCACGCCATCACGGCGATGCAGGGAATCCTCAAAGAGAAGAAGCCGTTCTTTATTAGTCTGCACTTCAACGCTCCGCACTGGCCGTGGGAAGGACCGGAGGATCAAGCGGAATCGCAGCGGCTACGCGGGGGGCTGGCGGATTTCGACGGCGGATCGATGAAGACGTACGCGAAGATGGTGCTCGAAATGGACGCGCAGATCGGCCGTGTGGTGAAGGCGATTGAAGCGGCGGGCGTGGCGAACAACACCATCATTATTTTCACGAGCGATAACGGTGGCGAGCGCTTCGCGGACACCTGGCCATTTACGGGCAAGAAAACCGAACTGCTCGAGGGCGGCTTGCGCATCCCGGCGATTGTGCACTGGCCGAAGAAGATTCGCCCGAAGAGCACGGTGAATCAGACGGCGATTACGATGGATTGGGTTCCCACTCTGTTGGAAGCCGCGGGTGCGCACGCAGATGCCGCGTATCCTCTGGATGGCATGAGCTTGCTCCCTGCGCTCACGCAGAACGCACCCGCTGTTTCTCGGAAACTGTTTTGGCGCTACAAGATTCGCGGCCAGCAGGCCATGCGCGATGGCGACATGAAGTATCTGAAGATCAACGCGAATACGTTCCTGTTCAACGTTGTCGAAGATCCGCTGGAGCGCGCTAACTTGAAAGCTCGCCAACCGGACGTCTACGCGCGCATGGAAGCGGAATACAAAGCGTGGAATGCGACGATGTTGCCGCTGGATCCCGAGACGAACTCAGATGGATTCACCGCGAAGGAACTCGCGGATCACTTCGGGAACGACTAGCGTGTTCGCGGGCCACTGTTTATACATGCGCAAGTGGCCCGCTCATTGACATTCGCAGTTCCGTACGATGTCCACTCCTTTACAGTCGGGGTTCGATGCTTGTTCCGTGAAACGGGCTCGTGCTCAGCACCGAACCGCGACCGTCAGGAAGCGGACAGGATCACAACGTCTTCACTGCGAACTAGTGGGCTCTGCCTGCCATAATGAGCAGCTCGTTCTTCGTCACCATGCGGCCGTCGCCGGGCGCGTGGATCGGGATGATCATCTGCGGATCAATCTTCAGTTTGTCCAACGTATCCACAAAGTGCGGATGATAGGGATGAATCGGATTCGGCGTAGCAGTCGGCGCCTGCGGCAGCACGTTGAACTCGTCGGCTTCCACTAAAATGCGTTCCTTGGGCAGCCAGACCAGCATCATGCCTTCGTTGTGCATGGTGCCATCCACGTGATGCAGTTCGATGGTGTGATCGCCTCCGGTCATCACCTTCGTTTGCGTCATCGTCTCGAACCTCGGCTTCGCATGCATCATGGCCATCTTGTCGGGATTCAACGTGTGCGGATCTTTCCACACGCGTTCGAAGTACGGCTTGTTGATGGCGTTCGTCACAACAATCGCGCCTTCGGCGACAAACGGGCGTAGACCGCTCGAATGGTCAATGTGGTTGTGAGTGTTGATCACATACTTAATCGGCTTGCCGGGGATCGCGGCCTTCGCCATTTCAATCACGGCCGTGCCGCGCGCTTCCGTCTGCGGCCCTTCGATCACCACGATGTAATCCTTGAAATCCACGGCGAGTGATTGATACGCGCCGGTCAACAGAAATACGCCGTCGGCTAGTTTCTTGGTTGTCGGGGCTGCGGGCGCCGCGGGCGGATTGGACGCTTGAATCGTCACCGGCACGTTCGCCTTCACGTCGCTGACGTTCAGATCGAGAATCGGATATCCGCCCTGCTTCTGCACGATGTGCATGGGGAACTGGATACCGTTGACGCTCTTGTAATCGCTGAACTCAGATTCGTACGGCATGTCGCCCAACAGAGGATTGTCGATCTTCGTTGCGATCTTTTCCACCAGATTCTGCGCGTTGATGTATCCCATCACTTGCGCCTTGTTCGGCGCGGCGAATGATACAACTTGAAAGTTCTTGCCGGCCACGGTTTGCTTCTTGACAGTGGCGCTGCTCTTCGAAGCGGCGTTCAGAAAGCCTTGGGGCGTCATAACGACCTCGATGGCCTGGTTCCACGGCGTTTTGTCGCCCACGACGATCACCTGATCTTCGGGACGCTCTCCCACGATCGGTTGCAGCCCGCCGCCGCGCGGAGGATCGTTCGCCTGCGTGCGAATGCGGTGCATGTGCGACGCGTTCTTGTCGAAGTCGATTTGCCGCACATAGCTTTTGTCGTTGAATTTCGGCCACGCCGAGCTCGGGTTGAACGCCTGTCCGAGCGTGAAATCCGCGCCGGATCCGGAATATTCCACGGTATTCAACTTGCCCATGGCCTTCTGCGCGGCATCAAGGACGGCTTTCGCGTCCTGGGCCTGCGCGAACTGCATTGTGAGGCATCCAGCAACGGCGGCGATCATGAAACGTTTTGGGCTCATCTTGAGTTTTACTCCCTTGAGATTGTCGTTTTAGTGTAACGCGACCGCCGAATCCTTTGCGCGCTTTTGCGGCTGCGGAAAGCCTTACCATGATGTAAGTGCCGCGCCTTTTTCTGATCGATACCTTTGGATTCATCTTCCGCGCCTATCATGCCCGCGCGCGTTCTGGGGCCCCGCCCATGCGGACTACGACAGGGATTCAAACCGAAGCCGTCTACATCTTCCACAACATGGTGCGCCGTTTGCGCGAGATGCAGAAGCCGGAATATCTCGCTGCCGTATTTGAGAGCGAGGGTCCCACGTTTCGTGACGAAGTGTTCGAGGCGTATAAGGCCAATCGAACGGAGACGCCTCCCGACCTGCTGGCTCAGATTCCGTGGATTCGCAAGACGCTCGAAGCGATGAGCATTCCCGTATTGGAATATCCCGGCTTCGAAGCCGACGACGTCATCGGCACGTTTGCGCGCCACGGCGCGGAGCAGGGTCTGGACGTTGTCATTGTTTCGAGCGATAAGGACATGCTGCAGCTGGTGAACGATCGCGTGACGATGTTGAATCCGATGAAGGACGACATGGTGTTCGACGCTGCGGAGACCGAGAAGTTCATGGGAGTGCGTCCCGATCAAGTGGCCGACCTGTTGGCGTTGAAGGGCGATGCGGTGGATAACATTCCGGGAGCTCCCGGCATTGGCGAAAAGGGAGCGCTCGCGATCATTTCGAAATTTGGCTCGGTGGAAGGTGCGCTGGAACATGCCGCCGAAGTGGAACGCAAGATGTACCGCGAAAGTCTGCAGAACAATCGCGACCTCATTCTGCTCAGCAAGAAGCTCGCGACCATTCATACGGACGTCCCGATCCCGTATGTGCCGGAACAGCTCGTTTCGCGTGCGCCAGATCCGGCGGCGCTGCGCGAGTTGTATCAAACTTTGGAGTTCCATCGCCTATTGCGCGAATTGGGAACCGAGCCAGCGGCAGCAGCGGCGGAAGTAGCGCCCGCAAAGACGGACTATCAAATGCTCGCGTCCTTCGACGAATTAGCCGCATGGCTGCCGAAGGCCGGGCCGATTGCGATTGCCGTGGAAGACGTGATGCAGGATACGATTCTCGCGTTTGCGGCGCGTTCGGGAGAAGTGCGCAGCATCGCATCGAAGGCCATCCCGGAGGCTGTGGTCGCACATTCGGATTTGGTCGCGCATGATGCAAAGGCGCTGCTGCATCGCTTCGGCGAACTGCCAACGTTGCACCACGACGTCATGCTGTATGGCTTCCTGCTGAACGCCGATCCGTCCGGCTGCAGCTTGGCGGCGCTGGCCGAAAAGTATTTGAACGGGCGTGTTGATAGTGAACTTGCGGCGCGCGCGGACACGATCCTCCAGTTGCAGCTCGCCTTGCGGCCCGCAGTGGAAGCCGCGCAACTGGGCGAGCTTTATGAAAGCATCGATTTGCCCACGCTCCGCGTGCTCGCGCGCATGGAAAAGCTCGGCATACGGGTGGATCCCGAGCAGTTGAAAGCGCTCAGCGTCCGCATGGATACGGAAATCGCGCGGCTTTCGGGCGAGATCTACGAAATCAGCGGGCGGACGTTTAACATCAATTCGCCGCAACAGTTGGGCAAGGTTTTGTTTGAGGACATGCAATTGCCTGCGCCCAAAGGTCCCAAGGGCAAGGCGATCTCGACTGCGGCCGATGTGCTCGAGGAGCTTGCGGCGGACTATCCGATCGCAGGAAAAGTTCTGGAGTATAGGCAGATCGCGAAACTGAAGGGCACCTACGCGGACGCGTTGCCTGCGTTGATCGATCCCGACAGTGGACGCGTGCATACGACGTTCAATCAAATCGGCGCGGCGACGGGGCGGCTTTCTTCTTTAAATCCAAATCTGCAAAATATTCCGATTCGCACCCAACTGGGCCGAGAGATTCGCGCGGCGTTTGTTCCTCGTGAAGGATGGAAGCTGATTGTGGCGGATTATTCGCAGATCGAGCTGCGACTCCTCGCCCACATGTCGCGCGACGCTGTTCTCGTGGAAGCCTTCCGCAATGGTGAGGATATCCACACGCGCACGGCTGCTGAAGTGTTCGGTGTGCCGCCGTTGATGATCACGCCGGAGCAGAGGCGGAACGCCAAGGCCGTGAACTTCGGCATCGTCTACGGCCAAACCGGATTCGGCTTGGCTCAGGCCATTGGCGTGGATCGCAAAGAAGCCGAGCAATACATCAAGGCTTACTTCACACGCTATTCCGGCGTGCGGCGTTGGTTGGACGCGACGATCGCCGAAGTTCGGCGCACAGGCGTGGCGAAGACCATACACGGCCGTCAGCGGCCGATTCCTGATATGGATAGTCGCAATCCCAACGCGCGCGGCTTTGCGGAGCGCACCGCGGTCAACACGCCGCTGCAGGGAACTGCCGCGGATTTAATCAAGCTCGCGATGATCCGCATCGATCGCAAGCTGGAAACACTGCAGACGAAGATGCTGCTACAGGTCCACGATGAACTGGTATTTGAGGCTCCACCGGAAGAGGTGGAAGAAGTTCGTGTGATGGTGAAGGCGGAGATGGAAGGCGTGGCGCGGCTGGAAGTTCCGCTGGTGGTGGACGTCGGCGTCGGCGGCAATTGGCGCGATGCGAAGTGATTCCGGCTGCGATCCGAGTGAAGAGGTCTGCCTTGCTAAAGTAGTGGACGAATGAGATTCGTGCTCATCGTTCTTGTGTCCGTGGTTTTGCTGCCGGTGCTGTTGACGGCGCAAGCGCGCACAGTCACAGATGCGGAAGTGCAGCGCGTGCACAAGTCCGCGCTGTTGATCGATACGCACGATGACATCGCGAATGAGGTGGCGGGTGACGATCGCGAAGCCGCGGGTTTCGATATTGGCCCAAGTGCTCCTCGTGCGCACACGGATCTTCCACGGCTCAAGCAAGGCGGCGTTGGCGCGATGTTCTTCGTAAGTTACGTTGCGAAAGAATTCGCCAATAACGGAGCCTATGCGCGAGGCATGTCGTTCGTCGATTCCATCCATCACGATTTGGTCGAGCGCTATCCGAATGACTTCGCGCTGGCGACGACTGCCGCAGAGATTGAGGCTGCGCATCAGCAAGGCAAGATCGCCGCGTTGATCGCTCTGGAAGGTGGCCACGCGATTGAAGACAGCCTCGATAAGCTCCGCGAGTTTTATCGGCACGGCGTTCGTTATATGACGCTCACGCATACGAATACCAACAATTGGGCGGATTCCTCCGGCGACGTGGATAAGGCCGACGTAGCGCATCACAACGGACTCACGGACTTCGGCAAAGACGTCGTGCGCGAGATGAATCGGCTCGGCATGATGGTGGATGTGTCGCACGTAGCGGATAAAACGTTTTGGGATGCGCTCGAGACCAGCCGCGCGCCAATTATCGCTTCGCATTCGAATGCTCGCGCGCTGGCGAAGGTGCCTCGCAATATGACGGATGAGATGATTGTGGCGCTCGCGAAGAAGGGCGGCGTGACTCAAGTGAACTTCAATTGTCCGTTCTTGACCACGCAAAAACCGCCGCATGCGACTCTTGCGGATGTTGTCGCGCATATCGATCACATTCGCAAGATCGCGGGCATTGATGCGATTGGTATCGGCAGCGACTTCGATGGCATCAGTTGCTCGCCTGTGGGTTTAGAAGATGTCTCCAAATATCCGAATCTGACCCGGGCGCTGTTGGAAAAGGGCTATTCCGCGAGCGATATACGCAAGATCTATGGCGGAAACCTATTAAGAGTGATGAAAGCGGTGGAAAAAGTTGCGGCGAAGAACTAGTTTCGCGGTGTTTAGTGCGGGCCTATGGTTGGTGCTCATGCTGAGCGGGTGCTCCGGCCCCCCTCCGCCGCAGCGCGTATTTGTCGACCCGGGCCTTGCGCCGTTGATTCCTCCAGACACGATATTGCTGGCAGGAGTTCGTGTGGACCTTTTAGCGAAGCATCCTGCGTTTCCGTTGCTCGCAAAGCAACGCGCCTTGCAGCGCTTTGTGGAGATTACGGGTGTGAATCCGTCGAAGGATCTGTGGCAAGTGCTTGTGGCCTCGAATGGTCGCGATGTGTTGCTGTTGGGCCGGGGCAAGTTTGCAAATGAATTGATGGCCCCGGACGTCAAGCGCTACGGCAACGCTGGCGGACGCTTCGACTATAACGGGCTCTCCATGGTCGGCAGCGAGCAGGACGCGATGGTGTTCATCAATTCATCCACTACGGCGATTGGCCCCGCGGCTGTGCTGCGGTCTTTGGTAGATGCGCGCGCACAGATGCACGACGTGCCTGCGCGATTCGCGCCGCTGCTGACGGAGATCCCGTTGGAGTCCCAAGTTTGGGGCGCCTACGCCGGTGGTCCAGTGGAGCTGGAGTTTCCGGGCAACTTTGCGAATCTGCGGAGGATTTTCGGAATGCTGCAGAGTGCCACGTTCTACGCCAATGCGGATACGGGATTGCATCTTGTTTCGAATGGAACGTCGCCCTCGGACGCGCAAGCGCAGGAATTGCACGATACGCTGCAAGGCTTGCTGGCACTGGCCCAAATGAAGGGCGATGTGGCGCGCGAGGGCCCACGCGTGAAGCTCAAAATAGACGCTGGCTTTTAACATTGTTGCGGGCGACGCGCCAACGCTGCACTCATGTATATCGACCTCAGGTATGATGTTGCATGCGTATCAGGGAGGATTTCATGCAGAGGTGGATGGCTATTGTACTGGGATTGGCGCTTGCATTGTCGGCATCCGCACAGAGTCCCGAAACATATAAGGTGCGTCTCGCGCCCGTCGCAATCGATGCTGCGATGAAAGCCGTGATCGCGGGCGAGGGCTCTTTTACGGCAACGCTCGCGGGGACGAAGTTCACATTGAATGGAACTTTCACGGGGCTGAAGAGCAACGCGACGCTCGCGCACATCCATCAGGGAACCGCACCCGGTGTGCGTGGCGGCGTGCTGTTGAATCTTAACGTGACGAAAGCCACCAACGGCGAGATTTCCGGGATGTTTGATTTGACGCCCGAGCAAATTGAAAACCTACATAAAGGGCGCTGGTACGTGCAGATCCACAGTGAAAAAGCTCCTGCAGGGAACCTGTGGGGATGGTTGGTTCGATAAATGTTTGAAGTGAGAAAACCCATGAAGAAGATATTGGCGAAGAAGATAGTGGCAGGCGCCCTCCTATTTGGTTTGAGCGTCACTGTTTCCGCGCAAACGCAACAGCAGGCCGAGGCCGGACGCGCGCTCTACGGCGCCCGTTGCGCGACGTGCCACGGGGTGGATCTCGGAGGCAGCGAAGCTCCGCAGCTTTCCGGCGCGAACTTCATTGCCGCATGGGGTACTCGCTCTTCGCGCGAATTGATTTCGTACATCCAGAGCTCGATGCCGCCGGGCAACAATAAGCTTGGAGAACAAGATGCGCTCAACGCGGCATCCTTCGTGCTTGCCGCAAATGGTGTTGCACCCGGTGCTCAGGCACTGGCGGCGGATACGAATTTTGTTCTGCGCTCGCGCGCCAACGGCAAGCCCGCCATGCCCTTGTCCGCAAATGGACAAGTAGCTGCGGCCAGCTCCGGGCCCAAGGGTCTGCTGGTGACTGGAACGGTGAAGAACTACACTCCGGTCACCGGCACGATGTTGCGGAATCCGGATCCTGCAGATTGGCTCATGATCCGCCGTACGTACAACGCATCGAACTACAGCCCGTTGAATCAGGTCACTACGGCGAACGTGAAAAATCTGCAATTGGTGTGGTCGTGGTCCATGTCGGAACTAGGCGCGAATGAACCGACGCCGATGGTGCACGACGGCATCATGTTCCTGGCGAACACCGGCAATATCGTGCAAGCGCTGGATGCGAAAACCGGTGAGCTGATTTGGGAGAATCGCGTCGGACCCGATCAATCCGGCGGCTTGGGCGCGATCCGCAGCTTGGGATTGTGGGGCGATAAGGTTTACCTAGCGACCACGGATGAGAATCTCGTCGCGCTCGAAGCCAAAACGGGAAAGATCGCATGGCAAACGCGAATCGCGGATCCCGCCAAGGGCTACAGCAATACGAGCGGACCGCTGATCATTGATGGAATGGTGATCCAAGGCATGGGCGGCTGCGATCGGTATAAAGAGACGGGCTGCTACCTGAGCGCCTACGATTCGGAAACCGGCAAGCAACTGTGGAAGTTCGAAACGGTGGCGCGCGTCGGACAAAAGGGCGGGGAAACCTGGGGCGATCTGCCGAACCTGTTGCGTGCCGGCGGCGATACCTGGATCACGGGGAGTTACGATCCCACGTTGGACCTCATGTATTGGGGTGTGGCGCAGGCCAAGCCGTGGATGCGCGCGATTCGCGGAACCAGCGCGGCTGCGCTCTACACGACGTCAACGCTTGCGTTGAAGCCGAAAGATGGATCGCTCGCGTGGTACTTCCAACATGTGCCGGGCGAATCGCTCGACCTCGACGAAGTGTACGAGCGCGTGCTGGTGGATTCGGGCGGCCAGAATCTGGTGTTCACCATTGGCAAGGCCGGCATCTTATGGAAGCTGGATCGCAAGACGGGCAAATTCCTGGACTACAAGCAGACGCTGTTCCAGAACGTGTTCGACAGCATCGATAAGACAACTGGCGCTGTGCATTATCGCAATGAGATCGTCGAGCAGCAGCCCGAAACCTGGGTGCAGGCCTGCCCTTCGACCGAAGGTGGCCACAACTGGCAGGCGATGAGCTACAACCAACCCAATAATGAGTTGATTATTCCTCTCAGCCAAAGTTGCATGGAAATGTTTGGGCGTAAGACGGAGCCTACCGAAGGTTCGGGAGGGACGTCGGCCAATCGGCGGTTCTATGAAATGCCTGGCACGAACGGCAATGTCGGTAAGCTCGCCGCATACGACGTCAATACGATGGCGGAAAAGTGGAAGCTCGAACAACGCGCGCCGTTTCTCACAGCCGTGCTCTCCACTGCCGGAGGACTGGCGTTCGTCGGCGATCTGGATCGCGTCTTCAAAGCCGTGGATGTGAAGACCGGTAAGATCGTGTGGCAAACGCGACTTCCCACGTCCGTGCAAGGTTTCCCCGTGACGTTCAGCGTTGGCGGGAAGCAATACGTTGCGGTTTCGACGGGGCTCGGCGGCGGAAGTCCGCGCCAGGTGCCGAGTGTGATCGTCGGCGATGTGAAACATCCGGGAAATGGGAACGGACTATTTGTGTTCGCGTTGCCGGATACGAAATAGACGCGGCGCGATAGATATGTGGCCGTTGGGCTATTGCCGAGGTCGTGAACGGGGTGACATTGTGAATAGAGAGCGCAATGGTCTTTCGAGAAGGTGGACACCGGTGTTTGTGGCCCTGCTTGGGGCAGCGATATGTAGTGTCGTCACGCCGGCGCAAGCGCAAAATCAAAGCGGCCCGAAATTCAAGTTCGATGCCGAGTGGCCGAAGCCATTTACAAATAAGTGGAAGCTTGGCGGCGTTACGGGTCTTGCTGTCGATAAAGACGACAACATCTGGCTGCTGAATCGCATTGCGGATTTGCGTGATGTCGAACTCCACGCGGAACTGACGCCGCCCACGGCTGCGTGCTGCATCGCACCGCCGTCGATGATTCATTTGGATAAAGCCGGGAACGTGATCGGCTCATTTGACACGGGCGCCACGGGACACGGCATGGCCGTGGATCGCAAGGGATTCATCTACGTAGGCCAAGAAACCGTGCGCAAGTTTGATCCTGCGACGGGCAAGGCTATCGGCGAAACACCCCACGTGACCGAGCTGCAGCCTGGCCAGGGAGGAGGTCGAGGCGCTGCTCCGCGGACTCCCGGAAAAGGCGGCATCGCGCCGGTAGGGACGCTCGCGCCCTCTTTCTTACTCCAACAGCCAGGGCGGGGAAATCGGCCGGACCCCGCGGCGATTGCGGCGTATCGCGCGAAGTATCCGCCGACCACGCCGATGATTGTCGGCGGCATTGAAGAAGTCCGCCTCGACGAACCCGCGCACGAAATCTATGCTGCGGATAGTTACCTCGGCGGGCGCGTAATGGTGTTCGATATGGATACATTCGCCTTCAAGCGCGGTTGGGGCGCGTACGGGAAGCCGCTGGCCGAGATGAGCACGAAGGAAGAGGACCGCGCGTACAAATCCGGCGGCCCAATGCCGAAAGAATTCCGCGGCCACCTGACGCTGAATATTTCGAACGATGGATTGGTCTATGCGGCGGATCGCGAAGCCAATCGCATTCAGGTCACGACGAAGGAAGGCAAGTTCATCAAGGAGTTTATTCTGGCGCCGGAGACGGGTGAGGGTGGCTCCACCGGCGGCGTGGCTTTTTCCGCGGACAAGGCACAGAAGTATTTGTACATATCGGATATTACAAATAGCTGTGTGTGGATATTAAACCGTCAGGATGGCTCCGTCGTAAGTAAGTTCGGAACCATGAGCCAGAATGGCGGACAGTTCATGGGGCTCCACATGATTGCTGTGGATTCGAAGGGCAACATCTATACGGGCGAGGTTTGGAACGGAGAGCGCGTGCAGAGATTTGTTCCGGCGAAGTAATTTCTGTTGACGTAAATCTAGAGGGCGGAACGGCGAAAGTGATCGCGCAAATCAAACGCGTGTTGGGGATTACGGCCCTGCTCCTGGTGGCGATCTACGCTGGTGATTTCGTCTCGGCCAAGTACAAGGTCCCGAATCGACAAGTTTTGTACCGCGTGCAGGTGGTTCGCGACTTCGCGGTCAAGGATAACGACAAATCCACGGAATACACAGCCCCGATGACCGTCGATGAAGAGTGCGTCGCCGCGCTGTTCCCGCATTTCGGGGATAAGCCTTGCTGGTACTTGCGGGGCCACACGATCGAACATCTCGAATTGGATGGCGGTGCATATCAGTTCAACTTGGGGCAACCCTAGATCTTCTGGGAGGGCTTTCGCTCCGCCGTAACCCTAGACTCGGTGCCTGTTTTCGTTTATTATTTTAGACGGCTAGTAGCGATTACCAGCCGTTGGGAGGTTCTCTTGAAATATCGGCTTTATACTGCTTTTCTCGGCCTGGCTGTGCTGGTTCCGAGCGTTTCTCTGTTTGCACACCACGCCCCTTCGGCCATCTTCGACATGAAGAAGGTTGTCACCATTACTGGCACCATGACCAAGGTGGAGTGGGTGAATCCGCACATCCAGATGTATATGGATGTGAAGGAATCGGACGGGACCGTGTCGAACTGGAAGCTCGAAAGTCAGCCGCCCCGTTGGTTTACCAAGGTGGGCGTTGGACGTGCGGACTTCGCTGCGGCGGTCGGAAAGAGCATCTCCGTTGATATTGTGGCCGCGCTCGATGGCTCGAAATACGGATACCTGCATACGATCACCTTTGCCGACGGCACGAAGTTCTCCCTCAACGATAGCGAAACCAAGGACAAGATTAATCCATGAAGCCTCTTTTCCAAACTCGTTCCATGATGCTTGCGAGCGCTGCCCTTCTTTCGGCGACGCTGGCCTTCTCACAGTCTCAGGCTCCCGCGGCTAAGGCCGGGTCGGCAACGAATGCGATCCGCCGCACGGCCGACGGACATCCCGATCTTAGCGGCAACTGGACGTTCGGGATCGATCTACCGCACGGCGATCTGGTGAAGATCGTGGACGGCAAGCAGGTGTCGCGCGCCCACTACGATCAAAGTGCGCGTCACGGGATACAGGAAGGTGTTCCTGGTGCGCTGCCTTGGGATAAGGCTCCGACCTACAAGCCTGAATATCGTGAGAAGGTCGCGTACCTTTTCAAGAACGAAAGCAAGACGGACCCAGTGTTCTATTGCGATAAGCCGGGCACGCCGCGCATCGGTTCTCCGCGCAAGATTATCCAGATGCCGAAGGAAACGATCTTCCTGTACGAAGATATCTCCGGCAACACGTTCCGCATCATCCCGACCGATGGCCGTGGCCACGACGCGAAGGCGAACCCTTCCGCGTTCGGCGATGCCGTTGGCCACTGGGAAAAAGATGTGTTCGTGGTGGAAACCACGAATTTCCTGGATGACACGTGGTTTGGCGAAAACGGCTACCTGCACACGGATCAGATGAAATCGATCGAACGCCTGTGGCTGCTGCCGAACGGGAACCTTGCGTATCAGGCTACGGTGGAAGATCCGATGCTGGAGAAGCCGTGGACCAATTACGCCCGTGTGATTCCTCCCGACAATAGCCGGATTGAAGAATCCCCGGCTTGCAAAGAGGCTGACGCGAATCTTCTGCAGAACGGCGATCATCACCTGCAGCGCTAAGTCCTGCGGCAAAACGTTCGCAGACTGTTTGTTTTGAGCCGGCCGCCCGGAAAGTTGCAGCGTTGCAGCTGACCGGCGGCCGATGTTCGTTTCAAGGCGTTTCGGAACGGTCGGCCCCGCGCAAGAGCGCATTTCCTGGAGCCGCTGATCCTGCGAATTATATACACTAAATGACGGGCGCTTTTATACTACGATGAAGTCCGTCAAACACCGCCCCGATACTTACGGAGATTGCCATTTTATGAATTTGAATAACCGTGTGTTGCCAGCAGCGGCCTTTTGTGCCTTGCTCGGTGTGATTTCGCTGCCTGCGCAAGCGCAAACGACGGGCAAGCCATTGATGGCCGAAGATGTTTTCAAGAACGTGCAGGCGTTGCGCGGCATCCCGGTGAATCAGTTCATGGAAACCATGGGATTCTTTTCCGCCGCTCTGGGCTATAACTGCACCAACTGCCATGGGAATGACGTGCTCGGCAATTGGGAAAAATACGCCGATGAAACGCCGGTGAAGCGCACCGCACGTCGCATGATTCTGGTGGTCAACGCCATCAACAAGACTCAGTTCGGGGGAAGAGAGGCAGTGACCTGCTACACCTGCCATCGCAGCAGCCCGAGCCCGAAAACAATCCCGAGCTTGGTGGAACAGTACACGGAGCCGCCCGCCGACGACCCGAACGAAGTCGAAATCACCGCCCGCGCGCCGAAGATTCCAACGGCCGACGATATTCTGAATCGTTACATTGATGCCATTGGCGGCGCGCAGAAAGTGGCTGCGCTCACCAGTTATACCGGAACGGGCCGCTATGACGGATTCGATAGCTATCACGGCAAAGTTCCGGTGGATCTCTACGCGAAAGTGACCGGCGAACACAGCATCGTCACGCACACGCAGAATGGCGATAGCGTCACCGTCACCAACGGAAAGACCGCATGGATCATGGGACCCGATAAGCCGATGTCCGTCCTGGAACTGGTCCCTGGTGGAGACCTGGACGGCGTGAAGTTAGATGCCGCGCTTGCGTTCCCCGGGACGCTGAAGAAGACGCTCACCGATATCAAAACCGGCTTCCCCGCGACGCTCATTGACGATCGCCCGGTCAGCGTGATTCAAGGCATGATCGGCGGCAGCAAGGTAAAGTTGTATTTCGATAAAGAAACCGGCTTGCTTACTCGCATGTATCGCTTGAGCCACACGGTGATCGGCTCCGTCCCCGTGCAGATAGATTATTCGGATTACCACGAAGTTGCCGGCGTGAAGATTCCGTTCCAGTGGAAGAATACCTGGACCGATGGCCAGTCCAGCTATATCTTCGAAGCGATGACGCCCAACGTGGCCATCGATGCCGCAAAATTCGCGCGGCCCGTTCCTCCCGCGAAACCGGTCGTCAAGCCCGTACAGTAATTCCGTTCCAAACATAAGCAACCGTATGCGGTTCGAGCGTCTCCAGCGAGGGACATTCGCCGTATACGGTTGTCTTCTTGATTGTGGATCGCAATTACACCAGGCTGGCGCTACGAGCCTCGGCTCCGGCCTCGAGTGTAAGATCCTTGTCGCCGAACGCAATGCCGACTTTCTTTAAAAAGTCATTCGGTGCGACGCCGCCGGCAAAGATCCAGATGAAGTCATTGGGCAGCGTTTCAACGGTGCCGTCAATGTCCAGCGCTACCGCGTCCTTCGTGAATTCCATGGGCATGGAATTGAAGATCACCCGGATCTTGCCCGTACTAATATCTTTTTCCAAGCGCACCGCGTTGCGTTCCTTAATTCGCGCGAACGCATCCTTGCGATAAGAAAGTGTCACCTGGTTACCGGGTTGGCGAGCGAGACCCATGGCGGCCTCCACCGCGCTATCGCCACCGCCGACGATCAGAATTCGTTTGTTGCGATAGTGATCCGCCTCGATCAGCCGGTACATCACCTTGGGAAGTTCCTCGCCTACGACCCCCAACTTGCGGGGCGTGCCTGCCCGGCCCATTGCGAGCACAACGGCGGCAGCGCGATACATGACCCGATTTGTGATGACCGTGAAGTATCCGTCGGCATCCTTGCGAATCTCGCCGACCGATTCATTGGTGAACACGCGGAAGTCGGCACGCTCAGCGATCGTTTTCCAAAACTGCAACAGATTCTCTTTGGACATCTCCGTCTTCTTGAGCGTCCCGTACAACGGAAACTCGACGGGCGCCGTGAGAACCAGTTTTTGACGCGGAAACTTGGAAACTGTGCCGCCCACTTCATCGCGCTCAATCGTCGCATAACGAAGCTTGTGCTCAATCGCTCGTAAGGACGCGCTGATACCGGCAGGGCCGGCGCCCACGATCAACACATCAAACACTTCCGGAGGAGGCCGGTCTTCTTGTGCGGCGATTCTATTGGCAATGACGTCGACGATTTCGCGTCCCTGATTTACGGCATTGCGGATCAACGCGAGGCCACCCAACTCTCCGGCGATAAATAAATTGGCGATGCTAGTTTCGTACTCCGGCGTGAGATATGGAAGGTCCGCGCTCATGCTGGGGTGCGCTTTCACCATTGTGATCGCGCCCACCGGACAAGCCTCCACACAAAGACTATGCCCCACGCAGCGATACCCGTTGACGATGGCTGCCTTGCCGCCCACCATCGCCAGTACCGTGCCTTCCGGGCAAACCGTCGTGCAGCTCTGGCATCCGATGCAATGCGAGACATCAATGTGCGGATGCTGCGCGCGAGGTCCTTCCGAAATCAACTGGCCCCTTTCGGCTGCTTCGCGGGCTTGCTGCGCTTTCTTCCGTTGGCTCCGCACATAGAGGACCAGTGGGATGAGCAGGACGAGCGCGTAGATCGCGTAGGTGACGACGGTTTCCAACATATCGATCGGTGGGCTGCTACCTAAAAGTATCCCAGCATTAGGACCACACCAATGTGGACCAAGATCAGCGCCGCGAATGAAAAACTGAACGGTCGGTGTATCACGTGCCACAAGTGGAAGACGCGCTGCGATCGATCGAGAAACGCCGTCCGCGCGCCCAGCGACGATTGACGCCGCACTACGGAGATAATCGATTCCAAATCAGAGTGACTGGACGGAAGCAAACCCCCGAGCGTTGTTACCAGCTCAAAGCCATGCAATACACGCCGCCGCAGCCGGCTCACTTGAAACGGTCGTGCGAGATCCATTTTCAACATGGTCCATAGCGTCGTCCCCAAACTCGCTTTGCGAACTTCTTGCGGCGAGGGGAAGCGAAGGAGCGGGCTAAATTCATCAGGTGGAAAAAGCAATTGGTTGCTGAGCTTGGCCGCCAATTCTTCCGACTGCGTTTGCAATTCGCTCATGGTCAACTGAACGGACTTCAAGCCGCGCGGGATCTGCGCATAGATATATCGGCCGAAGAACCCACTAACGGCGACTGCGAGCATGATCCAATACGCCAGCCCCGCGAGTCCCTGAAATTTGAAGGCCGCGTGAAACGTAATAAGAATGGGCGTCGCAATGCCGATCACCACATGGATATCCAGCCAATTGCGCGTGCTGCCCAACGCGGACATCCATTTCAGTCGCTTGCGCAACGGGAATAGAAACAGGACCGAATAGAGCGCGACTCCCAGCATGCCCAGCTTGAGTCCAATGGACCCGCTCGGCCGCAGCTGCGTGTGCAGCGGAGACAATGGCCGCTCTCCCAGCGAGAGGCGATAGTACCGATACCCATGCACCGTGAGATAGACGATGAGCGCCGTCGCCGCGAGCGCCAGTATCGTTACACGCCAGCGATGCGCTGCGCCGTCGCGGCGTACGCCAGTCGTGGAGGTTGGTACTGCGAGTGTGGCGATTCCATTGGTTGCCATAGTTTATTGCCTGGTCCCTAGTGACATTTTGTGCACTCCGTCGGAGTGCCGCGATAAATTCGGATCATCTTTCCCGCAACTTCTTTTTGCTGCTTGTGGCATTGCGCGCAGCTCACGCGAACATGAAAGCCGTCCAACGGATAGGCCGTGGCATTGTGGTCGAAGGCGTCGGAGTTCCACTTGCTCATGGTATGGCAAGACTTGCAATCCTCCTTGCGAGTAGCCGTCATGAACTGGCCGCCGTGCACGTCTTGGTGGCATTCGGAACATTGCTGCGGTGTTTGGAAGAAGCCCAACGTGCTTTTCGCGTTCGCTGCCGCCGGCTTATGGCACGATGCGCACATGACGGCTTGGTGCGCTCCCTCTAATGCGAAGTTCGTCGAACGGTGATCGAACAGCTTGGTCTGTTTCCATTGCTGCACATCATGACAGGTCTCGCACGCAAGGTTAGTCCGATGAGGGTCGCTATGACAGGCGACACAATTCTGGCGTTCGAAATGATACAGCCGTGCTGCGGATGCGGTGTTCGCCACTCTAGCCAACGCAGGCGCCGCGGCCTTGTCGACCGGCGCTGCGGCCACTTGCGTCGCGGAGAGCGGCGTATGGCACTTGCTGCATTCCACCGCCGCATGCGCCCCCGCCAGCATGAATTTGGTTTGTGCGTGGCGCTCGCTCGTGAATGTGGATGGCTGAAAACTGTTCTGCGTGTGGCAGCGATCGCACTCATTGAAGTACGGCGATTTCGCGAATTCACCGGCGTGCGGATCTGCGTGGCAATCGTTGCACAGCAGCTTCTTCGTCACATATAGAGCGCCTTTGCCCTCGGGCTGATGACACTTGGCGCACTCGAGAGCTGCATGTTTTCCTTCCAGCTTGAACCCGCTGTTCTGATGCGTCTCCCTGGTGAACAACGTCGGTTTAAAGCTGGTTTGGTTGTGACAGGTGGAACATTCCGAGCCCGCCGCGCGCTTGGCGAACTGCCCCTTGTGAATATCCTCATGGCAGTTTTCGCAATGTTCATGCGCTACGGGACGATGGAAATCACTATCCTTGTGGCACTGCGCGCAGGCTGCCTCCGCATGCTTTCCGAGTAAAGGAAACTTCGTATTGCTGTGGCTAAAGTTCGTGCTGGGCTGATTCTTCATCCAACCCGAGGTGTTGTGGCACTTCTCGCACGATCCCTGCACCTTGGCATCTTGAAAGGCTCCCTTGTGCGGATCCGCGTGGCAATTCTGGCAGCTCGCAAACGGGAGTCCCTTATAGCGCGCGGTCTTATCTCCGGGCTTGGGATCATGACATTTCTGGCAAGCGACCGCTTGATGCTGTCCGGTCAGCGGGAAGGACGTTTTCGCGTGATTGAAGCCGGGCGTGGGCTTCCACGCGTCTTGCGAATGACAGCGTGTGCAATCTCCACCAAGCTGGCCAGCGTGTTTATCCTCGTGACACGAGCCACAGTCGCGACCCAGGCCCAGGAAAGAATGATTGAGATCCTTTATTTTGATCTCGGCCTTGGCCGTTGCGGTGATGTGATTCGCCGTATGGCACGCCTCACACTTTTGCTCTTTATGTTTGCCTTCCAGCGCGAAGCCCGTGAGCGCGCGGTGATCGAACGCCTTCCGTTCTAACCGAGTCAAAGGGAAATCGTGCCCATTGTGCTCCATGTGACAACGCGTGCAATCCATTTCAGACGGAGAGGCGTTGTAGTTTTTAGCGTGAAATCCCGTGCGTGCGGTCACGCGACGCTGAATTTCGGTGTGGCATTCCAAGCATTTCAAGCGACGATCTCCGCCTCCGAAGTCATGACAACTCGAGCACTTCGTCACACCCTCCCATTGTTGATGGGCGCGCGACAACGGACCGGGCGAAATCTGCGCTGACGCAAGTCCGCTCAGTCCAGCCAACAGGACAAGGAAGGCGGCGCATCGCTGGAGAACGTAGACCAACTTAGAACTATAGATCGGCATCCGAGCTTGTTTCGTCCAGTGACTTACGTTAAAAATGGGCGAGGGCTAAAGTATTCCACCTAGGGTCGCGCTGCACGCAAAGGGCCGAAGGGGTGCGGCAAATGTTTCGCGCAATGCGTGTCATTTGGCGAGCCTTCCGCATTGCACAAGAACGTATTGGTCACCCTGAAAGCGGAGCGGCCTCCGCAGAGCGCGAGCCTGTCACATTTACCGACAACGCAAAAAGGTTTCCGGAAATTCTTGCAGTCCGGCGCTAGCTCTCGATCTGTAACACGAAGCAGCTCAAATATCTGCGTGACTGGCACGGTACGTGCATAACCGCCCGCCATAATCTGGAACTGTTAGTGAAGCAGAGCGGCCATAAGAGCCGCATTCTTCCATTTATTCCATCCATGTAGGAAGCGACATAGGGAATTGACGATATCGCCTTACTACCTAAAGACTAGATCTACACCGGACGAAGTACCTCTTACATTGAAACGGTGGAAGTTGCGTAGGGTGCATGCGAGCTAACGATGCACTTTGAATATCTGGGTGAATATTTCTGGTTCGCGATGCCGGGCGACACTTTGCGACGGGCGACGCCGTGCACATTGGCTCGTACTCTTCCATCGTCCGTGTTGCGCGTCGCTCCCCATCTTACGCGCGGGGTTCCCGCGTCCATTTCCGAGAGGTTTCCTGAATGACTCATAGATCCCGCTGTATTTGCGTGCTGTTTTCCGTCGGCTTGATAGCCTCGGTCTCGGCCGCCGACAAGAATGACAAAAAGCCTGCGCCGATGTTGGGCGCAACCGATCCTGGCAAACTCATCTGGCCACTCCCGCCGGATCCTCCGCGGATTCGCTGGGTGACGGAGTACAGCGACATGGCGAAGCTCAAGCCTGGCGCAGTGAAGAAGGCCAGTTGGCTCCAGAAGATGACTGGAGACAAACTTCCCGACGAGAAGCAGGATTTGAAAAAACCCTACGGCGTGACGACGGACTCCAAGGGCCGCATCTACATCGCCGACACCGAGCGTTCGATGATCTTTATCGTTGACCCCGATAAACAAGTTGCCGAGCGCCGTGAGCCCAGCACGCGCGCGCCGCTTGCCATGCCTGTCGGCGTTGCAGTGGATGCCGAAGATCGTCTGTTTGTGTCCGACGTCAGCCTTCATAGTTTGATTTGTTTCAGTGCCTCCGGCGAGCCATTGGCGCAGTTCGGCATGGCGGAGCTCGGACGGCCCGGCGGCATTGCGATTGACCGCCCTCGCGGACGCGTTTACGTTGCCGATGCCAAGGAGAGCCGCATCGCGATGTTCGATACCAAGACGTTCAAATTTGTGCGCTTTATCGGTGGTCCTGACAAGAACGGCAAGCACGAGGGTGGTAAATTTGTCGGCCCCACAAACGTGGCGGTGGATAAAGAAGGCTCCGTCTACGTCGCGGACACGTTGAATAATCGCATCCAAATCTTTGACGCGGATGGGAAGTTCGTGCGCATGTTTGGACGCCAGGGCGATAGCCCCGGCGAGTTCATCCGTCCCAAAGGTATTGCGGTGGATTCCGAAGGACACGTCTACGTGGCCGACGCCGAGTTCAACAATTTCCAGATCTTCTCGCGCGATGGAAAGTCTCTGCTCGCGGTCGGGACGTTCGGCTACGGGCCAGGCCAGTTTGCACTGGTTGCCGGGCTTTACGTCGATGCTCGAGACCAAAGTTACACGACCGAGATGTTCCACGGACGTGTGCAAGTGTTCCAGTACATTTCGCAACCCGAAACAGCTGGAGGCAAGGAGGTGGCTCGGACAACACACGCGAATTGACATAGAACCGCCGGAGCATTTACCACGGCGGACAAATTGGAAAGGAAGGTATAGGAGACTTTATGAAACGTAATCTCGTTCTTATTGCTAGTCTTCTTGGGTTAGCGGCATTTGCCGGAGCAGCGGCACCGAATCTACCCAAGACAGGACTGGCGGGATCGACACATGACGTGAGTGGGAATGGTTGTAAGTCGTGCCATGCTCCTCACAACGGGTCTGCCGCCAACGGCGGAACGCAAGGCACGGGCGTGATTTTATTGTGGTCACGTTCGTTCCCGGCGGCCGCGAGTACGTTCGGTGTGTACGATTCGGCCACCATGCAGAACAAAGCAACGGAAGTCGGCGGCAGCGCTCTCACGACGTCGACCGATGTCCGAATGTATTCGCTTCTCTGCTTAAGCTGCCATGACGGGGTCACTTCAACGTTTTCCACCATTAACAGTGGAGCCGGTATGAAGACCGCGAACATGGTAGGCGGTAAAGTCTCCAACGGTTCGTCTTATGAATCGTTGGGCTTGACCAATGATCACCCCATCAACTTGAACTACGATCCCTCGAAGAACTCGTCGCTGCAGGCTCTTGCCACCGTTTCAGCGGCGCTGCCTTTGTACGGATCCGGCAACACCATGCAGTGCGCCACGTGCCACGATCCGCATAACAACGTGAACACGAATTATTTGCGTCAGGCAAATAATACAACGCATTGCACCACTTGCCATTTGTAGTCGTTCGGTCCGGTGGGAACAGAACATCGTTCCCGCCGGGCAGTTTTAGAACACGATCAGCTCTAAAAGGAGAGCCCTTTTGCGGTCGAAACGGACCAGTCTCGGTGTTGCGGCGATGTTCGCCATCCCCGGCTGGACCTTTGCGCAGGAACGTCCCTTGAGCGTGGACGTACTCTTCTCGACGGGATATTACAGCACCTACACGCGCGATACGAACGATCGCAGCCTCAACTTTGTGCCGTTCGGCGCGAAATTCGATATCAATGGTTACTGGATGATGCCGGACTTCTTGAGTTTCACAGCGCAGCCCGAACTGAACGCCGGCCCCCAGGCGAGTGATGCTGGGTTCCTGGGCGGCAACGGAATTCGTTTCAACGTGACCTTCTTACGCAAACGTATCTTTCCTCTGACGTTCCACTATACAAACGTGCAAATGGAAAACGTGACATTCGGCGGCATCGGGCAGGTGGCTTCCTACAGCCTGAAGGATCGCAACAAGGACATGGGCCTCACCTGGCAAATAAGGCCGCGAGTCGGTCTGCCGGAACTCCTCATCGACTGGGATCGCATGTCGGTCAACGCAACGTCCGATAGTGCGTTTATCCCGGATTCGCGCACCAGCGGCAATCATCTCAGCGCCGATACCAAATGGGAACGTTGGGGTTGGAACTTCGCAGGGCAAGCGCGCCGCCAGCAGTTTGAGACGGACTTATTCACTCCCTTGGGCGTAGGAACCAACACCTCGACGCTCGGTCAAACGCTCACTCAATATCAGGCGAGCGCGGAACGCACGTTCTGGAAAGGATCCAGCTTCCTGCTCAGCGGAGGCCAACAATCTACGTCGAGCATCCTGCTCAATGAACCGTTCGATCTTTCCGCACGCTATGCGCAGGCGAACCTTCGTTTAGTTCCAGGGCGACGCTGGAAGAACTATGTGCGCGCCAGCTATTCGTCAAACTTGACGTCGGCACTTGTCAATCAAATCGTCGCCGGTTTGGGTACCGGCCTTGGCACGGTCGCTCCGGATCAGACTCTATTGGCGGCTCTGCATGGCCAGGTTTCAAATCTAACGGTGAACGCGACATCCAATTTTGAAATCGGCGGAGGCTTCGGCTTGTATGCAAGCGTGGATGAGGGCCAGGTGGCGTCATCCAATCAGCAAGGTTCGGATGTGAACGCGCGCTTCTTCACAGCGGCAGGTGGCGTGACGTATTCCAAGCGACTTCCTGTGGGGAACGTGTCCGCCCAGTATGCCCGCGACTTTGGTTACGGATCCGCCATCGGACAATCTGGCACCATTCAGGGCGATAACTACAACGTCAGTTTTGAGGCCGGCACATTGGATCATCTGGAAGCGAATGTCTCCGTTCATGGCAATA
>CAITIX010000050.1 GCA_903892565.1 uncultured Acidobacteriia bacterium
AAGCATTTGGGGTGATGCCACTTGGCCGTATAACGCGCTAGCTGTAGGAGTGGCCGCCACGGTCCTTCCCAACCAGTTCGGCCCTTTCCTGGCATAGCGATGTTATGTCGCACGGGGAGAGGCAAAAGCAGATCCCTCTTCGCTCGGGATGACTGGGGTGTCGGTTGGGTTGAAAGGCAGAGGTCTCGTGTGATGTCGGCGCTGAACCGCTTCCTATTGCTTTATCGATGGGGTCACGGCTCGGGTCCGATGTGTGGGGCTATAAGAGCTGGGATGACGATTGGGAGTCCGCTCATTTACATTCGCGGTTCGGTGCTGTGAGGAGCTGGACCCGAAACGGGGAGCAAGCAAAATCGCTCCCCAGGGTGTGACCCGGTGGAGCGATTTCGGTGAACACGTTGTTGAACTGCGGTAGTTGAGAAGTTCCTACTTGTACTCGGTCTTGAAGCCGGGGAGGCTCCACATCATTTGGAGGCTGCCGGGCATCCAGTGGAATTCGGCGACCATGACTTTGCCGATTTCGTCTTCGCTGGTGTGCTTCTTCACGAGCGCTGCGACGCGCTTGCTTTCCTTATCGACGTCGTTGCGATAGGCGAGCAGGGCCGCCTTGTTGGTCACGGCGCCGTGGCCGGGGATGACGGTCTCGACGTCGAAGCCCTTCATTGCGGCGTCGAGAGTGCCGGGCCAGGACTTGAGGCTGCCGCCGCCGGGATAATCGATGAGCGGCGTGTTGCCGGCCATGAGATCGCCCGTGTGGAGGACCTTGAGAGCGGGGAAGTAGACGACGGCGTCGCCATTGGTGTGGCCGCGTCCGACGAAGCGCGCGACGACTTCCTTGCCGCCGAGGTAGAGGGTGGTTTCATCCTTAAACGTGACGCGAGCGGGGACGACTCCGGGAGGCGCGTTCGATTGCTTGTGCTCCACGATGTTGATATGGGACTGCGTGGTGGAAATGATTTCCACGTTTTCGCCGAACATCTTGGCGTTGCCGCCGCTGTGATCCGCATGATAGTGGGTGCTGATCACGTATTTCACGGGCTGGTTGGTGATGCTCTTGATGTTGGACATGATCTGTTCATGATCCATATCGTATTTATCGTCGACGAGGATGACGCCCTCGTTCGTGAGATAAACAGCGACGTTACCGCCATCGCCTTCGATTTCGTAGAGGTCGTCTTTGATCTTGTTCAGCTTCAACTGCGGAGGCTGTTTCTGGTTTTGCGTGTATGCCACGGCCGCGATCATCAACATGAGGATGACGGCAGGGATGTATACGAGGAGTTTCCGTTTCATGGGGCTAAATATAACAGGTTTCGGCGATTCGGTGGAAGAAGTGGCCTGTCACAAAGAGGACGTAATGCTTCTGTCCGCTTCCTGACGGTCGCGGTTCGGTGCTGAGTGCTTGCAATTTCACGTGGAGAGCACTCAGCGGTCGCGTGGTTGCCGGAGATCGACTATGCTATTTTGAGGCGCGGCTCTTGAGGCCCGCGGCGGTTGTGGTGCGTGCTGCGAAACGCGCAGCGGGAGATTGGATTCTATGAGAGTGATGACCAGATTGTTTTGCGGATGGGCTACGCTCGCGATGCTGGCGTGTGTGCCTTCATTCGCGGCGCCAACGGCGGATGAGGCGAAAAAGCAAGAGATGGTGATGAACTGGTACCGCGAGGTTGTCGTGTCCGGCCATACGGAGCTCGCGTCGAAGTACATGGCGAGTTCGTTTGTGGAGCACGATCCCACGGTGGGAACCGATCTGGCGAGTTTCGTGAAACATTACGGCGCGGCGCCGAAGCCGATTGCGGCGAAGTTGCCGATGGCTCCGGTGAAGGCGTTCACCAAGGGCGATTACGTCACGCTGGTGTGGCAGCACGACGACAAAGATCCGAAAACGTCGACGCCGTACAAGTACATTTCCTACGATGTGCTGCGGGTGAAAGATGGCAAGATCCAGGAGCACTGGAATAGTGCTCGAGTGCAGTAGTCCACTTCAGGAGAGATGAAGAACATGACGATTTCACGCATTCATTTCATGGCGGCTGGCGCGGTGCTCGCGATGGGTTGCGGATTTCTGCTGACGCAAGAAAGCATTGCGCAGGACAATCACAACGACGCTCCGGCGGGGCTGCCGATTGCAGCGAAGTACGACTTGAGCTCCTTGAAGTACACGCCGGAAGAGCGCAAGAACCTGGATATGGCGGTGGCTTATTATCGCGATTGCGTGCAGTCCCACAATTTTGCGCTGCGCGATAAATTTCTGGCGCAGAGCGAAGTGAATCACAATCCGAACGATCCGACGACGCCGGATGGTTTGATGGCGATGCTGAACAGCCGTTTTCCGAAGGCCGATCCTCCGCATAAGCAGATTGATCCACTGCCGAATTTGCTGATCGCCAAGGATGACATGGTGCTGCTGATGTATGACCAGCAGGAAAAAGAGCCGCGTCCTTATACGTGGAGCCGGTTCGAGATGCTGCGGTTCCAGAACGGCAAGATCGTGGAGCATTGGGATGTGGGCGATCGGCGGGCGAATTCGCAGAATTGGAAGATCGATTGGTGCGTGAAGGCGGGTCGCAAGGATTGTCCGACGCCATAGTTGGCGATTCCATTGGGAGACGGCGCATTGGGAGAAATCATGGTGTTTCCGAAACAGCTCGCTCGGGTTGTGCCTTTTGTCGTGTTGGCAAGTGGATTGGTTTGCGCGCAGGAGCCGGCGGGAGCTCCCGCGGATTTGAATAAGCCGGAAGCGCAGGCGTTTATCGCGAAAGCAAAGAAAGCCGCGGGCACGCAGTGGGCCGGCGTGGAACACTTCTTGTGCGAAGAGCCGCGCGGGGCGAGTGCGAACGATCCGCTGGTGGAGCCGACGAAACTTTTCGACAACCTGTATTTGCTAGGGAAAGACGGCGGCGAGATTTACGCGATCACGACATCGGCCGGAATCATTTTGCTCGGCTCGGGCGGCGCGACGGAAACGGAGACGGTGCTGCTGGCCGGGATGAAGAAGCTCGGGCTCGATCCGACGCAGATCAAGATTGTGATTGTGGCGCACGGGCATGCGGATCATTTCGCGGGTGCGAAATATTTGCAGGATCATTTTGGCGCACACGTTTACATCGCGCAGCAGGATTGGGATTTGATTGAACGTCCCGCGCCTGCCGCCGCAGAAGGCAAGAAGAAGGCTGCTGGGCCTCCGCTGCCGAAGCACGATATGTTGCTCGAAGAAGGAAAGCCGGTGGTGTTAGGCGATGAGAAGATCATCCCGGTGTTCATTCCGGGCCACACGGCGGGATCGATGGGGATGTTTTTCGAGGTGAGGGATAACGGCAAGAAGCACATGGCCGGGATCTTCGGCGGTGCGGTGCTGCTGGTGCGCGCGATGTCGGGAGATCGTGATCAATATGTGAAATCGATCGCGCATTATCGCGAGATGGCGAAGAAGCTGAAGGTGGATGTGCAGCTCAAGGATCATCCGCTGATGGATGGAGAAGCCGACAAGCTCGTGAAGATTCGCGCGCGCAAGAAGGGCGAGCCGAATCCGTTTCTGGTGGGCCAGGCCAGCTACGGGCGCTATCTTGATGTGATGAACGATTGCTTCGAGGCGCAGATCGCGGCGCGGAAGTAGTCGATGCGCTTAGTAAGTAGAAGACGCGCTTAGAGAGCGGCGTCTCCGCGGTCCTCGTTGCGAATGCGGATGGCGTCGCCGACGTCGTAGACGAAGACCTTGCCATCGCCAATTTTGCCGGTTTGCGCGGCCTTGACGATGGTTTCGATCACCTCATCCTTGCGATCGTTGGTGACGACCATCTCGATCTTGCGCTTTGGTAGCAAGTCGACTTTATATTCCTGGCCGCGGTAGAACTCGGTGTGGCCTTTTTGGCGGCCGTGACCGCGCACCTCGGTGACGGTGAGTCCATCGATGCCGAGTGCTTTTAGCGCATTGCGTACATCGTCCAGCTTATGCGGTTGAATGATTGCTTCAATCTTGTACATGGTCGCTCCTTGTGCGGATCCTGGTGAACTGCGGGATTACGAATCGAAGTTGTACCCTTCTTCACCGTGCAAGCTGAGATCCATTCCCTGATCTTCATCGCGGGCGCTCATCCGGAAGCCTAAAGCGAGCGACGTGACTTTCAATGCGATGAGAGTTCCGACCACCGCGAATACGATTCCGATGATCGCACCAATCAGCTGGTTGAGGATTTGTCCCGGATTTCCGTCGACGGCTCCGAGGGGCGCGGCTTGACCGTTGGCGAGTTTGAGAGTGTCGTTGACGGCGCGTGTGGCGAAGACGCCGGTGAGCAGGCATCCGATGAATCCGCCGACGCCGTGGACGCCGAACGCGTCGAGGGTGTCATCGTACTTGAGCTTTGCTTTGACCACGGCAACCATGGTGTAGCAGACGAATCCTGCGATGAAGCCGATGATGACGGCGCTGAAGGGTTGGACGAAGCCGGCGCCTTGGGTCACTGTTGCGAGGCCTGCGACGGCACCCGAAATCGCACCGAGTGCGCCGGGCTTGCCATTACGAATGCGTTCGGCAATCATCCAGGCGACGGCACCGGCGGCGGAGGCCAGGTGCGTGGCGACGAAGGCGCTCGATGCAAGAGAGGACGCGGCGAGCGCACTGCCGGCGTTGAAGCCGAACCATCCTACCCACAGCAAGCAGGCGCCGATGAAGCTGAGCACGAGGTTGTGGGGCGGCATGGGTTCTTGCGGATATCCGACGCGGCGTCCGACCCAGATTGCGGTTACCAGCGCCGAGAATCCCGAAGTGATGTGCACGACGGTTCCACCGGCGAAATCAAAGACCGGAATCTTGCCGCCGAGGAATGGATTCAGGTAGCCGCCGATTCCCCAGACCATGTGCGCAATGGGGAAGTACACCAAGAAGAGCCAGATAAGGGAGAAGAGTAGTGTGGAGCTGAATTTGACGCGTTCGGCGAAAGCTCCGGTGATGAGCGCGGGCGTGATGATGGCGAACATCATCTGGTAGATCATGAACGTCAGGTGCGGGATAGTGGGCGCGTAGTTCGCGTTGGGAGCGGCGCCGACGCCGTGCAGGAACGCGAATCGCAGATCGCCAAGAAACGCGTTGCCTTCCGCGAAGACCAGACTGTAGCCGCAGATCGCCCAGACTAACGTCACGACGGCCATCATCGCGAAGCTCTGCATCATGGTGCCGAGGACGTTGCGGCGACGCACCAGGCCGCAATAAAAGAGCGCGAGGCCGGGCCCCGTCATCATGAGGACGAGCGCGGCGCTGATGAGCATCCAGGCGTTGTCGCCTGCAGAGATCGCGGGCACTGCGGCGGGTGAGGGAAGCGGGCTATCGGTTTGCGCGAAGGCGCAAGCGGGCAGGCATAGATAGGCGAGTACGGCAAGAGTTCGCAGCGACAAACGTGGTCTCCTTGAACCAGGCTGCAACGAGGAAGCCCGGAACGAACGATATTTAGTTGTAAGGAAGATTGTCGTCGAAAGGGAAGTGGTTCCGCAAGTGTGGGGAGTAAAACCCGCGTCTGAGGGGATTGGGAAATCTTGGTGGTACGCCGATGGATGTACTAGGAATCACCTCAGGCGGGAGTAAACACGATGCGCGCTATTACCGAGAAGCTATTCAAAAAGTATCTGAAGCCGAATCCAGCGCGTCCGGGCGCGTATTATCAGTCGGGCCAGACGATGGTGATGATCGAATCCCGCCAATGGAAGCTGGCGTATTCGATCCACGAGAAAGTCACGTTTGACGTGACGGACGAAGCCGCGTTGCTGATTGAAGTTCCGGGCGATCACGGCGTGCACCTGGTGCCGTGGCACATGGTGCTGCGGATCACGGTCAGCGAAGGCTCTCACCTGTAGGGCATTCTGACGTAGTGGAAGGGCAGCCGGTCGTATAATAAAGACGGTATGACGGCACGGGAAGTCCTCCATGAACTCGTCGACAAACTGCGAGACGATCAGACAGATCTTGCGTGCGATTTGATCGAAGATCTTCGCAACGCCGCGGATTCCGAGGGTTCACCGCGCGATGCCGGCGCCTTGGCTTCGCTGGATCGCGGACTTGCGGATGTGCAGGCGGGGCGTGTGAAATCTCTCGATGAATACGAACGTGAACGCGGGTTGTGAGCTATCGCGTATTCCTGACACACGAGGCTGAGAAAGCTCTTGACCGTCTCGACCAATTGGCAGAGGATCCTTTCGATCATCGGCTATCTTCCCAACTGGTAGAGCGCGGTGGTGTTCGCAAGTCTCGGGTCGGAGGATGGCGGATCCTTTACACAGCAGACCGCGAGCTGCGGATCTTAGCGGTGCTCGCTGTGGGTGCTCGCGGACAGGTGTACAAGGATACTTAGAGGACGATTCGGCACGAATACCTCGACCCAAACGCTGCGGACGCAGACCGTGAGCGTCGGCCCATTCTACTTTAAATCATTGCGGAACACGACGCCGCCCTTCATCACGAACTTCACTCGTTCTGTTTCGGTGATGTCCGCGAGGGGGTCGCCGGCGACGGCGGTGATATCGGCGTAGCGGCCTTTTTCAATAATGCCGACGTATTTGCCGAGTTCGAAATTGAGGCTCTCGGCGGCGTTGAGGGTGGCCATTTGGAGCGCCTGCGCGGGCGTCATGCCCCACTTCACGTAGTAGGCAAACTGGAACGCTTGTGCGCCGTGGCCCGCCATATAGGCTCCGCTGCCGAAGACTTCCTTGAAGCCTTCGCGAACCAGGCGCTTGAAGCTCAGTTCGGTGAGCGAGAGACGCGTGTACTTGCCGCCGGAGGATTTCAGGTCCTTCTCTTCGAGCTCGCCGATGAGGTCCCACAGGGTCTGCATCACAGGGCGAATGGTGCCGTCCGGCATGGGCTGCTTCAAGAGGCGAATGGTTTCGTCGTCAAGGCCGGGAGCTCCAGTGACGCCGACGGTTAAGTGCATCGGCATGTCGACACCGGCAACGATGCAGTTGCGCAAGCCTTCGCCGCCGTAGGCGTGGCAGGCGACTTTTAATCCACGACGATGAGCCTCTTCGACCAGCGCCTGATTTTCTTCGAGCGTGAGCGAAGGGACGTTGATCATGGTGCCATCCGGTTTGAACGCGCCGCCGCCCGAGGCGGGATAACCGCTGCCTTCGAAATCCTCTGTCTCGTAAACCTTAATCCAATCGACGCCGTAGTGGGCGCGTTCGCGCACGGCAGCGCGCGCGAGCCACGGAGAGTTCACATCGGCACGCAGCTGGTACGACGGCACGCCGGGGGCGAAGCCGAAGGGGACGACCGTGGACGGTGCTGGATAAGGACCTGCGCCGCGCGGGGCGAGCTGCGGGCCGGAGACTTGCAGGCGGGGGCCGACGATGGTGCCCTTGTTGATGGCGTCGCGGAGCTCGATGGTGCCGTAACTATATTGCGAGCCCATGTCCTGCAGGGTGGTGAAGCCCGCGTACATATCCTTCAACGCGTAGTGAGTGGCGACGAGCGCGGTGCGCGCTTCGTTGGGCTCGGGATCCTGCATGAGGTGCACGTGGCGGTCGATGAGTCCGGGGAGCACGGTGGCGTGGCTGAGATCGATCACGCGGGCGCCTGCTGGAATCTGGATGCTAGCGGCAGGGCCGACGTCGGTGATGCGATCGCCCTTGATGAGGATGACTTGGTTGGGAAGATTTCTTCCCGTGCGCGCGTCGAACATTCTTCCGGCGCGAATGGCGACGCCGGCCGCGGGAGGCGGCTGCATCTCCATGGTGTTGAGGTTGAAGGGAGGCGTTTCGGGGCGTGGGGCCTGGGCGTAGATCGCTGGGGCGATGTTTAATAGAGCCACGCCAGCGACGACGGTCAGGCGATTTACAAAACACTTCTTCATCAGAATCCCTCCACTCCGGATGGTCCGCAGAATTGCGCGGACAAGTTACCAGTATAGCGTGGAGGCTCTTCGGTGCGCGGCTTACTTGGCCTTCGGAGGATATTTCTCGATGGACTTGCGCACCATGTCGTTGAGTTTGCCTTCGATTTTCGAGGCGTCGCTCTTGTCTTCGCGCGCGATGGCGCGCCAGACGAGGGACATGGTCTTGGGATCGCGGAGATCGATCACGAGCGTGCCCTCGGAGTAGGGAACGCGGACGACGCGCGTGCCCCAGCCGCGCCATCCGGCGGGATAGGCTTCGGTTTCCACTTTGCGCTGCGTGCCGAGCGTGTAACGAACGTTGAGATCGGATTTCAAGGTTTGCGATTTCACAAGGCCGCGCGCGGTGAGATCGCGCTCGATATCGGCTTCAATCTGCTTCTTGACCAATTCGCTGTTGAGCGCGGGATTCTTGCTGTTCAATGCGCCGCCGCGGATCAAAAACGTGTGGTACTGGTGGAAGTCCACTGTGGAATCGGATTCAACGGTGACTTGCTGGGCGAGGCCGAGCGAACTCATTAGGAGGAAGCAGGCGAGGGTTTTCATTTTCTGTACTCTCCCTTAGTTAACACCGATTTGGGAAAAAAGTCGCGGGGGTTACGTTGCTGGGGTTACCAGTGGGCCAATTCGCGGGCGGCTTGGCCGAGGCGCTTGCTGGCGATGAACTCCTGTCCGTTGCTGAGCGTGAGGAGCCAGCGTTGGCTGCTGAGGACGCTCATCTTGCGGACGTGATCGATGTTGACCAAAGCGCCGCGATGGATGCGACGGAAGTTCGAGGCTTCGAGGCGCTCCTGCAGCGCTTTCAGCGTTTGTGTTGCGAGATATTTTCGCTTAGCGGTGATGATCCAAACCAGGTCGCCGTCGGCCTGAAAGGCGAGGATCTCGTCGGCGCGCAGGAGGAAGTACTCGTCGCCGTCGCGTCCTACGATGCGGCCCGAGGGAGAGGGGGGCGGAGGTGATGGCGAGGCTCCCGCGACTGCGGCGGCATCGGGAAGCTCCTGCAATGCGGCGATGTTTTCGAAGGCTTGTTTGCCGCTCATGCGGCGCGCGCGTTCGACGGCGGCGGCGAGTCGGTCTTGGGCGACGGGCTTCAAGAGGTAATCGATGGCGCCTGCATCGAGGGCTTGAATCGCGAAACGATCGAAGGCGGTCACGATCACGACGGCGGGCATTTGTTCGCCGTGCTGGAGCTGGCGAACCACTTCGAGGCCTCCCATGCCGGGCATTTGGAGATCGAGGAGCACGAGATCCGGAGAGTGGCGGGCGATGAGTTCGAGTGCGCCGAGTCCATCGCCTGCTTCGCCGACGATGGTGATGCTGCCGATGGCGTCCAGTTCTTCCCGCAGAATCCTGCGGGCGATGGGCTCGTCGTCAACGATGAGAACTTTGAGGGCCATGTGAGGTTATAGAGCCATGTTCGATGAGACAGCCATGTTGGATTAAACAGCCGTGGGCAAGGCGACGGCGCGGCTCACGGGAATGGAAAACGAGAGCTCCGTTGTATTGCCGGTGGTGCGGATGTGGATGTCGGCGGTTTCTCCATAGCAGAGCGTCAATCTGCGGCGCACGTTGCTCAGGCCGACACCGGCGCCTTCACCTGTGCCTTGCGTGGATGGCTGGGAACGTATCTTAGATGAAACGTCCCAGGATGAAACGTCCCAGGATGAAACGTCCCAGGTGCCGGAGTTTGTGACGAGCACGACGATTTGACCATCGCGCGATTGAATCCGCAACTCGACGAAGCCGTCGCCTTGCCTGGCCGCGATGCCGTGCTTCACGGCGTTTTCGACCAGAGGCTGAATGGACAACACGGGGATTTCTACACTGGAGGCAGATGGATCTACGTCGACATGCGCGCGTAGTTTTGCACCGAGGCGGAGCTGTTCGATCTCGAGATACGCGTGCACGATGCGGATTTCTTCGGAGATCGTGATAAAGGCTCTGTCCGATTGCAGGAAGTAGCGGAACATATCCGAAAGGTTGAGGACGAGGCGGCGGGCCTCTGCGTTATCGCGCGAGATGGTTCCATACAGCGTGTTCAACGAATTGAAAAAGAAATGCGGATTGATTTGCGCTTGCAGCGCGCGGAGTTCGGCTTGCGAAACGAGTTGCTGCATTTGCTCGCCGCGCAGCTGCTCGACGTGTTCGACGACGGCGGAGGCGAGACGTGCGAGAACCGTGAAGTCCTCGCTTAAGTAGCGGCGTCCGCCGTGGCGAGGGCCGAGGAGCAGGAGGTGCGTGTCGCCGCGCGCGAAGGTGAAGGGCACGACGGCTTGCACCCAGGCGGGGAGATTCCAGGCGCTGGGGTTTAATACGGCGGCGGGCGAGGATCGCGCAGCACTTGATGTTGCGGCGTCTTCCCAGTGGAAGCGCTCGGCATGGAGAAAGCGGGCGATGCTGCGCGCGGCGAAGTTGAGATAGTCGGCTTCGGTGGAAGATCCCACAGTGGGGTTGCGAAGCTCGGCGACAGATTCATCCACATTGGAACGCAGGAACAAAACCTTGGTCACGAATCCCTGCGCGCGGTTGCGCACGTAGACGAAGCCGGTGAGCAGGAGACATCCGGTGACGAACAAGACGCCGACATCGAAAGGGTGATCGAGGTGGCCATTGAGATCGATAGATTGGAGGGCGCGGGTGCCGATCAGGACGGCTGCGGCGCTGACGGTGGCGTTGACGATGAAGCGCACGAAGGTGTCCATCAGGAGAAAGCGATAGTCCTGGAGAAGCACGAGAAGAGCCAAGGGCAATCCGGCGTGGTGCACGGCGAGCTCGCCTTGCCACATGCCTCCGCCGGAGGCCGATCCAAAATGGAGGAAAGAAATCGCAAACAAGAAGAGGAACATGGCGCCCGCGAGGCGCTGGCCGGCTGCGCGATTACTGGTGCGGAGATCGGCGATGACGGAGATGACGGTGAGCGCGCCAAAGCCGATGGTGACGAGCAAGAGCGCGGCGGAGTGAAATCGCGGGGATCCGGTGACGACGTCCGCGACATGGAGAAGGATGGAAACGGCGCTGAGGAGATACCCGGTCATCCACAGGACTTTTCGAAAGGTCCCGAGAGAGATTTGCAGGAGCACGGCGGGCAAGAGGCTCAGGGCCGAGAAGCTGATGGTGGTGATGACGTCGGTGGGCGCGTCGTCGCCTTTGCCTCCCGCGAGGCCGACGAGAGATCCGGCGTTCCACAGCATGGCGAGGGCCGCGGCCAAGGCTGGAAGGATGCTGCGATCTTCGCGTGTGCGCCGCCAGCTGACGACGAAGAGATAGAAGAGGATCCCGAAGATGAGAACTCCGGCGCAATGGCCAATGGTGTTGACCAGGACGGGACCGTGAATGAGCCGGTCAGGCATCTCAGTACTAACGATATCCAAAATTTGTGGCTCGCATAAATCCAAGGGGCTTGCGAAGTACGTATAATTCCGCAATGGGCACTTTGCCGGCGGAACAGATGCAATGCATGGAGGTGTGGGGCGGAAGTCAGCTCACATCCCGGCGTGTGGTGTTCGGAGGATTGGATGCGTGGGTCTATAGCAAGCCCTACGGCGAGGCGGAACATGGCGGCGATGTTTACTATGCGTCGAGCTGTGCGACGGGGCGCATTAGCCGGTTGCTGTTAGCGGACGTGGCGGGGCACGGGGCCAAGGTCGCGTCGGTGGCGGCGGATCTGCGCAGCCTGATGCGGCAGTTCGTGAATCGTTTGGATCAGGCCGAGTTTGTAAGGCTTCTGAACCAGGAGTTTACGGAACTATCGGCGTTGGGATCGTTTGCCACGGCTGTGGTGGCGACGTTTTTCGAACCGAGCCGACGGATGTTGTTGTGTAATGCGGGGCATCCGAGTCCGATCTTGTATCGAGCCGCAACGAAGGAATGGAGCGCGCTGGGGCAAGTAGGTTCGGGCGGAGGCGGGCCGCGCAATTTGCCGCTGGGGCTGATGAGCATTACCGAATACGAACATTTCGACGTCCAGTTGGAACCGGGAGATTGCCTGGTGGCGTATACCGATGCGCTGATGGAATCGACCGATGAGAACGGCGAAATGTTGGGCGAAGAGGGCGTGCTGCGGATTTTGCGCACGTTCGGCGATCTGGAGCCCGACCAGTGGACCGACGCGTTGCTGAGCGAGATCACCCGGCGATATCCAGAGAGCCTGGCGGCGGACGATGTTACGGTGCTGCTGGTGCGCGCGACAGGCGAAGCGTTGCAATATCCGGTGGCGGATAAGGTGCATGCGGCGGGAAGAATGGCGGCGGCTTGGGTGCGATCCTTTGGGCCGAATGCGGAGCCCGCTCCGTTTCCGGACCTGAGCTTGCCGAATATGGCGGGGGCGCTCATCCCGGCGTTGGCGCGTCGTTGGCGGGCGAAGACGTAAGTGGGCGTAACAGGCGGAAAGCGGTCCGTGCGGTGCGCTGCGTGTTATTCTGAAACCGTTGATCAGGAGTTTTTTGATCCACCGATTTAACGACTAGCGTTCTGTTGATCCCCCGCAAAAATGCGCACACGGAGTATTTTCGCGATTGGCCTGTTGATCCTCTCGGCTTGGGGCACAATGCGGGCGCAGAAGCCGTTTCAGCAGTATCCCGCGATCGAATACGAAGACTTCGCGTTGCCGAAGGATTGGAACACGCCTGCGGAATGGACGCGCGCGCGGTTGCGTTATCCGGACATCACGGGCTATCCGAATCACAGCTTTTATCGCGATTTCTCGGGCTATTGGACGATGGACTATCCGCGTTCGGACCGGCATCTGTTGGCCGGCGTGCGTCGCCTGACGAGGATCGACGCGCGATCGGTCGAACAGGTGGTGAGTCTCGACGGCACCGACGAGATTTACAACTGGCCGGCCGCGTATGCGGTGGAAGTGGGACATTGGCTGCTGCCGGACGATCAAGCTGCGCAGCTGCGCGAATATTTCAATCGCGGCGGGTTTTTGATGGTGGACGATTTTCATGGAACCGATCCGTATCGCGGCGTGCGCGAATGGGACACGTTCATGGCCGGGATGAAGAAGGTGTTTCCGAACAAAACGTTCGAGGACCTGCGCGACGATGATCCGATTTTTCACACGATTTACGATGTGGATGATCGCGTCCAAGTCCCGGGCGCGCAATTCTTTGAGAGTCACAATACGTTCGAAGACGGGGATAGCGGCAAGGAGCCGCACTGGCGCGCGATTCGCGACGATCGCGGGCGAATTGTGGTGGCGATTTGTCACAACATGGACCTGGGCGACGCGTGGGAATGGTCGGATGATCCGCGGTACAACGAGAAGTGGGCGGGGCTGGCTTATCGCATTGCAATGAATTACTACACGTACGATTTAACGCACTAGGGTGCTGCCGCGACGAACGTTATTCTGTCCGCTCCCTGACGGTCGCGGTTCGGTGCCGAACACTAGCCTCTGATTGGAACTGGTGCCAACCCCGACTAAACATGCGTTACTTCGTCCACTGGCCGAACCAATCAAGGACGGTGTGATACCACAGCGCGCTGTTCTGCGGCTTCAGCACCCAGTGGCCTTCGTCGGGGAAGACGAGCAATTTGGATGGGACTTTCTGCAGCTGCAAGGCAGTAAATAATTGCAGTCCTTGTCCGAGGGGGACCCGATAATCCAGCTCGCCGTGGATCACTAGCGTGGGAGTTTTGAACTCGCGCACGTAGTTGCTGGGAGACCAGCGCGTGTAGAGCTCCGGACTATCGGAAGGCATGCCGTGGAATTCCCACATGGGGAACCAGAGCTCCTCGGTTTCACGAGCTTCACTGGCGAGATCGAACACGCCATCATGCGACACCAGAGCTTTGAAGCGCGTACTGTGGCCCAGGATCCAATCGATCATGTAACCGCCATAGGAGCCGCCGGCGGCGACCATCTTGGTGTTGTCCACATAGGGCAGGGCGGCGACGGCATCGGTGACTGCCATGATGTCATCGAAGGCGCGGCCTCCCCAATCGCCGTTGACTTCGTCGACGAACTTTTGCCCGTAGCCGGTGGAGCCGCGGGGATTCGGCTCGACGACCACGTAACCCGCCGATGCGAATACCTGTGCGTTCCAGCGATAGGTCCAGGACTCGCCCCATGCGCCTTCCGGTCCTCCATGGAGCAAAAATGCCACGGGATATTTCTTCGCGGCGGAAAAGTTCGGCGGCTTAACGATGAACGAATGTACACGCGTTTTGTCGGCGCCATCCACCCAAAGTTCTTCGAGCGGCTGCAGCGCGGCGTTCGAAAGTAACGCGTCGTTCAAGTGTGTCAGGGCCACGCCGGTTCCGCCTCCCGAATTGGCGCGGTAGATCTCGAGCGGCCGCGCACCGGTTTGCTCGGTGTAGATCATCATGCGGCCGTCGCCGCTGAACTGGACGTCGTCTAAGGAGGATGCTCCGCTAATGATGGTGCGGACGCCTCCGCCGGTGGCCTGGATCATTTGCAATTCGGTGCGGCCGCGATCGAGCACGGTGAAGAAGAGCCGCGCGGAATCGGGTGCCCACGTAAAGCTATCGACCCAACGATCGATGGATTCGGTAAGGTTCGTGGTCTTGCCGGTGGCACGCTCCAGGACTTGCAGACGCCAGCGATCGGATTCATAACCGGGCTTGAATTGCGAAAGAAACGCCAGATATTTTCCGTCGGGCGAATACAAGGGCCCGGCATCGCCGCCGGGATTGAGCGTGATGCGCTTGGAATCGCCGCCGGCGAGGGGGACGGCGTAGATATCGGAATTCGTGCTGGTGGCGAGTTCGGGGTCGGCGTTGGCGACGTAGGCGAGTTCTAATGAGTCGGGCGAAATCGCGTAGCCGCGCGGACCACCGAGCGAAAACGGAGGAACGTCGTACGCGACGGGCGTGAGATCGCGGACATCGGTGCCGCCGATATTTTCGACGAGCAGATGCTGGCGGCGGACGCCTTGCCACTCGTTCCAATGACGATAAAGCAGGGACGTGTAGGTGTGGGCCTTCACCAAGCTCTTGGAATCGGTGTCGATCTTGCGCTGGTTGCAAGCGTCGTCGAAGGCGTTGGGCGAAACGCTGGAGGTGGACTTGCAATCGGGGTAGACGTTCGAGAGGAAGACCAGCTTCTGGCCATCGGGAGAGAGCAGCAATCCGGAGGCTTCGGTCGAAATTTGCGTGATGCGCCGCGGACTGCCGCCATCGGCGTTCATGACCCAAATTTGGGATGTGGGGCTGGCGGCTGAATTGGTAGTGGCGTTCGCTTGTGCGAGCGCTCGATTTGAGACGAAATAGATGAGTTTCGAATCGGGTGACCAGACGGGATCTGTGTTGCTGGAACCATCGCGTGTGAGTTGGCGTGGCGCACCGCCTCCTGAGGGGACGACATAGATGTGCGTGGTTTTCGCGTTTTTGTCGTAGTCGATGCTTTGCACCGTGAAGGCGACTTGCTTGCCGTCGGGCGAAAGGACGGGTCCGCCGATGCGCTGGATCTTGAGCAGCGTCTCAACGTCGAAGGGACGCTTCTGCGCACACAGGGACGAGGCCAGCAACAATGTCGCGCAGGTGCAGGTGAGAAGAAATCGCATGGTGAAGGTTCAGGGAACGGGCGCGGCGTTCGGCGAGATCCCCGTTTCCTTATTTAAATCTAACATCCGCTTTAAATCTAACATCCACTCGCGCACTAGTGTCCTCACGGCAACCTCCGCCAAGGGGTCCTTTTCCAAGGTTTTCGCACCATCGAACGAAAAGCGGATCCCTCGACTTCGCTCGGGATGACAAGAGTGTAAGTTGTGACGGGACGTTGTAAATTAACTGCGAACTAACGCAAGAAATTCGTCGCGCGTGGCTTTCTGCCTACGGAATCCGCCGAGCATGGTGCTGGTGATGGTATCGGAATGCTGCTTTTCCACGCCGCGCATCATCATGCAGAAGTGCTGCGCTTCGCAGAGCACGCCGACGCCGCGGGGCGACACTACTTCGGCCACGGCTTCGGCGATCTGTTGCGTCATGCGTTCCTGCAATTGCAGGCGTCGCGCGAACATATCCACGATGCGGGGAAGCTTGCTGAGGCCGATGACTTTGTCCTTCGGCAAATAGGCGATGTGAACCTTGCCGAAGAACGGAAGCATGTGATGTTCGCACATGCTGAAGAACTCGATGTTCTTCACGACAACCATTTCGTCGCAGTTCACGCTGAAGAGCGCGTCGTTGACGATATCCTCGAGGCGCTTGTCGTAGCCGCTCATCAGATAGCGCATGGCCTTTTCGTAACGCTCGGGCGTTTTGACCAGACCCTCGCGAGAGGTGTCCTCGCCCAAGAGGCCCAGAACGTCTTTCATGCGCGCGGCAATCTGGCCTGGAGGTGGAACTTCCGTGGGTGTGTTCTTCTCCGAACGGGGAATCATCTTCAGTGCCGTTTTTGATCTCATGGCTAGTTCTCGGTTTCCAATTCGAATGCGTTTCGGGCCGTCTCCGCAATGCGCACACGCATCAGGCGCGCGGGTAGCGTCCATTGCGATTTCAACATTCCTTCAATGGTGACCGCCAAGTTTTCCGTGGTTGTCACTTGATCTTGTAGTTCCTCGACCTCGGTGTTTAGATCGCGATGATCCACGCGTTGCAGCACTTGCGTTTCCACCAAAGCATCGAGCGCGGCGCGGTTCACGATCTGGCCGGAAGCGTCCAAGGGACCGTCTACGGTGACATCCAGCACGTAATCGTGACCGTGGCCGTAGGGATTATTGCACTTGCCGTACAACTTGGCATTCTGCTCCACACTCAACGCCGCTGTATTCAGGCGATGAGAGGCGACGAAGCGATAGCGTGAGGTGAGTTGCATGATGGTGCTAGCTTCCGCAGTCGACGTAGAGGTCGGCAGTTTCGTAGAGTCGGACGTTTTTGAGACGCGCATTGGGCACGGTGAGTCGCGCGGCCAGCCTGCGCCAGATTTCCTGCGCGATGTTTTCGGTTGTGGGAATCACGGTGTCGAAGGGCGGGACTTCGCGATTCAGAAAACGGTGATCCATGGGATCGACGACTTCCTCGTTGATGATTTCCTTCAAGACGCGTAAATCGAACACCATGCCGGTGACGGGATCGGGTTCGCCTTCCACGGTCACCTCCACCACATAATTGTGGCCGTGCCCGTGGGAATTGGCGTTGGCGCCGTAAATGGCGGCGTTTTCCTCGGCGCTCCAGGCGGGGTTGGCGCACACGTGGGACGCGGAGAACTCGGCTTTTCGAGTGAGTAGCATGGTCCTATGTGATGTAGTTCTATGTACTGCGGTCCTATGTGATTTTGATGCCATGGGGTGCGGGCGGGATGCAGAATATTCTACTTTCCTGGTCCCAACATTTTTTGGTCGCAACATTTCTTATTGCAACATCTAGTAAAATCATATCGTGAACCGGCAACTGGACCGAATCTTGATGGCAGCCATCGCCGTGATGGCGATTGGCCTGGTATGGGTTGTTTCTGGCGTGTTGGAAGCCCACGTGGTGAAAGCGGGCGATATGGCGCCGGATTTCCGCATTGTCACGGACTCCGGGCGGACTGTGACGCGCGCCGATTTCGGCGGAAAGCTGCTGGTTTTGAACTTCTGGGCTTCGTGGTGCCCGCCGTGCGTGGAGGAAACTCCATCGCTGAATGCGTTCCAACAGCAGTTGAAATCGGACGGCGTGGTGGTTTTGGCTGTCAGCATCGACGCGAATGAAAAGCTGTACAAGCAGTTCATCGAGCGTTATAAGGTTCAGTTCAACACGGCGCGCGATCCTGAGGGGAACATCAGCGCGAGCTATGGAACGTTTCAGATTCCGGAGTCTTACATCATCGATACGACGGGCCATGTGCGCGAAAAAGTCATCAGCAATACGAATTGGATGGATCCCGAGTTTATTGCTCGCGTGAAATCGCTGCTGTGAGCCCCGCTCCTCATACAAAGCCGAGTACATCCCTCGCATCCCGCATTCGTTCGATCCTCGGCGCGGAGCGCACGCTGGATCGTCCCGAAGACCTCGCACTCTATCAATACGACGGCAGCATCGATATCGCGCTGCCCGACGTGGTCGCGTTTCCTCAAACGACCGAAGAAGTTATCGCGATCGTGAAGATCGCCGCAGAACTTGATGTGCCGCTCGTCGGCCGCGGTGCGGGTACTGGACTGAGCGGCGGTTCCATTGCTCGCGCGGGTGGTCTGATGATTTCTTTTGCGCGGATGAATCGCATCATAGAAATCGATCTGGCGAATGAATGCGCGGTGCTGGAACCGGGTGTCGTGAATCTCGATATTTCTTTGGCCGTGGATGCCGATGGATATTTCTACGCGCCGGATCCTTCGAGTCAACGGGCGTGCACCATCGGCGGCAATGTCAGTGAAAATGCGGGCGGTCCGCACACGCTGGCGTACGGCGTGACGACGAATCATGTGCTGGGGCTGGAGGCGGTGCTGCCGGATGGATCGTTGATCCAGGTGGGCGGCAAATCGGTGGAGACGCAACCGGGGCTGGATCTGCTGGGGCTGCTGGTGGGTTCGGAAGGCACGATGGTGCTGGTGACGAAGATCATCGTCCGGCTGATGAGGAAGCCGGAAGCGGTGAAGACGGCGCTGGCGATTTTCGAGCGTCCCGAGCATGCGGGCGATGCGGTGGCGCGCATGACGGCGGACGCGATTACTCCGGCGGCGGTGGAGATGTTAGACGGCGTCCTACTGCGGATGGTGGAAGAATCCTGCCATGCGGGTTATCCGGTGGACGCGGGCGCGGTGCTGTTGATCGAGATTGAAGGCTTGCGCGAGTCCGTGGATGAACAGGTCGAACAGGTTCGTGCGGCTTGCATTGCCAGCGGCGCTCGTGAATTTCGGCTGGCAAAGGATGCCAAGGAACGCGAGCTCTTGTGGAAGGGACGCAAGAACGCGTTCGGTGCGATTGGGCGTGTTTCGCCGGCGTATTACGTGCAAGACGGCGTGGTTCCGCGCACACAAATTGCGCCTACGCTGAGCTTGATCCTGGACGTGGCGCGGCGTTACAACTTAACGATCGGCAATATCTTTCACGCCGGAGATGGGAATCTGCATCCGCTGATTTGTTTTGATCCGAAGGTGCCGGGCGAACTCGATCGGGTGCTGAAGGCGGGCGACGAAATTCTGGAGCACTGCATTGCCGTTGGCGGATCGATCACGGGCGAGCACGGCGTCGGCATGGAAAAGATGGAAATGATGGGCCGTCAGTTTTCACCCGAATCGCTGGCGATGATCGCGCGGTTCAAGAAGTTGTTTGATCCCACGTGCCGTTTGAATCCGGGGAAGGCGCTGCCGACGGGTCACGGCTGCCGCGAAATCCGCCAAGTTGCGCACGATTTGCGATACTGAGGGCGAGATGAAACGGAGCGCGTTACAGGTTTCCTTCGCTGACGTCGGTCGTGCATTCGGGCGTTCATTGGGGCGTTCATTTGGGCGTTCATTTGTTGTCGCGCTGCTGTGCGCGAGTCTTGCGGTGGCTGTTCCGCAGGTGCGTCCGGCTGCGGACGCTCACGGGAGCACCGACACGGTGGATGTGGTCGCTACCGTGATGCTGGAGCCTACCGATATGCGCAACGCACTGGGCGAGGATTTGGAATCCGGCTACGTCATTGTGCGGGTTAAGGTGTCGCCGAAGAGCGATCCTCTGCGCGTATCTCCGGATGATTTCACGCTGCTCTCGCGGAAGAATGGCGATCGGGCGGATGCTATTTCTCCCTCGCAAATTGTTTCGAAGAGCGCGCTGACGGTGAAGCGCGATAACAGCGGCAGGCAGTGGGCGCAGATTACGAATCAGCCGGGCTTTACGGGAATCGCGGGGATCAAGCGAGACAATGCAGGGAAAGATGAATCCACGCTGCTCGCGGCGTTGAAGGCGAAACTTTTGCCGGATGCGGAGACGAAGAATCCCACGGAAGGGCTGGTCTACTTTGCGCTGGACGCTTCGAAGCTCAAGACCAAAGAGTTGACGTTGCTGTACAAAGGCGCGGGCGGACGCATCACGATTGATTTCAAGTAGGCCGATTCTAAGTAGCTCCCTGCCGTAAGCAACGTTTTAGGAAAACAAAATGATGGATTGGCTGATCAATGAGTGGCACGCCGTCGCAATGCCTGCGCTGCAAATTGCGATTACGTACGCACTGACGGCCATCATCGGTTGGCAGCGCGAAGAGGAAGAACACGGCGCGGGTGTGCGCACGTTTCCGATTGTCGGCATGGCAAGTTGCGGCTATTTACTGGTGCTGGGATCGAATCCCGACGTGGCGGCGCAATCGCGCGTGTTACAGGGCTTAATTACGGGTATCGGATTCCTGGGTGGCGGCGCGATCTTGAAAGACGGCTTCACGGTGCGCGGTACGGCCACGGCGGCCAGTGTTTGGAATGCGTGCGTGATCGGTGCGGCGGTGGCTATGAATCACTATGGGATCGCCGTTGTGCTGACGCTGCTGAATCTGTTCACGCTGCGGGCGCTGTTGCCGCTGAAATTGCGCTTGGATGCTCGGAAGTCGCAGGGCGTGGGGGGAATGTAGAGATGCCCAAAGGAAATAAAAAGGCGGTCTCGTCTTACAGTATTGGGGTTGCGGCGGAAGCAATAGCAGCCGCCCAGTTCGCAAGGTGTGGATTTGACGTCTCTGTCCAATATGGAGCCAATCAGCCGGAATACGACTTGATTGTCTCGACAAGAGACAAGCGTGACGATTGGTTTTTGAAGATTTCGGTCAAGGGTAGTCAGGACGGAAGCTGGGGGTTGACGCAGTCGTACCTAACCAAGGGCAAGGCCGATTATCATGATGCCGCGGAAGTGTGGCTCCGCCGTCATGGGCCGAAGACGGCCCTTTGTTTCGTCCAATTCGAAAACGTTAAATTTGACGAAATGCCGCGTATCTATCTTGCGACTCCTGCGGAAGTAGCAAAGCGGCTGAAGGATACAAGAAATGGGCAGGGCGACAGCATCCTCTACGAGAATCATACGTTTGGATCCCGGTCGCGTTACGCAGGCACTTCCGAACGGATACCTGAAGAGTGGCTCTTGTCGAAAGCGCGAATCGACGGATTGCTCGCTCGGTTTCAAACTGGATCATAGACGTGCGTGCCTGAACGGAGCGGCAGGCGTCGAGAAGAGTCTCGACGCGGCACGCAAGAGTGCGTGCGCCACGTTCTTCGGCGGCGTTGATCCTTCGACGGGCAAATTACAACCTGCGCATGACGACGACGGTGATGTCGTCCGCTTGCGGGGCTCCTTCGGAAAAATTGGCGACGGCGGCCTGTACGGCCGCGACCACTTCCGATGCTGGGCGTCCGCGCATGGACGCCACAAGTTCGCCTAAGCGATCCTCTCCGAAATCCACGTCCGCGGGATTTGCCGCCTCGGTGACGCCGTCAGAGTAGAGCACCAGCGTATCGCCGGGTTCCATGCGAATGCGGAAGTCCTGGTATTTGGCGAAGGGCACGATGCCGAGGATGATGCCGCCGCCTTTGAGTTGCTCGACCGAGCCGTCTTTACGCACCAGGAGCGGGGGATTGTGACCCGCGTTGGTGTAATTCAGCTCTCCCGTTTTCGGGTCGACAATGGTCATGAAGAACGTGATGAAACGGTTGTTGGGACAATTGGCCGCCGTGTGCTTATTGAGGCGGACCATCTTATTGGCCAGGTCGTCACCGTCTTCGAACAGCACTTTGACGCGCGCCTGCAGGCTGGTCATCAGGAGCGAGGCGGGCATGCCTTTGCCGGCGACGTCGCCGATCAGCACGCCGATGCGGCCGTCGGGGAACGGAAGGTAATCGTAGTAATCGCCTCCCACGGTGCGGCAGGGCAGGGTGCCGGCGGCGATATCCATGCCGGAAACGTCGGGCGATTCGGAGGGCAGCAGGCCCATCTGAATGTGCGCGGCTTGTTCGAGCTCCTGCGCCATGGCTCGCTCGGCTACCTCGATTTCATTGAGGCGGGCGTGCTCAATGCGAATGGCCGCAACGTTGGCCATGACGGTGAGCAGGCCAAGATCCTCGCGTGTGAATTCGCGGATGAGGTCGGGCGTGTCGACATAGATGAGGCCGATGACGCGGTCGTTGGTTTGCAAAGGCACGGCGATCATACCGCGCACTTTGTTTTGGACGATGCTTTGTTGCTCGCGTAGAGCCTGATCGAGCTGCGTGTCGCGCACCAGGATGGAGGTCTTCTCTTTCAGAACGCGATCGCGGACCGTTTTGGAGATTTTGAATCCAGCGCCACGGGCGGCGCGTACCAGGAGTTCGTCGTTCTCGAGCGTCATGAGGACGCCGCGGGCGGCCAGCACGGCTCCCATGGCGAGATCCATGATGACTTCGAAGAGTTCGTTGAGCGGGCGATAGCCGACCAGTTCGCGACCGGCGCGAATGAGCGCCTGCATCTGCGGGTTCACCTGGATCATCGACTGGTTCAGGTCGTTGGCAGCGGTCGGCCCGATGAGCGATTCCAGGCTCGCGGCAACGGTGGTGGTGGATTTGTTCGCGGCCTCGGGCGCTTCGACGAAGACGACGTTCTCACGCGGAACTGTGGCGGTGTGGTCGTTGCCCGCAAATTCGATGGTGAGGCGTCCGGCAACCACCTGGTCGCGCCAGCCGAAGACGGTCGGCTGCTCTAATAGTTTTCCGTTGAGGAGCGTGCCGTTCTTGCTGCCGAGATCCTGCACTTGCCATGCGTCGCCCGTGCGCTCGAAGGACATATGGTGACGGGAGAGGCCGGAATCGTCGGGATAGGCTAGCTCGCAGGCGCTGGATCGTCCGAGCGTGATACGGTCGCGGTCGAGAGGGACGAGGATCGTCTTGCCATCGGTGCCGCGAACAAGGAGCTCGGTAGGAATTCTGGATGCGATGGAAGGAGTAGAGGCCACGAAATTAGGTTATCATCATGGTCGAATGCGGGACTAGTTCGGCGGAAAGCTTGACCTTAAATCATTTGTCCTCGACAATGTTTTATAGAAGTGGCGCCACGGTACTGGCGCGGAGGATTGTAACTTTGTATTTGCCAGATTTGTATTTGCCAGCCTTCGGTAAACGTTTGCGTAGAGGATTAGGCGCGGCACGAGTTGCTACCCCGATTGCGGCGGTACTGCTGCTGGTGGGCGGAAGCCCTGGGCTGATGGCCGAGCATAGGAAGAAATCGTCGTTCGCGAATACGTCGTCCACAACCACTTCAGCGACGACCACTGCAACGCGCAAGGCGCCGGTGAAACGCAAGGGCGTCCTGCGGATTCTCGGTGGCCCATGGCGGACGCCGACGTATGCGGATTCCACGGTGGGCGATCGCATCGACGGTGAGGACGCGGTGGTGCGCCGCGCGGCCATCGATGCGCTTGCGGGCATGAATGGCACGGTCGTGGTGACGCATCCGGAAACGGGCTTGGTGCTGACGATCGTCAATCAAAAGCTGGCGCTGCAGGACGGCTTCCAACCTTGTTCCACGGTGAAAGTGCCGGTGGCGCTGGCGGCGTTGAGCGAATCGCTGGTGCAGCGCAATACCTCGATCCGTTTGCACGGACGCACGTCGGTGGGATTGACGGAAGCGCTGGCAAAATCGAACAACGAGTATTTTGCGGCGTTAGGGCAGAAGCTGGGATTCGAACGCGTGAGCTATTACGCGAGGCTATTCGGCCTGGGTGAAAAAGCCGGGTTCAACATCGAAGGGGAGCATGCGGGCTTGCTGCCGCCTTCGGTTCCGCATAACGGCATCGGGATGATGACGAGTTTCGGCGATGGCATTTCCGTCACGCCGCTGGAGCTTGCGGCGCTGATGGGCGCGGTGGCCAACGGCGGGACGCTGTACTATTTGCAATATCCCAAGACGCTGGAAGAAGCTTCGATGATCCAGCCGCGCGTGAAGCGCCGTTTGGATATTGAGCCGCTCATTCCCGAAATTCAGCCGGGACTCGCAGGCGCTGTCGAGTACGGTACGGCGCGGAGGGCAGGCGCGGCGTCTGAAGAAATGATTTATGGCAAGACGGGCACGTGCACGGATTCGCGAACGCCCACGCACTTAGGATGGTTCGGATCCTACACGGATTCGCCGAGCGGAAAGATCGCCGTGGTGGTGTTGCTCACAGGGGCCAAGGCCGTGAGCGGTCCGGCAGCTTCGGGTGTTGCGGGCAATGTGTACCGCAATCTGGATGCGGCGGGATACTTCGGCAAGCCGCACGGAACGCCTTCGACGCCAGGGACAACGGCGGCGAACAGAATCCCCGGCACGAATTATGCGCTCGCGTCCAGCTCTGATGTCAGCTCTTCCCACTCGGTGACGCGCGTTTCCAATTCTTTTCGGCAGTGAGTGAGGAGTCCGCTGACGCGGACGGTTTCCTCGGCGCTCTTGTAGTCGCCTAGGGCGGCCTCGTGCTGCTGGATTTGCGATTCGAGCGAAGAGATCTCTTCTTCGAGCTCCTTCACGCGCACGCGCATTTTCTGCGCCTTCATGGGATTCACTCGCGGCTTGTCGCGCTTGTCTCCCGTGTTGGCGTCGGGCGCGACGGGCGCAATCTCGGCGACTTTCGCCGGACCTGCCTGAGCGGCGGCCTGCTTCTCTAACAGAGCCTCCGGGCCGCCCGACTTTCTCCACAAATAGTCTTCGTAGTTGCCGGGATAAACATGGACGTGGCCCTCTTCGATTTCGAAAATGCGCAGGGCGAGATTGTCGATGAAATAGCGATCGTGCGAGACAAAGACAACCGTTCCGTTGTATTCCTTGAGCGCGTCGAGCAGGACGTCCTTGGCGCGCATGTCGAGGTGGTTCGTCGGTTCGTCGAGCAATAAGAAGTTGGACGGAGCCAGCAGCATCTTCGCCAACGCGTAGCGATTGCGTTCGCCGCCGGAAAGAACGCCGATGCGTTTGAAGACGTCGTCTTCGCTGAAGAGAAAGCATCCGAGCAGGCTGCGGAGTTCGGTTTGCGTGGAGCGAGGAGCCGCCGTGGCGATGTCGTCAATCATGCGCGCGTCGGGGTCGAGCTCCTTGTATTGATCCTGCGCGAAGTAATCGGGCGTCGTGTTGTAGCCGAGCTCGTAGGATCCTGTGGAAAGAGGCTCGGTTCCTGCCAGCAGTTTGATGAGCGTGGATTTTCCAGCGCCGTTCACGCCGACTAAGGCCACGCGGTCGCCACGTTCGATGACGAAGTTCGCGTCGCTAAAGACGTGCTTGGGGCCGTAGGTCTTGCTGACGCCCTTGAATTCGGCGACGATGCGGCCACTGGGCTTGGGCTGAGGAAACTTGAAATGAATCGTTTGCTCGTCGGGTGGGATCTCGATGCGTTCGATCTTTTCGAGTTCTTTGATGCGCGACTGCACCTGCTTGGCCTTGGTGGCCTGCGCGCGGAAGCGATTGATGAAGGCTTCCAGTTGTTCGATGCGGTCGCGCTGATTGCGATAGGCCGCGGTCAGTTGGTCGCGCCGCTCGGTTTTCTGCGCGAGATATTTGTCGTAGTTGCCGGAGTAGAAATGGACGTTCTTGTTCCAGACTTCGACGGTCTTCTTTACCGTGACGTCGAGGAAATAGCGATCGTGCGAAATCAGAATGTAAGCGCCGGGATAACCGTCAAGGTAAGACTCCAGCCAATTGCGCGCGTCCAGATCGAGGTGGTTCGTCGGTTCGTCCAACAACAACAGGCTGGGACGATCGAGGAGCAATTTCGCAAGCGCCAAACGCATCTGCCAGCCGCCGGAGAATTCTTCCGTGCGGCGTCCCCAGTCCTCTTTGCGAAAGCCGAGGCCATCGAGCACGGTTCCGACTTGCGCTTCGATGGAATAGCCGTCTTTATTGCGAAATTCGCTGTCGATGGCATGCGCGCGTTCGGCGGCCGAGGACCACTCGGGATCGGAGGGATCGAGATCCGCCATCTTGTGATGCAGCGCTTCGAGCTCCTTCTCCATTAAACGCAAGTTGTCGAAGACGGACATCGCTTCCTGAAACACAGTGCGTCCGGAAAGCGAGAGACCGTCTTGCGGCAGGTATCCGAGCGTCATGCCTTTGGCGTAGGAGATGCTGCCGTAATCGAGCGATTCCTTGCCGCAGAGGATTTTCAGCAGCGTGGATTTGCCCGTTCCATTCCCGCCGACCAGGCCGGTGCGTTCGCGTGGCGTGATCAGCCAATCGCAGTTTTCGAAGAGGAGTTTGTGGCCGAAACGTTTTCCGGCCCCTTGGAGTTGAATCATGTGTGGTTAGCGGGGATGCACGGTCAGGACATTCTTGGCGTCGATTTTGCCGAACTGCATGGGAAGTCCGCGACGCGAATAGTAAGCATCCCACTGATCTTTATAGTGTCCGGAAAGCCGTTGCTCGGATTCACCGGTAACGAGCGTCGCCAGGGAATGATCCAGATCGCCAAGATTGTTGACGATGCGCATGGATGGGCCGATGCGTCCTGTGTATTGCGCGATGCTCACGGGAGATCCGCCGAAAGAAACGGGCCCGATGTCGAAGTATTTCCCGATCAACGGCAATTGTCCTTCGACAGGGTTCGTCAGACGAAGCGCCTGAAATTGTCCCAGTTCCCAGCGCGAGATCTTGGAGCCTTGGCGCGCTGTTCCGTCTTTCAATGCTGCGTCGAACGATTGCAGCAAGAGGGCATCATAGTCCGCGAACCAGCTTGCGGGCCGTTCGCGCAAGAGCTTTTCGATGATGGCGGGAAGAAAGTTCGGTGCATAGCCGGTCTTGTATTTTGGAGCGGCGTTCGCCAGGATGGCCTTGCGCAATTCGTCGTAAGTGAGTGTGGCGATCAAGCCGGCGGTCGAATCTTTCGTCATCAGGCCGTCCCACTTGCGGAGCTCGGCGATGGCGTCGGCCTGCGGCTGCGTGTTCGATTTCTTGCGATCCCATGCCGCCAGGATCTGTTTGGCCAGGAACTGGTGAAACGCAGAATAGACGTCGGTCTGGACGCGCAGCATCTCATCCGGCTGCCACTTGGGGCGCGATTCTAAAAGCTCGCGAATGTGCTGCACGCGATACGGCGGCGCGAAGTTGCCGTTCGGGGGAAGAGCCGCGTCCTTCGATTTCGCCTTTGCATCCGCAGGCAAGAACGGATTTTGGTTGGCCGTCGCGATGATGCCGGACGATGGATTGAACGCCTGCGGGAGCTCTTCGAACGGAATGTAGCCGGTCCATTCGCAGTCTCCGCTGGCGCCGTCGGAAGGGACGTCGCCACTGCATTTCGTCCGGATAGGCAAATGTCCCGTGGCGTGGTATCCGATGTTGCCGTCGACATCCGCATAAACGAAGTTCTGAGCGGGACCTGCGAAGCGGCTGATCGCCGCCGTGAAGTCCGTCCAATTGTGAGCGCGGTCTATATCGAGGAAGGGAAACGTGAAGCCGCCGGGTTCCGCGGCGGTCCAACGAAGGGAATACTGGCGGTCGCCGTCGCTGACGAAGACCGGACCGTGGCGCGTGATCCAGGTGGCGATCGGAGCGGGTTTCGCTCCCTTTACGCTGATGACGTCGCGTTCCAGATGAGCCTGTTCCTGGTGGCCTTGAAACATGTAACGCCCGCTGTTGAGATCGATGGTTTCCTGATACAGATCCTGCACGTCGTACTCGAGATTTGTGATGCCCCAGGCGATGCGGTCGTTGTGGCCGGTGACCACGCCGGGAATGCCGACAATCGTCGCGCCCGTGACGTTCAAGCCGGGAGCATCCAGGTGCACCAAATACCAAGGTGACGGGAGAGAAAATTCCAGATGAGGATCGTTCGCCAGAATCGGCTTGCCCGTCGAGGAGTGCGCGCCGGAAATCACCCAGGCATTGGAGCCGGGCTGCGGCGCCGTGGCCGCTGCCGCGGGCATCAGGAATTCGACCTTCGCTGGATCTCCCGCGGCCAGCATCTGCAGCTTGTTGATCTCCGCGCGCCAGCCGGGCGTGAGCTCGCGATACATTTCCAAGCCCGCGAGGATGCTGTCAGAAATGTTCCAGGGACGAGGGTCGTAGCGCAAGATCGCGAACTCGACCGGCAGGCGATCGCGATGCGTGCCGATATATTCGTTCACGCCGCGCGCGAAAGCCGCGATGGCGGCGCGATCCTGCGGAGGAAGAATCCGCTCCTGCGCTTCGGCGATGCGGCGCAGGCGCAAGCGCCGTGCTTCGCGATCCGCCTCGGCCGTTGCCGCTCCCACGACTTCGGAAAGCTCGCCTGCCGCGCGACGTCGCAAGGCATCCATCTGCCACAAGCGATCTTGCGCCATGGCGTAGCCTTCCAGGAAAAGAGCGTCCTCCACATTTGCAGCGTGAATGTGCGGGACTCCGAGATCGTCGCGCGTGATGCTGGCCGCTGCCGAGACGCCGAGGGTGACGTCACCGGAAGTTTCGCCCAAAGGCCGCCATCCGTACCAATACACGCCGCCCACTACGGCGATCAATAAAACGGCTATGCTCAGATTTAAGGCTCGTAGCAGTGGAGTGTCAAACACTGTTTCGAGTTTAGCGAATCCTGTGAGTGCGGTCACTCTTTTGCGCGCAACAGGATGCCATTTTTATGCCACTGCGACTGATTTTATTAGCGGCGATTGTAGCCTTGAACGGTTTTTTCGCCGCCGCCGAGGTTGCGTTGGTCTCCGTGAGGCTCTCGCGGCTGAAGGAACTTGCGGGGCAAGGCAGTGTGTCGGCCAGAGCGGCAATCGGTCTGTTGGCCAATCCCAATCATCTGTTGAGCGCCACGCAAGTGGGCGTCACGCTTGCGAGTTTGGGACTGGGCTGGGCGGGTGAGGACACCGTCTATCGCTTGGTGGTCTCGATACTGGATTGGATCTTCCCCACCATGGCGCAGCACTTGAGTGCGCCGCAAATCGCCTGGCTGCACGGTGGCAGTTTTGCGATGGCGTTTCTGATGATCAGTTTGGTGCACGTGGTATTGGGCGAAGTGCTGCCGAAGAACCTCGCGCTGGAGAAAGCGGATCAACTGGCGTTGCTGGTCGCGCCGCCGCTGCTCGCGTTTCGCAGACTCACCGCGCCGTTCGTGTTCGTGATCGAAAAATGCACCGCGGTGATCTCCCAGGCCATGGGGCTAAAGGGTGGACATGGTGCCGGGGGACATTCGGCCGAAGAGTTGAAATTCGTGATCGCCACCAGCCGTCACGAAGGCCACCTGGAAGGCTTCGAAGAAGCCGCAATCAATAAGCTGCTGGAGTTGCAGGATATCAACGCGCGCGAGATCATGACGCCGCGTATGGATATCGTTTCCGTGTCCATTGATGCGGGTCTGGACGAACTTCTGCGGCTCACGCTGCAGCACAAGCATTCGCGCATGCCGGTGTACGAGAAGTCTCCCGAACACATCATCGGCGTGCTGCATTACAAGGATCTGATGCGCGCGTGGCAGCAGCGCAAAAGTACGTCGGATCGCAATCTGCCGCAGCGTCCGTTCCGCGTGCGTCCCTACATGAGGGAGCCGCTGGTGGTTCCGGAAACCAAGCCGCTGAATCAATTGATCGACGAATTTCGTCGTCATAACACGCATCTGGCGATGGTGGTGGATGAGTTCGGTACGTTCACGGGCATGGTGACGCTGGAAGACGTGCTGGAGCAGATCTTCGGCGATATTTCGGACGAACACGATGTCAGCCGTCCGGTAGCGGCTGCGGGGGCTGCGGTTTTTGAACTGGATGGCAGCACGAACATTCGCGAATTGGCGTCGCAGTATTCCATTGAGCTTCCGGGGGACGCGGGTTTTGAGACGCTTGCAGGTTTCTTGCTGCAGCAGTTTGGATATATTCCGGCGCCCGGTGAATCCGTGATTTACGATGGACGCACGTTTATTGTGGATCGCATGGATCGCAATCGCATTGCGCGCGTGAAGGTTTCGAACCTGCGGCCGGATCGTCTGGCGTCGTAATCGCACGAGCTCGCAGCGTCCAGGGCCGTCTTTGCCTTTCATTTATCTGGTTCAATAGCACCACTCGCGGTTGGTCTCGGCCATTAAAGAACCTACATCTCCTTTCCTGTCTATATCTTACGTTTGGTTGTGCGATTGCATTTCAAGAAGGCGCAGAATGGCAGCAGTCAGGCCAGAAACGAGGATAAGAAAATGAAAAAGACACTGTTCGCTACTTACTTGGGAATGACGGCGGTTGTGGCGACATCGGCGTTCGCGCAGGATCCGTACTCGATGGGCGGCGGTGTCGGTGCTCCCGCGTACGATCAAAATTCGGCCGTTTATGATCAGTCGCAAGGCGGGTACAATCAGCAGCCCTACAATCCACAGGCATATGGTCAGCAGGGTTACGGCCAGCAGGGCGGGTATGCGCAGCAAGCTCAATATCCAGTGCAAGCGCCCGCCTACGGAGCCTACGGCGCTCCGCAGACCGTATACACGGCTCCGGTGTGTGGTGGAGGCTCCGTGTGGATCGACGGCTACTACGACGTCAACGGCTACTTCGTGAACGGGTATTGCGCGGTGCTGCCGTTCGCGGATGCCTATTGGATCGCGCCCCGGTTCTTTGGGGGACGTTGGACCGCCGGTTATTGGGGACATCGCGGCTACGGGTACGGCGGCGGTTACGGCGGCGGTTACGGATTCCGCGGCGGTTATGAGAATCGCGGGTTTGGGGAGCGCGGCTTTGTGAATCGTGGCTACGCGGCACCGAATGCGGGTGCGCGGTTCAATGGCGGATTTTCGGGCGGCGGAGGATTCTCCAGCGGGTTCCGCTCGCAAGCGGCACCGAGCTTCCGGGCTCCAGGTGGTGCCCCAAGCGCGCCGGCGCAGAGCTTCCGTGGTCCCTCGGGCGGTGGTTTTTCTTCAGGAGGATCGCGTAGTGGAGGGTCCTTTAACGGAGGTATGTCCGGCGGACACTCGGCGGGTGGCTTCTCTGGCGGCGGATCGCGCGGCGGTGGCGGTGGATCAGGTCACGGCGGACGCCGGTAGTTTCGCGAGACAACACCCGCAGGCATAAGCGGGAGTTGTGCAGGGGCTGGGGATGAGTTCGAATGGAACTCACCTCAGCCCTTTTTGTTTTTGGATGAGTCGTTCCTTATCTCCACTCCCTTTCCCAACCGCTTTTTCGTCCCGTCATGAAGTGCTTCGTAGTCGGGCTGGTTAAAGTTAAAATCCTCTGGCCGAATACCACCACGAGCGGTCGAGCGCGGCCATTAAAAAGGCTACATGTGGCTTGTTTTCAATTGCTTATGTTTGGAACAGGAGTTGCATTTTAAGTGGGCGTGAGTGAGGCCAAGCGAAGCGGAAGCGAGCGAGGCAGACAAAAAAGAAAGTAAAAGGAGGAAAAGACAATGAAAAAGACTTTGATAGTTACGGTGATGGGAACGATGTTGATGGCGAATGCGGCGTTTGCCGAAGTGCGGTTCGGAGTGGGCGTGAATGTCGGTGGTCCCGTGGTGGCCGGTGCGTATGTTGGACCGCGCGTCGTTGTCCCTGCGCCTGTGGTTGTGAATCGGCCCTTCGTTGCGGTGCGTCCGCCGATGCCTGGTCCTGGCTACATTTGGGTTGACGGGTTTAACGGACCCCAAGGTTGGGTCGCAGGCTATTGGGCGCTGCCTCCGTATGGCGGTGCTTATTGGGTTGCTCCAAGATTCGTGGGCGGACGTTTCGTCGCAGGATATTGGGGTGGAGAACGTTTTGAGAATCGTGAACGCTTCGAAAATCGCGAACGCTTCGAGCATGAGCGTTCCGAGCGTGGCGAGTATCGCAACAGCTTTCGTCGCTAGGTGATCTGGAAAACGTTACAACGGGCCGATGGAGTGAGAGACAAACTCTCTGCCATTGGCCCGTTTTGTTTGTCCGCGGACCAATGTTTTAGCGATGAACTTTTCTCTATCGGCGGACCAGCACTTCGCGCAGGTGATCTCTGGTGAGGAAGAATTTCACGGATTCGAAATCCTGGAACAATTTTTCCAACGACCGGTTGTTAAACACCTGTGCGGGACGCCTCTGCGTGCGATGGGCCATCGTCACCGTCTTGCGATCTTGAATGCGATAAGACCAGGTCGGAATATTTTCCACGCGTTCATCGGCGTGAAACACGGCCAGCAGATTTGAGCCCGGACGCAGGATCCTGTGCAACTTCGCGACAACGGTTTGCAAGAGCGACGGCGTCAGGAACTGCAGCGAATCCCACACGAGCGCGCCATCGAAGGATTGATCTTCAAAATCCATGGCCGCTTCCAGAAAGCGATTCACCAATAGAGGATTCGATTGGTTCTCGTAGAAATCGCCCGTGACACCGAAGCATTGATCGAGCTGACGGCCGAAGTCGTCCGAATACAAGCCGTGCCCGTACTCAGTAATGAACGTGACGGTGGATTGGCTCACGCCCGAAAAATCCAAGATGGATAATCCCGGACGAGCCTCGAGCGTGGTGCAGAACTGGTCGAGGCCGTTACTGTTTCGTGTCTCAGACGCCTGCAACGCGCGGACCAACCTTTATCGTTTTGTCTCCGGCGCACCGCTGGTTGCACCACCCGCGGCGGTGGCCGTCGGCGTCACAGCGGAAGCCGTGCCCTGCGGTTTGGGTTGCGTGGACGGTACAATCTTCGGCTCGGTGCGGATGATGTCGATGTTGCCTTTGAAAATGGCTCCGTCTTCGATTTCAATGCGAGCGGTACGGATGTCGCCGATCAAGGTCGCGCCTTTGCGAATCGTTGTCTTGTCGCTGGTTTCCACGTTACCTTGCAGCGTGCCGATCACGACCACTTCGCGCGCTTTTACGGAAGCTTGCACCTTGCCGTTCGGTCCGACCGTTAAGCGATGCTCCTGCAACTCGACGGTGCCCTCCGTCGTTCCGTCGATCGTGAGATCTTCTCCGGTGATGATCTGGCCTTTTACGACTACGGATTTCCCAAGCACCGCATTCCCTCCTGCACGAGTGGATTCAAACAC
>CAITIX010000051.1 GCA_903892565.1 uncultured Acidobacteriia bacterium
GCCACCGGGCCAGATGGCGCGCTATGGTTTACGGACTTTTATAGCAACATGATCGCGCGGATCACCACGGCCGGAGCCATCACTGAGTATCAAGTGCCCACTGCGAATAGCATTCCTGGTTGGATTGCGAATGGGCCGGATGGGGCCCTGTGGTTTACTGAGACTAACAGCGGCAAGATCGGGCGGATCACTACCGTTGGGGCGATCAGTGAGTACCCGATACCCACGGCATCAAGTGGCGCTAGCGGCATAACCGCCGGGCCAGACGGGGCACTGTGGTTTACAGAGAGTAATTCTAACAAGATTGGACGAGTTGGGGTCTCTGTGTCGGCCGGTCCCACCGTTTCTTATGCGTCGCTACCTCCCGGCGAACCGGGATTCGCTTACGCCACTGGACTCGGTGCGGGTGGTGGCACACCTCCCTACAGCAACTGGATCGTCAGCAGTGGGACACTTCCTCCGGGGCTCGTCCTTAGTCCCTCCACTGGCGTCATTAGCGGTGCGCCGACCAGTGCCGGGACCGGCGCCTACAACTTCAGTGTGACCGTTCAAGACAGCAAGGGTGCGACGTCGGCCGCACAGACTTTTTCAATCAACGTCGCGCCCGCGTTGCAAATCGTCAGCCCCACTTCCTTGTCTGCGGGAACGGCCGGAGTCGCTTACCCGCTGGGTGGTGGCAGTCTGGCGTTTTCCTTCACGGGAGGTTGGCCCCCGGGAACCTGGTCGGCCGCGGGATTACCCAGCGGAATCACGATGACCGCTGCGGGCAACTTGAGCGGCGTTCCCAGCGCGGGAAACCAAGGCACTTACCATCCACAGTTCGCCGTAAGAGATTCCATTAATGCTACTGCGACTATCAATCTTACGCTGATCATAAATGCGGCAGCAATACCGTTACAAATAACAACCAATACACTGCCGTCAGGAACTACTGGCACATTCTACTCGCAGCTCCTCGCAGCAAGCGGAGGTAGTCCACCCTACAACTGGTCGGTAATCTCCGGTGGGCTTCCGCTTGGTCTGTCGCTATCGAACGCCGGGACGATCACTGGAACGCCCACAAGCGCGGTAACGCAAACCTTCACGGTGCGGGTAACCGACGCAAGCGCCGCGAGCACAACACAGACTCTTGCCATTGCGATTAGCCTAGCACCGTGCTCGTACTCTCTCAGCTCCAACACGCAGTCGTTCACTGCGGTTGGTGGCTCCGGTTCAATCAACGTGACTGCGGGCGCGGGCTGCACATGGAGCGTGTCGGGCGTTCCGCCGTGGGTGAGCATAACAAATGGAGCCAGCGGAACAGGCAATGGCTCGGTGAGTTATGTGGTTGCTCCAAATACTTCAGTTAACCCGCTCAATGCGACGCTGATAGTCGCCGGTTTTTCCTTCACGATTCAGGAGGCGGCCTCTGCCCCCACTTGCGCTTACGCCTTGAGCTCCAGCGGGCAAGCTTTCACGTCAGCTGGTGGCTCCGGCTCTGCGACCGTCACGACCGGGACGAGTTGTTCGTGGACTGTCACGGGCGCACCTTCATGGGTGACAGTCGTCAACGGTGCCAACGGAACAGGGAACGGTGTAGTCAATTACACAGTGGCAGCAAACAATTTGAGTAGTGCCCTCACGGCAACACTAACCATAGCTGGCTCGGCTTTCACAATTCAGGAGCAGGCCTTCACTGGCTCGAGCTTCATCGGCTCTATGCCGCACATGGCTGCAGAGGGCGGCTGGAACACGACGTTTACCCTAGTCAATAAAGGCTCTACTGCGGCGCAAGCGCAGGTTAGCCTGTTTGACAACAATGGAAATCCAGTGGCGTTGCCGCTGACTTTGCCACAGCAGGCGTCATCTGGGACGGTGACGGAAGCATCGACAAATCAGGCGCTGGCGGCAAACGCTTCATTGATCGTGACGGCTTCCGGACCGGCAAACGTCCCATATCTCGAGGGCTCCGCGCAACTGATGGGCTCCGGGAACATGGACGGCTTCGCAATCTTCCATTTCGATCCAAGTGGACAAGAAGCTGTAGTGCCGTTGGAAACACGTAACGCTGTGTCTTATTTCGTGCCGTTTGACAACACCAACGGCGTGCTAATCGGCATCGCGGTCGAAAACATTTCGGGGTCGGCACAGAGCGTGCGAGTTTCCACGCCCGGATTATTTGCGGGATCGATTACTCTGCCTGCCAACGGGCACACGTCGTTCGTGTTGTCGGAGTGGTTTCCGATTACGGCAAACATACGCGGCATGCTGGAGTTCGACACGACGCAGGGGCAGATCAGCGTACTGGGCATTCGCCACACTCCGCCAGGAACACTCACGACGATTCCGGCACTAGTCAATATGTCTACAGGAGGGGGATCCTTCGCGCACATCGCTTCTGGAAACGGATGGCAAACGACATTCGTACTGGTCAACACCGATAGATCTGTGCCACCGGCGCAGGCGCAACTAAAGTTTTTTGACAACAACGGAAGTCCACTGTCGCTGCCGTTGACGTACCTAGAGACTGGCACAACTTCGACGGCGTCTTCAGTTACACAAACCATTTCGGTTGGCGATCCACTATGGATCCAGACGTCAGGGTCCCTGACTAGTTCGTTGCTCACCGGCTCGGCGCAACTAGTTACTTCAGGCAATATCAGCGGCTACGCGATCTTTCGCTACAATCCGAACAGCCAGGAAGCGGTGGTGCCGTTGGAAACCCGCAACGCAGGTTCGTATCTCATCGCATTCGACAATACCAACGGCACTGCGACAGGCGTGGCGCTCAACGCCATTGCGACGCAAGCTGTGAATGTCTCGGTCGTCATTCGGGACGACGCTGGCAACCAACGCGGCGCGGGCACGATTCCATTGAGCGCCAATGGCCACACATCGTTCGTGCTGGCAACACAATTTCCAGGGACGTCCGGTATTCGCGGCACCGTCGAGTTTGACACCCCGCCTGGAGCCCAGATAAGCGTGCTGGGTATACGCAGCCCTCCGGCGCTGACGTTCACGACACTGCCGCCGCTGGCGAAGTAGAGGCCGTCTCATCAATTCGAAGCGCCGATTTGCGGTGGTCACGTGTGCGGGCACCGGAGGGCTATTAACGCTTGGCGATTTGGCCTGGGGAGGCTCGGGGCCGCCGGACGCCTGCCACCAAGACGAGTGGGGCAAACGAGCCGCCTCCTTCTCCTGATCACTTGACTAGGCCAAAAGGCGAGATAGCGGACCACGCAAGATCGAAATCTAAGGGACTACTCCACTGTGTTCGCGGCGTCAAGCCGACCGACAACTGGATCGGCGGCGCTGGTGTGGTGGGGCTTTTGGGGGTCCGATGCGATAAAGAACCTATCTCCCTTGTTTCAACCATCATTTCACCCAAAGTGCCCTGTGACTGGGTGTACCAGGGGAGTCACCAAAAAACTAAGTGACTGAATTTACATAGGCACTTTTGCCTTTTCAGTGCCAGTATCGCCCGTGGAACGGACTTTGAATCAGTAGGCCGGGAGTTCGAGTCTCTATGGGCGCACCACTATAGCAATTGACTTAGCAGGATAGAGCGAAGTCTCCGGGTGGTACTGAAGCCGGACGAGCACCCTTGCTTCCCTCATTGGCGGTCAGACGTTCTCCTTTCCTCTTGACAGAATTTCGCAGTGGAACTATTCTAGTACTGCCTAAGTTCAGACGAAATCAGAAACGCGGACTAAAACCCACGTTTCGACAACTTCAGTTCTAGAGCTTTCACGGCTCCTCCCGCGAAAGATGCGGAATTCCTCATCAGGAGACCCGTGTGCGCGAACTAGAGACCGTCGAACGAAAATATGTCCGAGAAAAGACTTACGCCAAGATCTACGATTTCAACCCGCAGACTTTGGCAAATTGGCGACACGAGGACCTGAAAGCGGGGCGCCTCGAAGCTCGCCCTGGATTTCCCCAATACGTTCGATTTTCCCGGGCCGTACGCTATCTGCTCGAAATCCCCGAACCTCACGTTAACCCGGATGGTCGGCGTCAGAACAAAGGTCGGCCTCGGGGAAACGCAGCTTGAACCGGCCTGATTCGCCCCAGACCCACGAACTCACTTCCGACCAACTGCTGCAGCTGAAGTCATCTGACGTCTGCCCCTGCCGCGCGTGGAAGCAATCTGGGACTTTTTTCTGCTTTCAATGTTTCATCCGCTTGGATCCGGAGCTGCGGATTCAGTTAAGCGGAACCTACGGAGCGCCACTGGCCGCGGCCTGCGCGGCGGCTTTGGCTGAGATGCGGGAGCGGATGCAATGACCGCCGCGCAGCTCGCGAGAGCTCTGGGCGGACGTAGATCCGGCGAAGGGCACGTCGCCAAATGTCCCGCTCACGAAGACAACAACCCGAGTTTGAGCATCGCTTCGGGCGACGGCGGAAAGCTACTGATTCACTGCCATGCAGGATGTTCACATTTAGCCGTGATCGACGCGATCAAGGCGTTGGGGCTCTGGCCGGAAGGGTTTCGCCAGAACGCTTCGAAATGCGAAGGCGGGGCATCGCAGAAGATCGTCGCAACCTACGACTACACCGACGAGCACGCCCAGTTACTCTATCAGGTTTGCCGGACCGATCCTAAGGGATTTTTCCAACGCCGCCCGGACAGTCACGGCCAATGGATTAATCGCGGGCCCAAGGACGCGGACCGCGTTTTATACCGACTACGCGAGGTGCTCGAAGCTCCCATTGTCTTTATTTGCGAAGGCGAAAAGGACGTAGAAACGTTGCGGGACTACGGATTCATCGCTACGACGAACGCAGGTGGAGCGAATGCGCCATGGCTTGACAGTTATACCGATGTGCTTCGCGGCCGAGAGTGCATCATCGTTCCCGATAATGATTCCCCCGGCTGGAAGCGGGCACTCTTCATCACGAAGTCCTTGTTCGGCGTGGCGGCTCGAACCCGTGTTTTCGATCTCCCCAGAAACATCAAGGACATTTCTGAATGGTTTGCCGCTGGCCATTCCGAGTTCGAGCTAATCACAATGCTGGAGGGCGTCCATGGCGTTTGAGATCGAAACAGAGGCGGACATTACCAGAGTTGCTGACTTAGCGGAAGTCTTGGGCGCATCGCCGAACGGCCAAGCCGCGGAATCACGAAACGGCCATCGATGCCATAGCGCGGCGCCGGCCACAACAATGTCCACGCCGCGTCCCGAGATCCTGTCCGCTACAAAACTTATGGAACTCAAACTTCAACCACCTGAGCAGCTGATCGAGGGTCTTCTTGCAAAGCATGGAGCTACGCTCGTCATCGGCTCACCGAAGGCCGGGAAAACCATATTAACGATGCAGTTCGCTATTTCGGTGGCCAGTGGCAAGGCGTTGTTTGGAAAATACCAGGTGCTCGATCCCGGACCCGTGCACCTGGTTGAACAGGACGATCCAGGCGCGACGGCAAGCATCCAGGAAATCCTGAAGCACTCGCAGATTCGTGACGTGAAGGACATTCCGTTTTTTCTCACGCCAAGAGTTCCGTTCACGTTTGGTCCCGAGTTACTCGAATGGTTGGAGGAGCAGATCAAGAACCTGAAGTTGCGGATGTTGATCTTGGATAGCTACACAGCGTTGCGTCCCGCGCGCAAGGGCGGCGGTGACATCGTGAAGATCGAGCACGGGGAGTTGTCCCAGCTCAACGAACTTGGTAAGCGCACTAGCTGTGCTGTGCTGGTCATTCATCACGGAAGCAAGAGCTCGGCGAAGGCGGACTGGTCCGAGCAGGGCGCGGGAACTTACGCGATGAATGCAGCGGCTGAGGGACAAATTCACATTAGTCGCTTTCTCGATCTTGAGTCCAGCGCGTTAGAGCGTCTCGTTCGCATCCGTGGACGGCATATTGGGGATACGGAATTCGTACTGCGCTTCCGAAAGGAAACCGTCGGCTACGAGCACGTCTTAGAGGGCGGCGCGGCGGAGCTGTATCCGTTCCTCCTGCAACTGCAGGCGGTGTTCGGGACGCAGTCCTTCAGTCCAAAGACCTTGAGCTACGAGACCGGCGTTA
>CAITIX010000052.1 GCA_903892565.1 uncultured Acidobacteriia bacterium
AGGTAGATAGCCTTCGCGCGGAGTATGGCCGCTTGAGGGGCCTCAAGTAACCGACGAGACTCCCGAAGCTGCCGAATCACATAGAGGGCCGCGTCATCTGTGCCAACATGAGTGAGACAAGTAGACCCTGAACAATTAGTGTAGGGCGGGGAAAGAAATCTCACATTGATAAGCACAAGCAAGACAAGCTCTTCCTCCGCTGCGTTGGCAGCTTCGGAGCGCAGCGGAGAAGCTGCCAACGCAGCGGGTGCCCTCACTCCAGGCCCTCGTTTGCCGGTTCCCGATTCCGAAGTCATCGCCCGCCCTCGTCGGCGGAGCTTCACCGCAGAGTATAGACGCTCCATCCTCGACCAGGCCGATGCAGCTCAGGATGCCGGTGCCGTGGGTCTTCTGCTGCGGCGCGAAGGGCTCTACTCCTCGCACCTGGCCACTTGGAGGCGGCAACGGAAGCAGGGTGGAATCGACGCCCTCACGCCCAAGAAACGCGGCCCCAAGGTATTCGTCAGTCCTCTGGTTAAGAAGAATCGCGAGCAGCAGGTCGTGATTGACCGGCTGACCAAGAAACTGAAGAATGCCGAACTGATCATCGAGGTCCAAAAAAAAGTAGCTGCGCTGTTGGGCAACCCGATTCCGAACATCCAGATCGACGAGGAGAACTCATGAGCGCCGCCTTGGAACTGGGCGACAACGTCGGCAAAGCGGAGGCCTGCCGTGCCCTCGGTGTGCCGCGCGCCACGCTCTATCGGCGCATGTTGCCCGCCGTTCCGCATCGGGTTCGTCCTACGCCAGCGCGGGCCCTGGGAGCGGCTGAACGGCAGGCTGTGCTCGACCATCTACACTCGGAACGTTTCTCGGACAAGGCCCCATCGGAGGTCTTTGCCACGCTGCTGGACGAGGACATCTACCTCTGCTCGATCCGCACCATGCACCGCATACTTGCCCAGAACGGGGAGTTGAAGGAGCGCCGCAAGCAACTGCGGCATCCGCAGTACAAGAAGCCGGAACTGCTGGCCACGGGGCCCAATCAAGTATGGAGCTGGGATATAACGAAGCTCCTGGGTCCGGCCAAGTGGACTTACTTCCACTTATACGTCATCCTGGACATCTTCAGCCGCTACGTGGTGGGCTGGATGGTGGCACCACGCGAAACAGCCGAGCTGGCCAAGCGGCTGATCGCCGAGACATGCGCGAAACAGTGCATCGTTGCTGGCGATTTGACCATCCACGCCGACCGCGGTACCTCGATGACCTCCAAACCACTGGCGCTGCTGCTGGCCGACCTGGGCGTGACAAAAACCCATAGCCGGCCACACGTCTCGGACGATAATCCGTACTCTGAAAGCCAGTTCAAGACCTTCAAATACATGCCCGAATACCCCGACCGATTCGGCTGCATCGAGGATGCACGCGCATACTGCCAAAGATTCTTCCCCTGGTATAACCAGGATCACCATCACAGCGGGATCGTCCTGCTGACTCCGGAAATGCTCCATTACGGCAGGGCCGGTCAGGTCATCGAGCAGCGACAAAAGGTGCTTGACCAAGCCTATGCGCACAATCCGGAACGCTTCCCCCACGCCCCACCCAAGCACCCGCCCCAGCCCACAGCAGTCTGGATCAACCCACCCATACCGCCGTCGTCGAAAGAAGAAATTGCCTCGTTGTAGGGAGCAAGTGACGCGGCAGCGTTGGCCACAATGGTTCTTGCTATTTCAAAGTTGCTCGTCGTAGCCGGGGCGGTGGAAGAAGTGGAAATCCCGACGCTTCATCAGGGATTTCCAAGCGAGGTGGGAAAGTCGCGCTCTTGGACTTTTCCACGGAGCGGCATCTTCCACCGACCAATCCACCATTTGCACCTGAGAGTCAGGCCTTTCGACACTAAACTCTCACGCCACCTGTCTCAAAGTCGTTGACACGCTCCGAAGCGATTGGTTTATGCTGTATGGAATATGAAAGATTCCGCCGTTCTACTGATCGACTGCCCGGACCGCAAGGGACTGGTAGCGCGTCTCTCCACGCTGCTCTATGAATGCGGAGCCAATATTCTCCACGCCGATCAGCATCGGGACCACACTCTTGGATTGTTTTTCATGCGCGTCGAGTGGTCGCTCAACGGAA
>CAITIX010000053.1 GCA_903892565.1 uncultured Acidobacteriia bacterium
CCTACGGATTGTTTTCGGCTGCATGGGCGATTTGCTGTTCTCGCTGGTTGCATTCTTAAATAGCGGAAGCTCGATGACGAAGGTTGATCCTTGGTTTCGGCCCGCACTCGAGGCGCTTATCTGGCCAGCATGTAACTCCACGAGCATTTTTGAAATGGCGAGTCCCAACCCCAAGCCGCCAAAGCGATGCAGGTTGGAGCCCGGGATCGCATGCTCTCCCTGCGAGAAGGCCCGAAACGCCCGCCCGATTTCTTCGGGAGTCATTCCGATTCCTGTATCGGTGATTTTGACCGTCAGTTTTTGGGCGGAGCTGATGGTTTCGATGCTGATTTTACCGCCTTCGGAGGTAAACTTCACAGCGTTCTTCATGAGGTTCCAGAGCGTCTGCTGGAGACGGATTGCATCGCCCCACACGGCGCTTTCGCTTGCTCCGAAATCGGAAACCAATACCAGGCGTTTTTCCAGGAGCTCGGCCTGCACAGTGGCCAGAGCGTCCTTAATTATTAAATGAAGATCGCAGCAGCGATGGTCCAACTGAAGTTTTCCGCGCGTAATGCGGGTAATATCAAGCAGGTCGTCAATCAGCCGCGCCTCGAGATCCACATTCTTACGAATAAGGTCGAAGTCGTCGCGGACGGCGGGTGGTAACGCTGGGTTGTTCGCTGCGGCGCTTGCGAGTAACAGTACGGGGTTGAGTGGCGTTCGCAGTTCATGCGAAAGCGCGGCAAGAAAATCATCCTTTGCGCGGGAAGCAGCCATGGCATCATCGCGCGCACGCTTGAGATCATTTTCGGTCTGTTTGCGCTCGGTGATGAGACGTGTGGTTCCGACAACGGCCGTGACTTTCCCGCTCCCATCTATCACAGGACTGAAAATGTATTCGTGATCATCCCGTTTTCCGGCCGCGCTAAGATAGGGCGTTTCGCCGCGAACGGCACGTTTGGTGTCGATCACCTCTTGAATCTGGGCCTGTAGGCGGGTTGCCAGTTCGACCGGGTAGCCGAGTTCAAAGCAATTTTTTCCGAGGATATCCTCAATCTTGCGGTCCCACAAATCAAGCAATGGGCGGTTGGCATAAATCCATTGCCCCTCTAGATTGAAGGCATACGCGAGATCCGTGATATTCGAGAGTGTTGCATCAAAGAGCTGTGCCTGTGTCTTGATCTGCCGGGAAAGGTTTTCCAGGGCGTCCACATGTGATTTGCGCTCCGTAATGTCCTGAACCACTCCGACCATACCAACTGCTTGGCCGTTGTTGTCGTAAATTGGACGGCCTTTTGCCGCCACCCACCGTAGTGTTCCATCCGGTCGGATAACTCGATATTCAATATCGTAATCCGTTCTCGTTTCCATTGCCCGCCGCGATGCGATCCTGGCTCGCTCTCTATCCTCTTCATGCAATAGCTCGCGCATCTGTGTGCGCAAAAGGCCGGAACCGGACTGAACACCGTAAATTTCCGCCGTGCGTCGTGATAGTGTTACGATATCCGTGGCGGCATCCCAATTCCAATCGCCTAGGTTAGCGGAGGCGATTGCCAGGCTCAGATGCTCGGCTGCTTTTTGGATTTTCCCCTGGGAAGTTCGTTCCTCGGTGACATCCATGACAACATTCACGACCCCGATGCAATTGCCGTCCGGATCGAAGATCGGATCTGGATAGAGAGCCACCCATCGACGCTTTCCATCGGGGCGCACCACGAAGGCTTCGACCCCGCGTACCTGACGTTTTTCCTTCAATGCGATAGCGGTGGGCGATTCTTCGAGTGCGAGCGGCGCGCCTTGGAGCGTAACCATCGCAACCGAACCACACCATAGCGTTTTTTTTAGTTCAGGTTCTCTACCCCAGAGTTGCGCTGCTGCATCGTTGAAGAAGGTGAGCTGCCCCTCTTGGTCGAGCGTATAGCAGGCGACGGGGAGCGCGCGCATAAGCTCGCGTTGGCGCAGCTCGCTCTTCTGCAGTTGCCTTTGACTACGTGCGCGCTCAACCATCGGCCACACTCGCAAGATCGTATTTTCCAGGAGCGCCAACTCGTCTTTGCGCCAGACTCGGGGTTCTGCTGACGATACGGCGAGAACCGCGATCGATTTCCCCTGCCGATGAAAGGGCGCAG
>CAITIX010000054.1 GCA_903892565.1 uncultured Acidobacteriia bacterium
ACGCAGCGCCACAGGGGCGGTAGGCTAAACCGGACAGATCACGTGTGAATCAAACCGGACAGATTGACAAACTACGAACATGGCGGTTGTCCATCACATGGCGGTTGTCCATCACGTGCTTTGCGTGGTGCGCGGCGAGTGAAAGTGGGATGTGCTTGAGGGTGCGAGGTTTGAGTTAGTCGGGTACTCGGTGAAGCGCGATTCAGAGGGCTTCTGACGCGTCACCACATCGGACCCGAGCCGCGACCAGAGGGAGCGGTTCAGCGCTCGGGGCAACGAAGATCTTCGGCTCTATAAACCGCCATCGGGGTTCCTTGGCTTTCGACAACATAGCGAATCGCGGCATCCGTGTTCTTGCGTCCGTAGAGATGGCGCGTGCTTCCATGGCGAGCCCAGCGTTTTCGCTCCGGCGTATCGAACCCCAGTTGGTTCAGGGAACGGCTGGCGCAGGATTTAATGTCATTCATGATCCGTTCCGGTGTCGTGTCGGCAGCGAGAATGAGATGCACGTGATTTGATCGGATGTGCGCGGCCAACAGATCCCAGTCACGCTGACGACACCGTTCGATGATCGCCTCGAGGACGGCATTGCGGCGGAGATGATCCATAAGATAGGCACGTTGATCCATGAGTGTGCGTTCATAGAACAGCCGACCGAAGTATGCGTCGAGCATCGGTGTGTTCGCGACGTTATGCTTTCGGTCTACGGACCACGATTCGTCGCCGTGAACGCGGGTGCCATAGCAGGTGAACGTGATGAGGTAGGTCGCGCGAGTTCGTGAGCCGTTGGCGCTGTACCGCTCCCTCTGGTCGCGGCTCGGGTCCGGAGTGGTGGCACGCGAGGTCATTCGACAACTAGTAGTTTAGGACTGGAAAACATCTCAGGCGGAATTGCGTGAGCCGTCGGCGCGGTGCCGCTTCCTTTGGTCGCAGCTCGTTTCCGATGTGAAGGTGCATCGGCTCGTTCGGCAACCACTAGTTGTTGCTTATACTTGTGCTGCTTGTAGTCAACGTTTGCCAGAGGTCGGAGTCGCCGTTTGGGGAGCGGGTAACGTGTAAGGCAGTGGTTGCTCGCTGGATTCAACTCGCGACACCCCCGTTGCCAACAATCTGAATTGCGTGAATGGCACAGGATGCCCGAATCCTTCGATCCCGATTACTTTGCGATCAACCGGGTCGCGCTTGATACCTGCTGAGGGTGTTACCTCCAGGAGGCCTTCAAAGTCGGCGACGACGCGATACTTAGCTTGGCCAGTACCGACGCTATGCGGAGGAAGCGGAAACGTCGCCGTCAAGAAGCTGTTGAAGTCCATGAAGGGTCGGTCCTTGCGGACGCTGCTCTTCGCGGAACCGAGAGATGGATCATCGGCCCAAATGAGAATGACTATGTTCGCTGGACCGGCGCAAGACTCCGGGAGTATGAACCGGCCGTGCCCTCCTTTTCGCGCTTCGGCCCGGATCTTGACCCGGTCGCCAGTCTTGGCGGTTTCCAGAACGCATGCTTCCTGACTCGACTGCCCGAAGGCGCTTATGCTGAGTAGCACTGCCAACGCCAATTTCGCAGGCATATTGGCGGCTCTTCTAGTCCGCCAGCGGATCTGGCCTCACTTGGAAGTGCACGACCTTGGCCATGGTTCCCTTCCCAGTTTCCGAATGGAACGGAGTGCGGGTGCCCCAGGTGGTCCAGACGCCTTTACCTTTCCAGCCGGCTTTGGGATCGTCGATGCGGCCGTCCATGCCCTTGGCGAAGAAGCCGAGGGGATAGGGCACGCGCATCACGACCCACTTGCCGTTCTGCAGGGCGAGAAGCGAATCGCTGCCGTTGCCGGTGGCGATGGGCGTGTTCTTTCCTAGTCCGAGAGTGTCAAATTGATCGACCCAGTCATAGTAGTGCGAATCGGCGCTGCCGGAATCCTTCACGTTCTTGAAGTTCGGACCGGGCGAGGGATAAAGCGTCCAGCCTTCGGGGCAATGCTGGCCGGTGGCTTTGGGTCCATTCAGAGGTCCTTTGCACTTGCTGCGGTCGAAGCTGGCGAGGTGACCGCTCGCGAGCACGACCCAGGCGACGTTGTTGCGATCCACGTCCATGCCGCGCGGCGAATAGCCCTGGATCTTCGCCTTGGGATTGTTCCACGGCACTTCGTAGTATTCGGCGAGCGCGGTCTCCGAAGGATTCGAACCGGGCATCAGGCGCACGATGCCGCCGGGGAAGCCGAGCACGCTGCCCCAGACGGAGCCATCGGTGCCGATGGCGAGTCCATAAAATGCGGCGTTGAGGCGCGTGTCTTTCTTCACATCTTTCGCAATCTTCGGCAGCGCGGCCGAATTGCCCATGCTTTCGCCATTGGCGAGGGTCGCGACATTTTGCTCGACCTCTTCATAAGGATCGCGCTTGCCGTTGCCGTTGGTGTCGAGCACGAGGGCGGTCCAGCCTTGGGCCTTCTGCGAATCGTGCGTTTGATCCCACACCTTGGTGTTGAGCCAACCGACGACGCCGCCACCGCCGCCGCTGGAGGTCCACAGAGTGTTGTTGGCGTCCTCGGCGAACAAGAGGTGATGCGTGGCATAGCAGGTGTCGATCAAATCGACCTTCTTCGTCTTAGGATCGTAGACCGCAAGCTGACGTCCGGAGCGTTCGAGCGGAGTGATCTTCGCGGAAGGCACGGTGGAGCCGTCCTTGCACCACGCGGGATCATCGGGCGTGCGCAGGCGCGAGGTGAACCACAAGCGGCCATCGTTGCCGAACATGGGATTGTGCACGGAGACGTGCGAATCCCAGATGGATTCTTCGCCCCACAAGGGCGACGCGGCAAGAGGCTTGGGCTGACCGGGCGTGTTGGCGTCTCGATAAGGAACCTTCACCCAGCTGGTTTTGCCGGTGGCGGGATCAAGCACAGGAAGAGAATCGCGGCTTTCTTCGGGAGATCCATAGATGAGGCCGTTGGCGTTCAATGTCGGGTTGCGCTTGTCCGTCGATATTTCGTCGTGGAGGTAAGTCTTCGCATCGGCCCAGTCCCATTGCGTGATGACGACGTTGCGCTCGAGGCCTTGCGGACGCGGAGGCGCTTCCGTGGGGATTTCGCCATGCCCGATGCGATCGCTCCAGCTGCCGAATTCCTGCGTGGCGCGTTCGGCGCCGAGCGAGGTGAGCCCGTTCATCATCATGCCGCCGGCTTGGCCGGATTTGATGCGGCGCTCCCAGGCTTTGGCGGGGGAATCGAATTCCTTGAAGAGAGACGGAATGGTGCGCGTGTACTCGCTGCCGATCTGGTGGCAGGTTTCACAGGTATCGGTCTTGACCATGTGGATCCACTGGGCCTGGCTCTTCACGCCGGGAGAGATGCCGTTGCCCTTGGGTCCGGTGCCGGGGAATTCGTTCTTCTCGGGAACCTTGAGGAGCGAATACCAATAGTTGGAGGGATACAACTTCGCGGCGGTCTTGGCGTCGGGCGCGATGGTGGGCTTGAGATCCACCGTTTTGCCGGGGGATGCGGAGACTTTCGGAGAGTCGACCAATCCGTAGCCGCGGGCCCAGACGGTGTAGCTGGCTTTGGGGAGTTGCGGGATGAGGTAGCGTCCTTTGTCATCGGTGACGACTTCCTTGATGAGGCGCGTGGGGAGGTCGGTGGTTTCGGCGATGACCCAAACGCCGGCTTCGGGTCCCTTGGTGCTGGAGACGGTGCCGCCGATTTCATCGGCTTTGACGTTCACTGCCGCGCTCTGCTGCGCGGCGGCCGGATTGGTGTGTCCCATCCAGGCGGCGAAGCAAATGAGGGCTAGGACGGGGGCGACCATGGAGAGGCCGAGATATTTTGCGAATGTTCTGGTCATCAATGGCTCCTGGTAGACTGCATTCCGAAATACGGATTTGTGGGTCAGTATACACCCAATAAATAGGGAGTGAAGGAGAGGGCAGAAGCCGTGCTGCTAGGATGGGCACGTGGGCAATATCAAGGGCCTGCTACGAGGTCCGAAGTTCAACGGCAAACACTCCACTGTGATCGATACGGCCATCCGTATGGTGGAGGCGGCGAGGGACAACGCGCGCGTGACCAAGATCGCGCTGGGCGTGATCACGCCGCTGCGCGCAGGGCAGCCGCACTTGAAATTCACGCCTGTGAGCGGCGGCTTGAAAATGCAAGTTCGCGGAGCGAATGCCGTTCAAATTTTTTGGCTGTACACGACGGAACCCGATGCCGTCGTCCGCGAGATGGAGGCGGAGTGGAGCAGCAAGAAATAAGGAGCTATTTTTTCTCTTTGCGCCGCGCGGCCCAATAGGCCTTCATGCGCTCGGCCTGCTTCTTCTTTTGCGCGGGAGTAAAGGTGCGTCCTCGGCGGGCATGTCCTTCAGCGGCCGGTGCAGCGGACGAAATAGACGGACGGCCGCGCCGGGGTGCCGAACCTTGGAGCGCCTCGATGGCTTTATTTAGGCGATCTCTTTCCGTAATCAATAACTGCAAAATTTCCTGAATAGGCATGACACAAGCTATTTTAACACGGTGCACTATATTGTGATGTGTCAGTCACCGTTATCTTGATCAATCACCATGCGAGATAGATAACTGATATCGATGATTGGACGATCCCTCCCTGTCTTCTACCAAGTGCTGTATGATATTGCCGGATGACTACCACAGCTCGAAATACTTACTGGAAATTGGCAAATCTGCTGCTCTTCGCCGCGGTGCTCCTGGGGTTTAGCTCCGTCGCGATGGCGCAGAGCAGTCTTGGACGCATCTATGTGGTGAGCCACGTGGACGTAATCCCGAAATTTGCGGCGGAAACGGCGAAAGCTCTGCTGGTTTACGGCGAAGCGAGCCGCAAGGATGCGGGAGCAGTACGCATCGACGTCCTGGTGGAATCGGGCCCCAATCACTTCACACTGGTGGAGCTATGGGAATCCCGCGCCGCGTATGAAGCGCACGTGAGCCAGGAGCACACACGCGCATTTCGCGAGAAGATTCACCCGTGGTTAGGGAGTCCTTACGACGAACGGTTAAATACCGAAGTAAAGCCGTAGCGGCAATTATCCGTTGCCAAGCAAATACTATTTGGCTGTCCGCTTCCTGACGGTCGCGGTTCGGTGCTAATAACTCGACAAAAAGCGGCGCCGATCTACTTGGCGTACTTCACGATCGTCTTAAAACCGTAGTCCATGTGCTGCTGCATGTGGCAGTGCAGCAGAGAGTCTCCGGGATTATTGGCGACGAATTCGATTTCGGTGGTGCCATCGCGCGGCACGCGCACGACATCTTTGATTACGCCGGACATCGGCTTGCCGCCGGCTTTCACGACTTCGAAGCTGTGGCGATGCAAGTGGAGAGGATGCCCGTCCTCATGGCCGCTGTGGAACACGACGCGATAGCGCTTGCCGGCCTTGACCATGAGGGGATCCACATTCGGCCAGGATTTGTCGTTGACCACCCATTTATTGAACGCGTGGCCTTCGTCGCCCAACATGTGGAAGCTGAGTTCGAAGGTTCCTTCGACAGGCTGCGGATTGGCGGCCGGCGGATTGCCGAACATGGTGTAATCCCAGGGAGCGGTGGAAGGGGCTTTCCATTGGGGCTCGCCGGTTTCGTTTTCGTATTCGATGACGATACCGAGGCCGCGGGCGCGCTCGTCGTCCCGAGGGGATCCGAGGATCCATTTGCCGGGGTTATTCATTTCGACCACGGCATCCACACGTTCGGCGACCACGAGTTGCAAGGTATCCACCATGCCAGGGTTCGGCACGGGGTTTCCGTCGAGCGCGACAACTTTGAACTGATGCCCGGCGAGCGCGAGATTCACGTCGCGCGTGGCGTTGGCGTTCAAGAAGCGGAATAAAACGCGCTGGCCTTTCTTAACCCGGATCGGCTCTCCGTGGCCGAGCGAGTGCGTGCCGAGCGTGGCGCTGGGGTAGTCAAGGTTCCAATCGTTATTGGGCGCGGGACGGTGAACG
>CAITIX010000055.1 GCA_903892565.1 uncultured Acidobacteriia bacterium
CAGGCGTCGAGAAGAGTCTCGACGCGGCACGCAAGAGTGCGTGCGCCACGTGGCCCCCGGATGCCTTCCTAGTCGCTACCAACGAGCCACTGTTGCATCCGGCGTTCGATGTCATCCTGTTCCAGGATTTTACCGTCTGCATTCTCGCGCCGGCCGCGCTCGATGCGTTCACGAACGTAGATGGAATGCTGCACGTCTTCCCCTGTAGCCTCATCGGGCCAGGTAGCGTCATCCGGGAGGATTTCAATCAAACGGCGAATTTCTTCTTTCGCGGTTGCCACACCTCAATTATAGGAGCATATATTTGTCGAGGGTTGGCCTACACTTGCGCGTTCCGTGGACCTCTGATAGTTTAGTGCGCATGCCTAAGCGCCATGCTTCCCGTTCGTTCCTGTTGATTGCCGCGTCCGTTGCCGCCGCCGCCGCGCTTTGCGCGCAGGGACAAGCTCCGCCCGCGCTGCCGAAACTGGAAAAGATCAAGGACGATCTCTACCTGATTGCGAATTCCGATGTCACTCCCGAAGCCATGCGCTATTGGGGCGGGAACATCACCGTCCTGTTGACTAAAGACGGCCCCATCCTGATCGACGCAAAATATGCACGCGCGCATGACGACGTGGTGGCGAAAGTGAAATCCTTGAGCGATAAGCCGATCAAGTACGTGGTGCTGACGCACAATCACGGCGATCATAGCGAAGGCGCGCCGGCATTGGAGGCCATGGGCGCGACGGTCATCATTTCGAACGACGATCGCGAAAACATGGCTCGCGCGCCGAATCCGACGTGGCTTCCGCAGGTTGCTTTCATTGGGCAATCGCGCCTGTATCTCGGCGGGAAAGAACTGCAACTCATGCAGTATCGCGGCCACACGCGCGGCGATACGGTGGTCTACTTTCCCGCTTCGCGCGTGATTGTGCTCGGCGATCTGCTCACCACCAGCGACCTTATGCCGCCCATCGTGAATTATGGCGATGGAGGCAACTGGACCGATTGGACCGCGTCCATCAATGAAATTCTCAAAATGGATTTCGAGTACGCCATTCCCGGCCACGGGCCCATGGTGACGAAGGCGCAGGTAGCCGCCATTCGCGATAAATTTGTGGCAATCCAACAGCGTGTGCGCGTCCTGAACCGCGAGAAGAAAACGCAGGAGGAGGTCTCCTCCACGCTCATGAACGAGTTCCATTGGGCCCCCGCAAACAATATCCCGGGCATGATTCAGGAACTGCGCTAGCCCGAATCGCAACCAACGCCAAGCCTTTGCCGTCTATAGTTTTGGGGTGATACAATCACCCGTGGGTGCTGCTATGGCACCTGGCACTATTAAGAACTGGCTTAGAACTGGAGAAGTATTCCGATGAAACTGAAATTGGTGAGCGCCGTCGTATTGGCACTCCTGTTGATCTCGGTTCCGATGTTTGCCCATCATGGCACGTCGGTCACCTACCAAGTGGATAAGACGATTAGCATGTCCGGCACGGTGACTGAATTCTCGTTCTCTTACCCCCACCCGCAGCTGTATTTCGACGTCAAGGACGCCGATGGCAAGGTGACGCATTGGGGCACGGAATGGGGTCCCACGCCGCTGATGTTGAAGAATCTGAACGTTGGCTGGACGCGCGATTCCGTGAAGCCCGGCGATAAAGTGGACATCGTCTGCAACCCGCACAAGCTCGCCACGGCCACAGCCTGCCTGTTGAAGGACCTGACGGTCAACGGCACGAAGATGAAGCTCAGCGGTGGCGGGAACGGCAAGAAGAAAGAGGACTAGCTTCGGCTCGTCTCTCGGTCGATTCTCTCGGTCGTAAAAAGGAAAGTCTACACATGCGCCTATTTGGAATTCTTGCCGCAGTTGCGGTATTTTCGACGTTTGCGTCCGCCCAAACGCCCGCCCCGAAGGCTCCGGCGAAGCCCGCCGCTGCGGCAAAGCCGTTTAATCCCAAGGATCTCACCGGCATTTATCACCGTGAGTCGCCGTTCCAGACGTACAGCAATGTACCGGGCGGCGCCAACGAGTTGCAGGCGTTCATTCTTGGTCAGGCGGCCGCTCCGCAGAAGCTGAATCAGCCGACCGAAGAGGCTCCGTTTACGCCGGCCGGTCAGGCGGCGTTCGACAAGAACATCCCGTCGTATGGACGCCGCATTACGGCACCGCGCGTGGGGAACGATCCGCAGGGCATGTGCGATCCCTTTGGCGTGCCGCGAATGCTCAACGGTCAGGTTGCCGGGCCGCACTCTACGCTCGAGATTGAGGTCCTGCCGAATCGCGTATTCTTCATCTCCGCATGGCATCATAACTACCGGGTCGTCTTCACCGATGGCCGCAAGCTCCCCAAAATGGACGAAGTCGAGCCCAAGTGGAACGGCTATTCCGTGGGCGCGTGGGAAGGCGATACGTTCGTCGTGAAGTCGGTTGGCTTTGACGCGCGCACGTGGCTGGACCACAACGGCTATCCTCACACCGAAGAGATGCAGCTTGAAGAGCGCTATCACAAGAAGGACGCCAACACGCTGGAGATGGACGAGGTCATCCTCGATCCCATGTATTACTCCAAGCCCTTCAAGAGCGATCACAAAATCTGGAAGCTGGTCAAGGACTGGGACAAAGAGTGGGACGAGCAGATCTATTGCGTGCC
>CAITIX010000056.1 GCA_903892565.1 uncultured Acidobacteriia bacterium
CTCGCTCGCCGCCTGCGCCAAATGGGCCGCTAATTTCACGCGTTGCGCTTCCCCGCCCGAAAGAGTGGTGCCGGATTGGCCGAGCCGCAGATACCCGAGGCCGACATCATCGAGTACCTTCAATCGCTCCGCTAGCTTGGGCGCCGAAGCAAAGAATGAGATCGCCTCTTTGACGGTAAGTTGCAGCACCTCGTGAATGTTCAAGCCGTGATACCGAATATCCAGAACATTCTGCTTGTAGCGCGTGCCGTGGCAATCTTCGCAAACCAGCTCGACATCGGCCAGGAATTGCATCTCGACCGTAACGGTACCGTCGCCTTGGCACGTTTCGCAACGGCCCCCGGGGATATTGAAGGAAAAATGGCCCGCCGTGTAGCCACGTCGATCGGCATCCGTAGTTTTCGCGAATAGCTCGCGGATCAAATCAAAGGCTTTGATGTACGTCACCGGATTCGAGCGAGGCGTGCGGCCCACCGGAGATTGATCCACCAGCACAACAGAGCTCAACAGCTCCGCCTTTTCCACCTTGTGGCACGTGAGCTTTTCGGGCGCTACGCCCCAATCCTCGTCGGCCTCGGCAACCGCAGTTTCGCGATTCATGCGTTTGGACAATGAATGATAGATGACGTCGTGAACCAAAGTAGATTTACCGGAGCCCGAAACGCCGGTGATCACAACCATCATGTCGAGAGGTATCGCAACATCGATGCCTTTGAGGTTATTCGCCTGCGCGCCCAGAAAGCGAATGCTGCGCTTGGCATTCGGTACGCGGCGTTTGGTAGAGTGCCACGTCTTCAGCTCGCGCCGCATGTAGCGGGAAGTCAGCGTCTTCACGCTGCCGTCCATTAATTGCGGATACGATCCTTCGAACACAATGCGGCCGCCTTGTTCACCGGCGCCAGGTCCAAGATCGACAATGTGGTCCGCTGCGCGCATGACGTCGGGATCGTGTTCCACAACGATGATCGTGTTGCCTAGGTCGCGCAGCTCTTCCAGGATGCGGATCAACCGATCGGTATCGCGACTATGCAGACCAATGGAAGGTTCATCGAGCACATACGTCGCGCCCACCAGGCGCGAACCCAAACAAGTAGCGAGCTGGATGCGCTGTGCTTCGCCTCCCGAGAGCGTCGCGGACAGACGATCCAGCGTTAGATATTCAAGGCCGACGTCATTCAAGAACTTCAGACGTTGCTGGATTTCGACGACGATCTTATCGGCGATCTTGGATTCCTCGGGCGAAAGCTGCATGGCGCCAAAGAAGTCGCGCGCTTCCGCGATGTTCATCTTCACGACTTCGGCCATGGTGTTCCCGCTCACGCGGATGCACAAGGCCTCTGGGCGGAGCCGCGATCCATTGCAATCGGGACAAATCGTATAGCCGCGATAACGGCTCATAAACACGCGCACATGAACTTTGTACTTCTTCGTCTCCACTTCCTTGAAGAAGCGATGCACATGTTCGCGAACGAATTCGAGTTCCTTTTCCTTGAGCTGAAAAAAGGGAACGTTCAAGCGCACTTTGCCACGAGCTTTCGGCACGAACATTTGCGTGTAGTACCACGCGTATTGCGGCTTGGTCCAAGGATCCACAGCCCCGTCGGCCAGTGAGAGCGAGCGGTCTGGAACCACAAGACCAAGATCGTAATCCACCGTATTGCCAAACCCCTGGCAACGCTTACAGGCACCCACCGGACTATTGAAACTGAAGAGCGACGGCTCTGGATCGCGAAATTCCAGACCGCACGTTTTGCATTCGAACTTTTCGTTGAAACGCAGAGCCGCAGGGCCGGACTCATCCTTCACCGCGGGTTCGAAAATTGCCTCGCTGCCTTCGCGATAACAGATCTCAACGGTATCCACGATGCGCTGGCGGCTGGAAGGAGAAATCGACAGGCGGTCAACCAGAGCGAAGACAGGTTTCGAGAAATCGACGTCAAGCAAAGACTCTGGCGTAGAGAATTCAAAAACGTTTCCACCCTGGAATAGCCGGGAGAAACCTTTCCTCCTTAAATCGAACAGGCGATCGCGCAACGCGTCGGTTGTGGCTTCGGCTGGAATCGGGAACAGTGCGTACCAACGTGATCCCTCCGGCTGCGCGAGCATTTTCGCGGCGACGTTGTCTACGTTATCGCGGACGACTTGCCCGTGGCCCTTGGGGCAAAACGTGCGACCGGCACGAGCCCAAAGGAGCCGCAGAAAATCGTAGAGTTCCGTGGAGGTGGCGACCGTAGAACGCGGATTGCGCGTCGTGTTCTTTTGGCGAATGGCGATGGGCGGTGCAATGCCGGTGATTTCGTCCACATCCGGCTTTTCCATGCGCTCCAGAAACTGGCGCGCATAAGCCGAGAGCGATTCCACGTAGCGGCGCTGGCCTTCGGCGTAAATCGTATCGAAAGCGAGCGACGACTTTCCGGATCCCGAAACTCCCGTCATCACCGTCAGCTTTTCGTGAGGGATTTCGAGCGAGACGTTCTTCAGATTGTGGACGCGGGCGCCGTGAATGGAGATTGTGTCGTTCAAGCAGGTCTGGTCTACGCAGGTCTAGTTCAGGGCGGTCAGATGCGGATCGCCATCTTCTAGTATAGAGACTTGAGGCAATTCGTCTTGGATGCACCTTCGATTCGCAAGAAGCTGACCCGCTGGTACGAAAACGCGCAGCGCGATTTGCCGTGGCGCCGCACGCGCGAGCCCTACCCGATCTGGATTTCGGAAATCATGCTGCAGCAGACGCGCGTCGGGGCCGTAATCCCCTACTACCAGCGATTTCTTGCGCGATTCCCAGATCCTGCTGCGCTTGCGAAGGCCCATGAGGACGACGTGCTCGCGCTGTGGAGCGGGCTCGGTTATTATTCGCGCGCTCGCAATTTGCAGAAGGCCGCGAAACAAATTGTGGACGCCGGAGAATTCCCTGCGACGCATGAAGGGATTCTCGAGCTCGCTGGCGTAGGATCCTACACCGCGGCGGCCATCGCGAGCATCTCGTTCGGATTGCCGCACGCCGTGGTCGACGGAAATGTGCGCCGCGTATTCGCGCGATTGACCAACAATGCGAACGTCGACACTCAGGCCCTTGCGGACAAATTGCTCGATCGGCGCGACCCCGCGCGCTGGAATCAAGCAGTGATGGAGCTCGGCGCGTTGGTGTGCGTGCCGAAAAGTCCGTTGTGCGGTGAATGTCCTCTTGCGAATCATTGCATGGCCCGAGCAGAAGGAACGCAAGGCGAAGTACCCGGCAAGAAGATCAAACCGCAGACCGAGTTGCGCGAACGGACGCTATTCGTGATTCGGCGTAGCGGGAAGATCCTCTTGGTTCCGAGCAATAAAGTAAAGGGCTTTTGGGATTTACCGGAGCGCCTTCCTGGCGCGCGCCTTGGCGAAGTGCTGGGGACCTTCACGCATACGATCACACATCGGCGCTACACGTTCACGGTGCGGAGGGCCACAGGGAAGGCTCCCAAAGGATCGCGCTGGTTTGAAGAACACAAACTCGGCGACATTCCGTGCGGGACCACAGCAAAGAAGGCGCTGCGAATCTCGTCAGATTCGCCCAATGGCGCAGCCGCAGACGCGAGTTAGACGCCGCGCCGATTGCCCCAAATATCGACGTGCAGACGAGGACCGTAACGATAATGCTCTGTCTTGCAGACGTCGACGAGCCAGACTGCGCGTTCGTGCAGGGTTTGCGGATCCGTGCCCTCCGGCATCAAAATCACGTTGCCTCGATCCGCGTCCAATTCTTCCACGACCTTGTTGATCTCTTCGAGATCAGCGTCTGAGCAGACCACGAACTTGAGTTGATAAGGATTCTCCGCCGTCAAGCGCCTTAGCACGTCGGGCTGATAGCGGAGGCGTTCGTGCTGTGCCGCCCAGCGGCCGTCGTCGCGCGTATGGGGCGTGGAATTCGCAAGCTTCGGACTGATGCTCATCAGATCGCACACCACCGGCTGATACACAGTCCCCGCGGTTTCGATCGTGACATGCAGGCCCAGTTCATTCAAACGGTTCGTGAGTGCGACAACATCCGGCAACAACATAGGCTCGCCGCCAGTGATGACAGCGTGCGTAGAAGCATAGCCGGCGACCTCGGCCACAATATTTTCCAGCGAACGATCCTCGCCTTCCGGCTTCCACGACGTGTACGGCGTGTCACACCATGTGCAACGCAGATTGCAGCCGCTGGTGCGGACAAATACGCTCGCCACGCCCGCAAGCGTGCCCTCACCCTGAACGGAATAGAAGATCTCCGAAATTTTCACTGCATACTCACAAGCGGATCAAGAATTCCCGCTTCTTCAAAACCCTTTTGCCGCAGCAAGCACGAATCACACTGACCGCACAGTTTTCCGCCCGGCAAAGGATCATAGCAACTGTGCGTGAGTGCGAAATCCAACTGCAGATCCGCTGCCAGCTTTACGATGCCCGCCTTGCTGAGCTCGATCAGCGGCGTGTGAACCTTGATAAGCGTTCGTCCTTCCACGCCAGCTTTCGTTGCCAGATTCGCCATATGCTCGAAGGCGGAAATGAATTTGGGACGGCAATCGGGATAACCGGAATAATCTATCGCGTTGACGCCGATGAAAATGTCAGACGATTCCAAAACCTCTGCCCACGCCAAAGCATACGAGAGAAATATCGTATTGCGCGCCGGGACGTACGTGATCGGAATGCCTTCGCCCATCTCCTGGGCCGAGCGATGCTTGGGAACGGCGAGTTCGTCAGCCGTAAGTGCACTGCCTCCGAACACACGCAGGTCAACCTTCGCGGTGCGATGTTCTTTTGCGCCGAGCGCTTTCGCCACGCGCGCAGCGGCCTCCAGTTCGATGCGATGGCGCTGACCGTAGTCGAACGAAAGCGCGTAGCAATCGAACTCACGCTGGGCGAGAGCAAGACAGGTGGACGAATCCAGGCCGCCACTCAAGAGACAAACGGCTTTTCGGGACTTTGCTGGCGACGGCATGCGAACCCTCATTGTAACTTTGCGCCTTGCGACTCCGCCTATGGCCAGTTCGGCGCCCTTATTATCCCAAGCCAAGATGTTATGATCGCGGGATCGAGCTGCTATGAATCCACCCTCCGGTTTGAATCCGTTATTAGATTCGAAAGTTCCGCAGCGGCACGTTCCCTTTGTTCCCGAAGGCACCGTGATGAAAGAATTCACGTGGCGTGCCGTCTTGCTGGGCTTAATCATGACCGTGGTTCTAGGGGCCGCGAACGCCTATTTGGGATTACGCGCAGGGATGACCATCGCGGCGACCTATCCCGCAGCCGTCATCGGGATGGCGGTTTTGCGCGTGTGGAAGGGCACGGTGCTGGAAGAAAACCTAGCGCGTACGGCGGGATCTATCGGCGAATCCGTTGCCGCGGGCGCTATCTTCACGGTCCCGGCGTTTTTGATTGCGGGCTCGTGGACGTCGTTCGATCCAGCACAGGCATATTGGAAATCCACGGCGCTGATGACCGTCGGCGGTATTCTTGGCGTACTATTCGTTTCGCTCGTGCGCAGAACGTTAGTCGAAGATCCGGACCTTCCGTTCCCGGAATCCGTCGCCGCCGCTGAGATCCACAAGGCGGGCCGCAGAGGAGCCGAATCCGCACGGTACCTGTTCTGGAACCTGGGCGTCGGCGTGTTGATCCAGGCGTTGGGCGAATTGAAGCTGTTCGCCGTCGATAAGGATTTCTTTTTTCGCATCGGAACACTGGGCAAAAGCTTTGTGCGATTAGGCCCACTGGGCAGCAAGAACGTCGTGCAAACCGGAGCCGTGTCGATGGCTTCCGCGCCGACCGTCAGCCCTGCATATCTCGGCGTGGGTTATGTGATCGGACCAACCCTCGCCTCGCTGCAATTTTCCGGAGGAGTAATCGCCTGGGGCGTATTGGTCCCTCTCTTTATGTATTTCCTGGGACCAAGCCTGCAGCAATTTCTTCCCGCAGGGGCGACGGACGAAAACTGGGCGGGCCAAGCCGCCGCCGTGTGGCGCTACATCGTTCGTCCGATCGCCGTCGGCGGAATGATGGTGGGCGCTGCTTACACGCTATTCAAGATGCGCAAGAATCTGACATCGAGCGTCGGTCGCGCATTCGCCGAGTTACGCCATGGCACGCCGCCAATGGAAACGCTGGCGCGCACGGAGCGCTACATGGCGTCGAAGACCGTATTCGGGCTGATCGGCATCACGTTCACCTTGATGATTGCGCTGTACATTTATTTTTCGGGCAACGTTGTTGCCGGAGTTGTTGCCGCAGTCGTGATGCTGCTCGTAGGATTCTTCTTCGCGACGGTTTCGGGCAACTTGGTGGGGATGATTGGCTCTTCGAACAATCCCATCTCTGGACTCACGCTTTCGACGTTGATCATCGCAGCGTTATTGATGGTCGCGCTCGGAGTTTCCGGCACGAAGGGCGTCGCGGTGGTATTGGGAGTCGCCGCCGTTGTGTGCGTTTCTTCGGCCGTTGCCGGAGAACTGCTGCAGGATTTTAAAGCGGGATACATCCTGGGAGGCACGCCGCGCACGATTCAAATTGTGGAGCTGATCGCCGTCGTACTCGCCAGCCTGGTGATGTATTTCCCGCTCTACATTTTGCACGTCGCAAACATCAAGGCCGGAGGAACCGGGTTCGGCGACCGTGCGTTACCCGCGCCGCAGGCCGGATTGATGGCGGCACTCGCGCAGGGAATCGTCGGCGGCGAAATGGCCTGGCCCTTGGTGGTCACCGGCGCACTGTTCGGCTTGGCGATGATCTTACTGAAAGTCCGCAGCCCCATGCTGGTGGCCGTGGGAATGTATCTGCCGCTTCCAACGACGTTTTCGATTTTCCTGGGCGGGATGGTGCGCGGCCTCGGCGATTGGCTCGGCAAGCGCGCCAACCACAACGAAGCGCAGAAGACGCGGTCGGAAAGCGTCGGCGTATTGATCGCCAGCGGACTGATCGCCGGAGAAGCACTCACCGGACTGCTCTTTGCGACATTCCGTTTCCGCGATCTGAAAATTCCCGAGATCTTCCACGAACCGTCTTATTTGTTGGGGTTCGCCGTGCTGGTGATCCTGGGATTCGCGATGATCCGGTTACCTTTCGCCAACGCAGGCAAGCCGGATGATCCCGCGCCACCTGCCGTGATGATGTAAGAGCTCTTACAATCGCCGCAAATCGAACCACAATATCAGCCGTAACCGAATAATATCTTGTACGGGTTTTCGTTCTATGTTACGCTAATTTCGTTTTTACTTGGCGGGCTTCGCGGATCACGCTCTTCTGCATGTCCATCGACCTTCAATTTACGGAGAAACGGAAGATTCAAGAATGAATATGCATCCCTCTTTTCCTGAGAAGTGCCTCCAAAGACTGAAAACGATTACGCCCTATCGAGCTTCTAAGCACGAAGCCAGGGGCAAGGGAATATGGACAACGCTCCTCGGAATGGCCGTGCTTGCGGCGCTCCAACCTGCCGCGATTGCGGGCACTCAATACACCTTCAACTTGAATTTGCCCCTCAACTTGTCGCTATATGGTCCATCGAACGTGTCCTGGAGCTTCACTGTTCCATCGATCCTTACAAACACAACGTACATCGCCGCTGCCAATTTGGATTCCCAATCCGTGACTGGTGTGCTTGCGGCACAAGGCTGCACGATACAAGCAGTTGAAATCACATCGCCGCCGGGCACCGGGCTGGAGTTCAATACAGCCACATCAAACTGGGTTGTCGCCACATATCTCCAGGGATGCAATCTTGTTCTCACGAACATATATGTCACGCCGCTGGCTAGCAGCGGCATCTATACTTCATCACCGAGTACTTTTTCGGGGACATTGGGCATCAGTCAGTCGTTGTCTGGACTGGCGCAAGTTGCCGCCGGCGGAACACTCACTACCGGCTTCTACGTTTCCAACACCTCCGCCAAGCCCGCGAAATTCACCATAAATCTCTACGACGACACGGGCAAGCCTCTATCCCTTCCTTTCACGAATGGGAATGCCAGTGGCGTTTCTGGAACCCTGCAACCCGCGGGTTCGGCGTACTACGAAGCGGGAAATGATCCCAAAGATCCCGTAACCCAGGGCTGGGCGCAGATCACGAGCGATAGCTCGATTGTCGTCCAAGGCCTATTCCGCAATCTTGTAAATGGGATTAATTATGAAGCTGCGATTCCAGCGATTGGCTCCGGAAGCAGCGACGTAACATTCCCCTTCGACGACACGACATTCGGCCCTACCGGCCAGCCGCTCGTGACAGGGATTGCCCTCGCCAATTTCGACGGCGTGAACCCTGCCGCCGTTACATGCGTGGCGCGAGATCCGAACGGCGTCATCATCCTCAACGCAATCCAAGTACCAATGCTGGCTCCGCTAGGGCACTGGGCGGGATCACAATTCCCGGCGCTCAACGGACTCCGCGGCACCATCGAGTGCACGTCAAGTACGAGTATTTCGGCAACGGCGCTGCGATTTTTGGGGAACGCGCTTTCCTCGTTGCCCGTCGTTGCGAAATAGCCAAAGGCTTAGGCGCGCAGCACCATGTCCGCCAGCACGTTTAGGTCGTCGATGACGAAATCCGGCGGCGCATGTTCGAACGTCTCGGGCTGAAATCCCCAAGCGACGCCGCAGGCGCGGACGTTGGAATTTCGGGCCGTGTTGACGTCCACAGCGCTATCGCCAATCATGATGGTGCGCGCCCGGTCGGCCGCGGATTCCTCGATCAGCGTTTCGATACCAATCGGATTCGGCTTCTTTTCATCAAAGCTATTGCCGCCGTAGATGCGGAAAAAGTGCGCATCGAGTTTCAAGCCCGCGATCAGCCGCACGCTGAACTTCACGGGCTTGTTGGTGAGAATCGCCATTTGCACAGAGGCTGCGTGCAAGCGATCGAGCGCCTCGCGCACGCCGGGATACAAGTCTGTCGCGTCGAGCATGTGATCGCGATAGTACTGCAAGAAGAATTGATGCGCTTCCTCGTGCTCCTCATCTTGCAGATGCGGCAGGGCGCGGCGAATCAGCATGGATGCACCATTGCCGACATAGGCGGAAACAATGTCGTCCGGCAGCGCAGGCAAGCCTTTCCAAGCACGCGTGGCGTTGACGGAATCCGTCAGATCGCGCTTGGAGTCGATCAGCGTACCGTCCAGGTCGAAAATTAGAAGATCGCGACGCTTCATGCTCTGGGTTTCACGCTTTCCCCTTCTTTTTGGCTTCGCGCTTTGGCGGATCCTCGTGGGCTTTGTTGTCTTGGGATTTTTCGTCGCCCTTGGATTTATCGGGCTCCATCACGCCAGGCAATAACTTCTTGCGCGCAGTTTGCAGCTGATCCTGCCAGACTTGGCGGATTTCCACCATGGAATCGCGAAACGCATTCTTGATGCCCACCGGAGCGAACTCCGTAAGCTGATGCGATGCATCAATTGCGTACGGCAACGCTTGTGAATTCACCATCCAGTTCGGCAACGGCTTCGGCACGAACGCCATCAGGACCGCAACAAATGCGACCACCACGAGGCTTCCGCGAACGAGTCCGAATAACCCGCCGAGCAGACGATCCAACCACGAAAGGCCAATCCATTTGAAGATTCTCGCGATGATCTTACTGATCAGTGCCCCCAGCAGCAGGATCGCGGTGAAAATCAGAAAGAATCCGAGCAGATTGGAAGCCGCCGTGGATTTCACATACCTGTGTACCCATTCGGCGGCCAGGCCGTAGTTCCAGAATCCGAAGACAACTCCACAGATGACCGCCAGAAAACCGATGCCGACGCGAATGAACCCGCTGGCAATTCCGGAGCCTACGGATAGCCCCAAAATGACGAGGATAAGGAAATCAAGCAGCGTCACGGCAATCAGACCGTGAGGGCCCGACCTGTGAGCTCCCGATAAGCTTCCAGATATTTTTCGCTGGTACGCTGCGCCACGTCCGCAGGCAGCGGCGGTGCCGGTGGCTGCTTATTCCAGTGAATGGATTCCAAATAATCGCGGACATACTGCTTGTCGTACGAAGGCTGCGCTCCGCCGGGCTTATAAGAGGCGCTCGGCCAGAAGCGTGAAGAATCCGGCGTCAGGACTTCATCGGCCAATGTGATCGCACCGCCAACCACGCCGAATTCGAACTTCGTATCGGCGATGATGATGCCCCTTGTTGCCGCGTAATCTGCGGCGGTGGTGTAAATCTTCAACGTAAGATCGCGCAACCGCGCCGCGTTGTCGGCGCCAATCAGGTCCGCCGCTTGCGCGAAAGAAATATTTTCGTCATGACCGGACGTCGCCTTGGTAGAAGGCGTGAAGATCGGCTCGGGGAGCTTGTCGCTTTCCCTCAAGCCTGGGGGCAGCTTGATGCCGCACACCGTGCCGCTCTGCTTGTATTCCTTCCAGCCGGAGCCCGAAAGATAGCCGCGCGCCACGCATTCCACATCGAACATCTTTGCCCGATGGACCCACATGGAGCGTCCCGCGAATTCCGGAGGCATCCCAGCAGTATCGGCCGTCAACAGATGGTTCGGAACAATGGACTTCAAAAAATCCAACCAGAACAGCGTCAACTGCGTCAGGACGCGGCCTTTTTCGGGGATGCCCGTGGGAAGGATGTAGTCAAACGCAGAGATGCGGTCGGTGGCGACAATCAACAAACGGTCGCCGTCTTCGTAAACATCCCGCACCTTACCGCGCGCGAGCAATTTCAATCCAGGGGCATGACTCTGCAAAAGGGGTTCAGATGTATTCATGGTCGGCTTGGGGGGGCAATTTCAATTATACTGGCCCAATTATACTAGGGAGACGTGCTTCTTTCGATCCTGATCCCCGTTTACAATGAACGTTCGGTTGTCGAGAAGAGTCTATCGCTGGTGTTGGCCGCACCGCTTCCGGAACAAATGGAGCGTGAGCTTGTCATCGTGGACGATTGCTCCACCGATGGCACCAGCGCGATCCTCGAACGGATCGCCGAGAGTGACCCCCGCATCCGCTTATTTCGGCAGACAGTTAATCAAGGCAAAGGCGCTGCGGTGCGCACCGCGATTGAGCACGCGCGCGGCGATTTTTGCCTGGTGCAGGATGCCGATCTCGAATACGATCCCGCGGACTATGTGAAACTGCTCGAGCCGATGCTCGCCGGTCACGCCGACGCCGTGTTCGGCTCGCGTTATATGGCCGGAGTGCAAACGCGTGTCCTTCCGTTCTGGCATTCCGTGATGAACAAGGGACTCACCCTGCTCTCCAACATGTTCAGCAATCTGGGCGTGACCGATATGGAAACTTGCTACAAAGTTTTCCGGACGGATCTACTCAAGAGCATTCCCGTCCGCTCCAACCGCTTCGGCTTTGAGCCGGAAATCACCATGAAATGCGCCAAGCGAAAGCTGCGCGTCTACGAAGTCCCCATCAGCTACCACGGCCGCACGTACGAGGAAGGCAAGAAAATCGGCTGGAAAGACGGCGTGAAAGCGCTCGGCGTGATTGTGTACTTCTGGCTGGTGGACGATCTTTACGTGCCCAGCTACGGACGCGGCACGCTCAACAATCTTACCGGCACGCCTCAATATGTGACGTGGGTGACACGCATCGTGCGTCCGCATCTAGGGGATACCGTTCTCGAAATTGGCGCAGGTCTTGGCAACCTCACCGGCCGGCTCATGGGACGCAAACTGGAATACGTCGCGGGTGAGGCGGATCCCCTGTACCTGCATGCATTGCGCAATCGTTTTCTGCGCACGCCCAACGTGACGGTGTGCGAACTGGACCCAGGGAATCCGGAAGATTACGCGCCCTGGAAGCATTTGTTCGATAGCGCACTCTGCGTCAATATGTTGGAACTGGTGGACGATCCACTGCGCGTTCTCAATCTTCTCGGTGATTGCCTCAAGCCCAAAGGAAATTTGATCGTGCTGGTGCCGCAAGGGCCCGACTTGTTCGGATCACTCGATGAGACGCTCGGCCACAAGCGCCGTTTTTCGGAAACCGAACTGGCTCACTTATTAGGGAGCGCCGGATTCGGAATCGAAAAACTCTACCATGTAAATAAGATCGGCGCGATGTCCTGGTGGATTTTCGGCAAACTGGCGCGGCGGAAACATATCCATCGCGTGGCACTGAAGCTATTCGACAAAAGCGCCTGGTTTTGGCGCCGCGTGGACGGGATACTACCGTGGAGCGGATTGTCCCTAGTGGCGGTTGCCAAACGCAGAATCTAGCCTAAACTGGAGACAGGATGCCAAAGTTCATGGTAACGGGAGGAGCTGGATTCATTGGCTCAACGTTGGTCCGCAGCTTGTTGGATCAGCCAAACGGCGAGGTAGAAATTGTCGACAACCTACTCACCGGACATGAGAAAAATATCGCGGACGTTCGCAAGCGCGTGATGTTGCATCACGTCGATATTCGCGACGCAAGCGCGCTTCGCCCCATCTTGAAGGGCGCCGATGTCGTGTTTCACTTGGCTGCGATTCCGTCCGTGCCGCGTTCGATTCACGAGCCGCAGGCTTCGCACGAGGTCAATGCCGACGGTACGTTCAACGTAATGCGTGCGGCCGCCGATGGCGGGGTGCGTCGCCTCGTCTACGCGGCGTCTTCTTCGGCCTACGGCGATAGCGAGACGTTGCCCAAAATAGAAACGATGATTCCCCGCCCTAAATCGCCCTATGCGGTACAAAAGCTTTTGGGCGAGCATTACGCGGCGGTATTTCATTCATGCTTCGGGCTGGAAACCGTTTCCCTGCGATTCTTTAATGTCTATGGTCCTCGCCAGGATCCATCGAGCCCATACTCGGGAGTTCTGAGCCTGTTCATGCGGCATTTGCTCGCACGCACGGCACCCACCATTTTCGGGGACGGCGAGCAGTCTCGCGATTTCACGTACGTTGAGGATGTAGCGGGGCTTTGCATCAAAGCGGCGAACGCACCGTCGAGTGTCGCCGGGAAAATGTTCAATGCCGGCAACGGCGGTCGCTTCACGCTGAATCAAATCTGGAGCTTGCTACAGAAGGTGGAAGGCGTGGAAATCGCGCCCAAATTCGGACCGCCACGCGAAGGCGATGTCCGGCATTCCATGGCCGATACGCAGGCTGCGGTTGCCGAATTGGGACATGCTCCGAAATTCACGATCGAGGAAGGGCTAAAGAAAACACTCGAATGGTACCGAATGGCGGAGATCCAAACGACACAAGGGGTGGCTTAAGAGGCACGCGCCATCGACTGCTGGGTCCACGCGGACCTGCGCCGCCCGCAAGTCCAGTTGCCAGGCCGCCAGCGACGGGATCCGCAACTCCTCCCGCGGTCGGACCGCAAACGGTCACTCCCAGGACCTCGATCCCGCGATCTACGGCACCGCCTCGTGCAGCGAATCCAGGAGCCGCGTCCATCGCGGCAAAGAAGCGCGTCCTATTTGTTTGCATCGGCAACTCCTGCCGCAGCCAAATGGCGGAAGCCTTCGCACTGGCCTACGGGAGGGACGTTTTGGAGATTCGGAGTGCGGGCCTGAGCCCCGCCACGTTTATCGCCCCGCTGACCAAACAAATTCTCGCCGAACACAACCTGAGCATTGAAGATCATTTCCCGAAAGGGATGGATCTGGCCGCGAAGGAACGCTACGACATCCTGGTCAATATGAGCGGCAAGCCGGTTTCGCTTCCCGGTGCTCAAGTATTCACATGGACGGTCACAGACCCTATCGGGAAAAGCGACGAGCTCTACCGAACCGTGGCCAGCCAGATCGAAAGGCTGGTCATGCGCCTCATTCTAGACGTTCGGAATGGCTCCATCCGCGACAGCAATAGCCGCAAAATCGATCCAGCAGGCGGCCGTTGAGGAACACGTTCACTCCTTATTACTCATTCCAGCGCAAGAAACATGTCACGGAAATTTGACACTGAGGCGCGCGTCCGGGAAAATAGAATTGCCCACCCAAGTGTGCGGATGTGGCGGAATTGGCAGACGCGCTAGATTCAGGTTCTAGTTCTCGCAAGGGAGTGGAGGTTCAAGTC
>CAITIX010000057.1 GCA_903892565.1 uncultured Acidobacteriia bacterium
GCAAGGTCAACAGGGACAGCAGCAGGCACAAGGCGGCCAGCAAGGTCAACAGGGACAGCAGCAGGCACAAGGCGGCCAACAAGGACAGCAGCAGGGCCAGCGCGGTCAACAAGGTCAGCAGGGGCAGCAAGGACAACAGGGACAGCAAGGGCAATCCTCCAGCGCATCCGCCGGTGGATCGGCGGGCCGAGGCGGCGCGAGCGGCAGCCAAGCGCCTGGGCAATCAGGACAAGGCCAATCCGGCCAAGGACAATCAAGACAAGACAGCGGCGTGAATCCGCAGCAGTCCGCCGAACAAGCCGCGGACAGCCGCCAGCAGGCGGCGCAACAGGCGCTGGATCGGCTGCGTCAAGCCAACGAGGATATGCGGCGTGCCGCTTCCCCCAATGCCAGTGCGGCGGATGCTCGCCGGGCTGCCGAACGCCTGCGAGAAGCGACGGATCTTCTGGGAGGAGCGCAGCAGCAGGATGCCGCCGGGCGCCTCGGCTCCATGGCGCAATCCGCCGAACAGTTAGCGCAACAGCAGAAGCAACAGGCCGACCGCGTGCGCGATTTGGTGGCGCAGCAACAAGCAGCGCGCAATGGGGCCCCGCCGAAGTATCCTTCGCCGCAGGAAGTCGACAAGATGGTGAATGATCGCCAGAAGGTCACGGACGACTTGGCGCGCTTGACACAGCAATTGCGCGGCGCAGCGCGCGAACTTGCTCCCACGCAGCCGAAGGCATCCAACGCACTGCGAGCGGCAATCAGCGAGCTTGACGATAACAAGCTGGACACGCGCCTGCAGAAGAGCTCCGACGGACTGCGCAGCGGCAACTTCTCCGATCCTCTCGAAACAGCAATGACGAATGATCTGCAAAAGCTAAGTCAAGAAGTCCGCGATGCGGTTCGCTCGCTGGGAGCGACGCAGCAGACATCGCAGGATGGCGCGATTAATCGCGCGATGGATGATTTGTCTCGTTTGCGCGATCAACTCGGCGGGCTCGGCGGACGCAATCCGCAGGGTTCGGGCCAAAGAGACGGGCAACCGGCAGGTCAACAATATCAACCGGGTCAACTCTCCCGCAATGGACAGCCTGGCCAACAGGGGCAATCCGGTCAACAGCAAGGCGGACAACAAGGCAATCAGAGCGGCCAGCAGGGAAATCAAAGCGGCCAACAAGGTGGCCGCGCGAATGGCCAAGGAAATCCGCAGGCCGGCCAGCAAGGCGGACAGCAAGCGGGCCAAGGCGGTCAGCAAGGCGGCGCGCAAGGCGGAGCCCAGGGTGAGGTTGGAAATCGCGTTGCCGGTGGCGCGGTCGCGGGTGGCGGTGGCACCAATCGCAACGGCATGAATGGCGGATGGGATACAGGAAACTCGCGTATCACGGGCCAGGCCGTGGCACCGCAGCGCGGGCCGAATCCGGCGGATACGCAGCGCGAAATTGAGCAGGGATTAAATCTCCTGAACCAGATGCGCACCGCCGTGCAGGATAGTCCGGAATCTAAACAACAGCTGCAAGCGTTGATCGACGAGATGCGTAATCTCGATCCTAAACGTTTTCCCGGAAACCCGGCGCTGGTGGAGCAGATGCACCAGCAGTTGGTGAGCGGCGTGGATGCGCTGGAACTGCAACTGCGTCGTCAACTGGAGGAAGGCCGGGGAGGCACAATCCGCAATCCCGACCCGACGAAGGTGCCGCCGGGATATCAGCAGTCTGTCGCCGAATACTATCGCAAGCTTTCGGGCGGAAGCCGCTAAGAAACACACAGACATACGGGAAGCATGATCGATTACGGCGGTAAGCGCTTCAGCCCCCTTTTTAGGAGAGTAACCGTCATCATTGTGTCCGCTCCCTGACGGTCGCGGTTCGGTGCTGAAGACCGGCCTCTACTGAAAACTAGCACCCAAACCCCGACTGTATAGGAGGGGATCTCGTAACGTTCTCATCGCGAAAGGCTAAGTGGCGTAGCGCATTAACGCCTTGAAGCCGTAATCCATGTGCTGCTGGATGTGACAGTGGAATAACGTCAATCCCGGCTGATCTGCGGTGAAGTCCACGCTGGCGCGCCCATAGGTCGGAACGACGACCGTATCCTTGATCACGCCGGACGTCGGCTTGCCATAAATCTCGGCGATTTCCAACTGGTGCCGATGCACATGCAGCGGGTGCGAATCGTCGGTGGCATTGTGAAACGTCAGCCGATAGCGCGTCCCCTGCTTGAGTACAAATTCCTGCTCGTGAGGATACACCTTGCCGTTCACCGTGAACGTATTGAATTTACCGGCGCCGCGCGGCACTTTTTCAAAACGCATGTCCAACGTTTCCGTAGGTGCGGGACCAGAGGGAGGCTTGCCAAAAATCGTGTAATCCCAGGAAGACTTCGGTGGAGCAATCCACTGCGGTGCCGTACGTTGATTCGCGTATTCGATGACCACACCAAGGCCACCTTCGCGCACAGGATCCTCCGGCGCGCCTAGAATCCACACACCGGGCTTGTTCATCTCCACCCAGGCGTCCACGCGTTCACCGGGGCCTATCATCAGCACATCCACCGCGGCGGGCACCGGCACGGGATTTCCGTCGAGTGCAACGACGTTGAACTTGTGACCTGGCAAGGCCAGATGGCGGATTTCAATGGCGCTCGCATTCAGAACGCGAAACATCACACGCTCTCCCTGTTTTACACGGATCGGTTGTCCGGCGCCCAGCGCCTTATCGTTGATCGAATAAATATCGGATTGCACTTCGAGGCCGGGCGCGCGCGTGTCCATCACCTTCGGTTTTTCGGGCTGCGGACCGCTGGCATCGAGGTCATCGTTATCCATCGCCTGATTGCTGAAATAAGGCTCCCAATCGCGCAGGGCCAGGTAGTGTTCCTGATCGTAATTGCCGGGATTATTGGCGCCCTCAATGATGAGAAAACCGAACATGCCGGTGAAGCTTCCACGATGCAGATCGTCCATCGACATGGTGTGGGTGTGATACCAGCGCGTGCCCGCGGGCGTGGGCGTGAACTGATACGTGCGCTTGCCGTGAGGAGGAACGGGAGGAGTGCCCTCTTCCTCTGCTCCGTCTAGTTCAGAAGGAATGAGCAGGCCGTGAAAATGGACGAACTCGGGCACGTCGGTGTCATTGACGACGTTCACCGTCACCGGAACGCCTTCCTTCATTCGGAGCAATGGACCCGGCGACATGCCGTTATACCCGATGGTGCTGATCACACGATTCGGCGCCAACTCAACCGTGACGGGACCGATTTGCAAAGTAAAGTCGGTCTTCGCGACGTCTGGGGCCGCGGCAGGCGCCAGAAACGACTGCATCTGCATTTGTTGGCCCATGAGCGGGCCGCTTGCAGCAACTCCAGCGAGCTTCAGAAAATCTCGTCTCTGCATAGTTCACTCTGCACGTTCCGTGGTCGAGACAGTTTTTCGACCAGCCTTCGATCATGTTACCGCAACGCCTCTCGCGATTCCCACGAATTGTGAATCAGCGGCTTTCTATTCTCGTCAGACAGATGGGCGTGCAGTGCTTGCTTAGACCGAGCGAGGCTTCGTGCGCCACCTTACCGGCTGGGATTTTGAATGCCGCCGTGTTGCGCGATGGATGCGGATGACGATGACGCCAGCATTTCCATTCCCAGGCGCTCCTGATCGTCTGGCGAGAGCACCCAGAATTCCAACTGCCGCGTGTCATCGAACGGATCGATATACTTGCCATCTTTGCGCGTCTCATAATGCAGATGCGGAGCGGTGGAGTGTCCAGTGGACCCCACCAGGCCGATCACATCGCCACGTAACACCTTGGCACCCACTTTGATCTGAGGCTTTATGACGGAGAGATGCGCGTAGTAGGTCTGGTAGCCGAGTCCGTGATCCAGGATAATCAAGTTGCCGTAGCCTCCGTAGCGTCCCGCGAAAAACACTTTGGCCTCGCCCACGGCATGCACTTCGGTACCCTTCGGGGCAATTAAATCCGCACCCAGGTGATACTCGCGAACGGTAACCTTGCGTGTGGTTGGCTTGCCTTTTTCCCCTTTGGGCGGGGCGGCCACGCGGACATTATACGTGGTCACTGCGGCACCAATGCCACGGGATTTCTGCACGTACTTCACGGGCGATTGCCACAAAAGGCGCTCATACGCGATGCCTTCCATGCTCATGAAGACGCCGGGGCCATCGTTACGCTCAAACCACCACAGGCCGTCCAGGTTTTTGCCGGTTGCCGAATCCAGAATTTCGATGGACTGCAAACGCTCCGGCGCCGTTTCATCCTGCCGCGCCAGCACGATCCGCACCATCTGGACGCTGCGGCCGGACGCGCTTTGACCACCGTCGGGCAGCCGTTCGGAATCTGACACCATCGAAGCAGGTGCGGGAGACACATCCGCCTCCAGATGCGCCGGCGCAAACTGCATGGGCCCTTGCTTCGCGGCGATTCGACGAAGCATCTGCGGCATTAAGATATCCAGCTGCCAGCGCAGATTGCCGTAAACCTGAGCGAGTGCCTCGCCAGGACGTTGCATGGCGTCTTCGAGGGGAAATTCCAGCACGCGGCGAAGCGTCGAGGGACAATCGCAAGCGCCCGGCGTGACGGTGATCCCATCCGACGTCTTGCGGATGTCCAGGGTTGGTGCTGCGCCCGCATCCGGCTCCGGGTTCTTAAGAATGGCCGATGCTGCCCCGCCCTCACCGCCAGTCGCCGCCGCGTACGGGACACACCCGCTTCCGAATCCCAGCACCCGCTGCTCGGCCAGCAATGGCGCCAAGCGAGACTCTTCCACGCCGAAGTCCGAGGCAAAGGACGGCAGGTCGCGTGAGTCCAAGCACCCGCGCCATACGGATGCCACTTCCTTCACCTCTGGAATGTCGGCGGCGGGCCGCGACGGAATCGCAGCTTTTTTGTTTCGGGCCGGAGCCTTGGTCTTGGTCTTTTTCGCTTTGGTTTTAGAGTTCGAGGATGGCGAGGGATCTGCGGTAGGCTTGGCGGCGGCGGCCACGCTCGGTTGGCGCATCGCAGCGAACACCAATATGGCGAAACCTGTGGCCTTCAGCCCGCTATTCTTCATCCACGATCCGCTGTCTTGCCGTCGCGTGTGTGGCCGTCATCGTATCCCGATCTCCCTCTATCGCAAAACAGTCCCCATAGAGCTTGGGATGGGACCCATAAAACACTACACCCGAGGTTTGTCGGCAAATCTCCGGCTGGACTTCGTGATTCACTAGCAATCAATAGCAAACGGAATCTTTGAGTGTAGCCCAAACGAAGGCCTTGCCGCAGCGCGAGAACCCCGTCGGCTGATATTCTTCATACATGGAAACGAGGCACTCCGTTTGCGCACTCGATTGTCCCGATGCTTGCTCCATGCTCGTCCGCATCGATAACGGGCAAGCGGTAAGCTTGCACGGCGATCCGGCGCATCCTGTGACGCGCGGATTTTTGTGCGCGAAGGTTACGCAGTATCTGGATCGCCAGTATTCGCCCCATCGTCTCCTTTATCCGCAAAAACGCGTGGGCGCCAAGGGAGAAGGCCGCTTCGCGCGGATTTCATGGGACGAAGCGCTCGACACGATCGCCGAACGGCTCAGCGGCATAGCACAAGAGTTTGGACCCGAGGCCATCCTTCCCTATAGCTACGCTGGCACCATGGGCCTGCTCAACGGAGCGGGCATGGATCGCCGCTTCTTTCATCGCCTGGGAGCGTCGCGCCTGGACCGCACAATCTGTTCCTCAACCGGCGGAGCGGCACTCACGGCGTCGCTCGGCTTTCGCTATGCACCGGAGCCGGAACAGTTCGCCAATGCGAAGTTCATCCTGGCGTGGGGCGCGAATATTCATGGCACAAACGTGCATTTGTGGCCGTTTATCGTGGAAGCTCGCCGCAAGGGCGCCAAACTGGTGGTGATCGATCCGGTACGCACGCGAACTGCTGCATTGGCAGATGTGCATTTGGCGATTCATCCGGGCAGCGACCTCGCATTGGCTCTTGCGCTGATGCATGTGATCATCGCCGAGAATCTGCAGGACGCCGATTACGTGGCGCGCTACACCAACGGCTTCGAACAATTGGCGGCTCGAGTCCGCGAGTGGACACCGTCGCGAGTTGCAGACCTCACCGGCATTCCCGCCGACGCCATCGTCACGTTGGCTCGCGAGTATGCCACCACGAAGCCCGCGGCCATTCGGTTGAATTACGGCATCCAACGCAGTGAACGCGGTGGAGCTGCCGTCCGAGCAGTCGCCGCGCTGGCCACGATTACCGGATCTTGGAAACACGCCGGCGGCGGACTGCAGCTCACTACGTCACACGCATTTCAATTCAACACCGCTGCCTTGGAGCGTCCCGACTTGCAGAAGGCTTCGCCACTGGGACGCGAAACGCGCGTCGTTAATATGTCGAAACTCGGCGAAGCGCTCACCGAGATAACGGATCCACCGGTAAAGGCGATGGTGGTTTACAACTCCAATCCCGCGGCGATTGCGCCGAACCAAAACAAAGTTCTGCAGGGAATGCGGCGGGACGATCTTTTCACCGTGGTGCTGGAACAGCTGCAAACGGACACGGCCGATTACGCCGATATTCTTTTGCCCTCGACGACCTTCCTGGAGCACACCGATCTGTACCGGTCCTACGGCCACTACTTCATGCAACTCGCGCGGCCGGCTCTTGCGCGGACAGGCGAAACGCGATCGAACGTCGAAGTGTTCCGCGCCTTGGCCCATCGTATGGGATTCACCGACCACTGCTTCAATGACTCGGAAGACGACATGATACGGCAAGTTTTGTCATCGGGCCACAAGTTTATGGACGGCGTCACGCTGGAGCGCTTGGATCGCGAACATTGGGTCCGCCTCAATATTTCACCGGCAGGAGAACCGTTTGTCCCTTTCGCCGAAGGAGCCTTTGGGACGCCTTCCAGCAAGTGCGAACTCGGTGCCGATGCCTTGGATTACGTGCCTCCGGTGGAGTCCAGGTTCGGCGACGAGAAACTTCGCCAGAAGTATCCGCTGGAGCTCATCACGTCAAAGGCCGACAACGCCATGAACTCAACCTTTGGCTATCGCGATACGTTGGACGCCCAAACGGGAAGCCTGCATCTTTGCGCGGAAGACGCCGCGGGACGAAGAATATCCGCCGGAGATCGTGTCCGTGCGTTTAACGATCGCGGCAGCTTGACGCTCCGCGCCGAAATCGATGAAACGATGCGCTCCGGCGTGGTGCGAATTCCCGCCGTACGATGGGCCAAACGCGCCGAAGATGGCCGCAGTGCAAACGCACTGACATCCGACCACCTAACGGACATGGGCGGAGGTCCAGCCTTCTTTAGCTGCCTGGTAGAAGTAGAGCGCTGCGCAGACTAGCGCGGCGGACGATGACGTTCTAAGCGAGATTACGGCCTTACTTCTTGGCTTCGAGCTTGAAATTCAGAATCGCCTCTTTGCGCGTATCGAAGACGCTGACGGTTTTCGGCGGCGCATTGGTTTCGCCAGACCGGGCGCTGATCTGATAATCCGTGTCGGTCTTCAACTCGTAAAAGTGGTACGTCCCGTCGGCCTGCGTGATAAACGACCGGACCTGCATTGTGTGCATGTCCTTCAACTGCACCACGGCACCCGCGGCCGGCATGTCATCCGCACCAGTGATGACCCCGGAAGCCGAGCGCAGCTTCGCCTCAGCACGTTTTTCGGCGCGGCTTTGCCCCTGCAGCGCCGGCGCAGCCGGAAGCGCCGCGAATCCTGCGATCAGGGCCAGAATGGCGGCCGCTCTAACGGATTTCGTCAACATATTGGCTCCGCCTTTCTTTACGGTCACCCGCTCTATTGGATTCACTCGCACCCCGGCAGGTTTCGAGGAAATCGAGGCTACCAGTCCTCATCCTCTTCGTCTTCGTCGTCTTCATCGTCGAAGTCTTCGTCGTCGGAGTCCTCTTCGTCTTCATCGTCCGAATCGGCCTCCGGCGTCAACTCCAGAGGATTCGTTCCGGAAACGATCAGATTCGAGCCACATTCTTCGCAAATGAGCGGATCGCCTTCGTCCAACTCATCTTCTTCCACATCGATTGCTGCGTCGCAAAGCGGGCAGTTAACCATGGGTCCCTTCCTCCAAGGCGGGCGGTCGCGCCCAAAACCATTTTTACCACGACACCGGGTGTGAACAGAAGAGCAACTTCCGGTATCGCGAAGGCAAACCATTGCCTCTTCGTTATTGTATCGGCCTTACCGGAAAAAAGGGTGGACTATTGGAGCTTAATATTGTGCTGCTGCAGAATCGACCCGGTGGCGAGTTCGAACGCGGCGATCGCTTCTCCGAGGTCGGACTCCGCGCGACGCTCCTGGCTGCGCGACGTGATCATCGTGGTTTGACGTTGCTGCACAAGAAACAGCGTGGAGGTGCCAGCGCGGAACTGCCGCTGTTCGCTGTTGTACTGTTCTTCCGCGGATTCGCGCTGCACGCGCGCAGCATCGCGGCGCAAGGTGGCCGATTCCATGGCTTGCATTGCATTGCGGACATCCGCGGCGATGGCCTGTTCCAATTGATCCTTCTGATTCTGGATCCGCCGTGTTTCCGCGGCGGCGCGGCTCAGGTTGGCCTCGGCCAGCCGATTTCGAATCGGCAAAGAAACACGAAGCTGCACTTGCGTGGCGGGAAAATCTCCACCCCACAAATTGCTCAGCGATTGTCCATAGTCACCCACCAGAAAAGCCGGCGTGCCGCCTCCGGAAGCAATGGCAATCGGCGAAAGGCCGGACGACGCGGATAAAGCATTCAGGCGGTCAATAATCGGCCCAAAGCTCGCCGTCAAGGGATTGGACGTTTGGCCTGCGGCACCCGCCAAACCTGCACGCGAATAGCTGGCCACCAAATCCACCTGCGGTTTCGTTTGATCCCGGAAATATTTCGTATCGGTTTGGTTGATTTCGCCGCTGATCCTGACAGCAGCCGTTTCAGGGCGGCTGCTCAACGCCTCCGCAAGCGCTTCGTCAAGAGCAATGACGGGAGCTGCAATCTCCGAAGGCGTGACGGGAAGAATGGCCGCGGTCCACATGGGAGAAGTTCGATCCGCCAAAATGAGGAGTTTCAAGGCGTTTTCCGCTTGTGTCAACGCCGTCTGCGCCGTATAGGCATTTAATTCGAAACCGGCGAGTTGCGTCTGCGCAGCGACTACATCGATGGGCGCAAGCAAACCTTCCTTCTCCTGACGACGATTGCTTTCATCTTGCTGGCGGCCAAGTTCCACCGCTTGCAACTGAACTTGCAGATTGTTGTATGCGTACGTGAGCTCCCAATACGCGCGCTCCGTTTGCTGCACTACCTGCATGACGCGTTGCCGGAATTGCTCTTGACTGAGCGATCGATTCTTACGTGCGACATCCAAAGAATGCCGGTTCGCGTCATAACGCAGATTGCGCCACAACGGTTGCGTATACTGAAACGTCAGCGCTGCCGGATATTGCGGATTCAAATTTACAAACGAGTTGTTGGTATAGACGCGTTGCGAAGAGAAATCCGTGTTGTACGTACCACCGAACCATGGAAGCGCTCCGCCGATGGAAGGATCAGACAACCACGTCTTCGTCAGCACACCGCCCGTGGAACTTCCAGACAGTGACGAAGCCGCGGGAGTGGTTTGTTGCAACCAGGATCCGGTAGCCCGAGCCACGGGGTCAAACGCGCCCTTGGCGCCCAGCAGCGAGTATTCCGCCTCTTCTCGATCGATCTTCGATGCGTCGATGTCATTGTTGTTCATCAGCGCCAGAGCGAGCGCCTGATCCAACGACAACCGCGCTTCCGCGAAAACTCCCACGCGGGCTGGTAGACGAAATTCACGAACGGGCGGGACGAGCGTCGTTTTCGCGTCTTCTGTCGGCGCTTGCGCCAAAGCCGGCAGACAAAGCGTCGCGATCACCACAGTTGAGGTGAATGTTTGAAGCATGCGGAAACGGAACATCCCGAGAACAAACTGCCGTTGTTGACGCATCACGCGTGGTCCTCCATGCGGAACTGCGCCGGCTGCGGAACTGCTCCTCGCGGCACTCGGTCGTCCAGCTTTCCGCCGAAGATCCGTCGCACCAAAGGAAGCTGTTTCGCGTCATCGAACAGAGAATAAAACACAGGCACCGCCAAAAGTGTGAGCAAGAGGCACAACGTTTGTCCGCCAACCACCAGCACACCGATGGAACGATTCGTAGCAGATCCATCTCCGGTGGACAAGACCAGAGGCAGCATGCCCGCCACTAGCGCCATGGTGGTCATTAGAATAGGCCGCAGACGATCGCGATTCGCCTGGATGATCGCCTCATGCCGTTCGACGCCGAGTTCGCGCAAACCATTCGTATGATCAATCTGCAAAATCGCATTCTTCTTCACGATGCCGAATAGGAGCAGCATCCCGAGTGCCGAGTAAACATTGATCGTCTGTCCAGCGGCCCACAAAGAAAAGATCCCGAACGGAATCGCGATGGGGAGCGTCAGCAGGATGGTGAACGGATGTAGGAACGACTCAAACTGCGCTGCCAGCACGATGTACATAAAGATGAACGTCAGAGCGATGGCGACCCCGAAATAGTAGACCGTTCGCGCGAGCTCGCGACTGGTGCCCTGTAATCCGGTGCTGTACTCAGGATCCAGCTTCACTTCACTCACGATGTCATTGATGCCGTTAATCACAGCACCTTGCGAACCTCCGGGCAGCACATTCGCGCCGAGCGTCACGTTGCGCTGGCGATCCCGGCGTCCGATAGACGAGGGAGCCGTTCCATTCTTAATGCGGACCACTTGATCCAGCGGCACCCAGCCGCCCGGTCGCGACGTGGACGCCACCGTCATCTGCGACAGACCCTCCGCACTGGTGCGAAACTCGCGTGCTGCGCGCAGCCGAACATCGTATTGTTCGCCATTCGAGTTAAATGTGGAGACCACCTGCCCCGCAACCATCGTATTAAGGGCTACGGCAATATCGTTGACCCGAACACCCAAATCGGCCGCACGTTGACGGTCGATCTCTACGCGCAACTCGGGCTTGCCAAAAACCAACGACGTGTCAATGTCCGTCGCATACGGAATCTTCGCCATCTTCTCCATGAACATCTTGGAGTACGCATCGAGCTTATCCAGATCCGGACCACTGATTACGAATTGCACATCGGATTGGCCACCACCCGGACCATTCGCTTGTCCAACACTCGTGCGAAGCTCTTTGGGATAGTTCTTCATCAACGCACGGGCGCGGATCATGAGATCGTCCTGCGAGAGATTACGTTGATCCTGAGCCACGAGCTTCACGTAGATGCTCGCACGGTTCGCCGAACTCGCCATGGATCCACCGAAGCCCGCGTTGCTTGTCCCAATCGATGTCAGCGTGGTCGTGACGCCCGGCAATCCGCGAATATCGCGCGCAATTCTTTCCGCGATGGTCAACGTACCCGCAAGCGATGTTCCTTCGGGCGCTCGCACGTAGACTTGAAATTCAGAACGATCTTCCGTAGGAATAAAGCTTTTCCCAACGATTTTCACCAAAGGAATGGTCATCAAGGATACTGCCACGCTGATCGCCACCATCGTCTTGCGGTGCTGCATGGACCATTCCAACATCCGCGTGTAATAACGATCCAAGAACGCGAAGAATTTGGAATCGCGTGAACTGTGGCGTACGGAGCCATCGGCGTTACGCGGGATTTTGATAAATCGCGCACACAACATCGGCGTCAAAGTGAAAGATACAAGCAACGAAACGGCGATGGCGAAAGAAGCCGTAAAGCCGAACGACGAGAAGAATCGCCCGATGATGCCACCCATGAATCCGATGGGCAGAAATACGGCGAGCAACGACGCAGTTGTCGCCATCACAGCGAGGCCGATCTCGCGGGTTCCTTCGACGGCCGCCTGGAAGGGAGGGAGGCCCTTCTCTTCCATGTGCCGGTAAATATTCTCCAACACAATAATGGCGTCATCGATCACAATGCCGACCATCAAAGTCAACGCCAGCATCGTAATCTGATTCAAATCGAGATTGATCCCGGCCATCAGCCCGAAGGTAGAAACAATTGACGTCGGAATCGCAACGGCCGCAATCAGCGTGGTGCGAATATTCGCGAGGAAGAAGTAGATGATGATCGCCGCGAAGATGCTGCCTTCGATCAGATGCTCTTCCAAGGTATGCAGCGCGCTTTTTATATATTGCGATTGGTCGTTTACGATTTGGAACTGCAAGTCCTTCGGCAGCCCACCTTGGATCTCTTTAATGCGGGCTTTTATCGCATCCGCCGTCGCCACCGTATTTTCACCGGACTGCTTGCTGACCGTGAGCGTGACGGCAGGATTGCCGTTGAGGCGAGCGGCAGTCGTCGGCTCTTCTTCCGAATCCTCCGCGCGGCCAATGTCGGAAAGCCTCACCACATATGGGCCTCTGCGCGCGATCGCAATTTCGTTGAACTGTGCAGGATCGACCAAACGCCCCAGCGTCCGTACGGAAAATTCTTTTTCGCCTTCATTGACGCTGCCACCGGGAAGCTCCATGTTTTGCTGCCGCAACGCGTTCGTCACGTCCGTAATCGGCAGATTGTAGGCGCGCATCTTTTCGGGATCCACCCAAATGCGGATCTCGCGCTTCAAACCACCCACAATCGAAATCTGGCCCACACCCTTGATATTTTCCAAACGCGGACGAATCTGCTTATCCGCAATTTCGGTGACGTCCCGCAAAGGCCGCGGAGACGAGATGACGATCTGCATCACCGGAGTCGCATCCGGATCCATTTTTTGGACAATCGGAGTTTTCGTCGTCTCAGGCAAATTGGGGATGATGCGATTAACTTTGTCGCGAACTTCCTGCGCCGCCACATCGCCACTCTTATCGAGGGAGAATTGAACGACGACGGTGGAAGACCCTTCGATGGACGTCGACGTAATCGAGTCGATTCCGCTCGTTGTATTGATCGCGTCCTCCACCCGCTTCGTAATCTCGGTTTCCATTTCTTCGGCGGAGGAACCGGGATTGCTCGTAGTCACGACAATCGTCGGCAAATCGATCTTTGGAAACAGATCGAGGCCCAGCGTTGTGAAGGAAAACGCGCCGATCACCATCAACGCCAGGATCAGCATCGTGGCGAATACCGGACGTCGAACGCAAAGTGCGGCAAGTTTGTGCATGACCTAACGCCCTTTCTCCGCCGGTGCCGGATCGCTTGCAGACGCGGCCACCTGCACGGTCTGGCTGTCGTAAAGATCTTGCAAGTGATCCGTCGCAACCACCGCGTCCGGAGATAGTCCAGTGAGAATCTGCACGAGATCGCCGTCAACGATACCCAACTGAACCACCGCCACGCGGGCCTTCCCGTCGCGAATAAAAAACACCTGCGACGAATTGGTGGTCGCATCCGTGCTTACGGCTTTGCGGGGAACAAAGATTCCGGTGGACGATCCAGGCAACAAGATGCGCGCGGTCGCAAACATGCCCGGCTTCAATGCAATATCGGCATTCGCAAACTCGGCGACAACCGTGAACGTGCGGGAATTCGTTTCAATCGCAGGATTGATTGCGGCCACTTTGCCGAGAAACACACGTCCTGGATAGCCAGGAACACTCGCCTCCACACTCGCATTCAGCTTCATCTGCGGAGCGTTTGCTTCAGGCACTTGTAATTCCAGCTTGATCGGCGTGATGAGCAGAACCGTCGCGATCTTGTTCGTCAATGCGACATATTGACCCGAAGCAATGGGCCTGGCACTCACGTACCCTGCAAATGGGGCCCGAATCATCGTGTCTTCAAGGGCCTTCTTCGCGAGTTCCGTCTGTGCGCGCATTCCTTCCAGCGACGCTTGCGCGCCCGACACACCTTGAAAGTTTTGCCGCGCGCCGTTCAGCATCGCTTCATATTGCTGCTTTGCCGAATTCGCCTGCGCCTGCGCCGTATCTGCGGACGTTCGAGCTTTTTCGTAGGCGCTGCGCGAAACGTCGCCCGTCTTTACCAGATTCTCATAACGCTGCGCGTCCGCCTCGGCTTGTTTAGCCAAGGCCGTTGCCGACTCA